>DFXX01000074.1 GCA_002381765.1 Bacteriovoracaceae bacterium UBA4097 | reverse complement strand
CCCTCATCGGCCGCCAAGGTCACGAGATGTTGAGTAAGAACATCAAAACTTAGCTCAGGGGGAATGATCTCTTCTTTAAGTCCTCGCTCAATGGCGAGCTCTGTTGCCATATACTCAAATAATTCCAAGGCATGGGTTGGAACAAAAAAGATGCGAGGAACACCATTAGGAGTGTGGCCCGAGCGCCCTGCTCGTTGAATAAAGCGCGAGATACTCTTTGGAGATCCCACTTGATACACCCGCTCGACCCTGGGAAAATCCACTCCCAGATCCAGGCTTGATGTACAGATGACTAACTTCAACTCACCTGATTTAATTTTTCTCTCAACTTCTTCTCGCCGCTCCCGATCCACCGAGGAGTGGTGAATGGCCATAAGCTCTTCCCATTCGGGTTTTCTCAGTAAGATTTCATTATACCAGCGCTCGGTTTGGGAGCGTACATTGGTAAAAAGAAGGCATGATTGCTTGATATCCAAGTGATCGATCACCTTCTCCAGCATGGCGAGTCCCAAGTGACCCGACCAGGGAAATGAATCGATTTCATCGGGTCTTAAGCACTGGATCTCTATTTCTTTCGACACACTCTCAGTGATGAGAGAAAAATTATCTTGGCTTCCCGTTAGGACCTCTCCTGCTAAGGCAGGGTTACCCATGGTGGCCGAGAGTCCCCAGATGCGAAGTTTGGGAGCAATCTTTTTAAGATGGGCCAGACATAGCTGCACCTGAACGCCACGCTTACTACCCATAAGTTCATGCCACTCATCCACTACCACTAAGCGGCAGCGTTTAAGGGCCATGCGATATTCTTCGGTAGCGAGCAGGAGATTAAATGATTCCGGAGTGGTGACAAGAACTGAGGGTGGATGCTTTTTCTGCTTCTGCCGCTGACTGGCAGTAGTATCGCCGGTGCGTCCTTCAACCGTGAGATTAAGTCCTAGTTCCTGAATCGGGAGTTCAATGGATTTGATGATATCAGCACTTAGAGCACGCAAGGGAGAGATATACAGCACATGAATGCCGGCCTTATCCGCCCCCTCAAGAGTTAGCTCACTTAAAGCGGCCAGTACTCCGCCATAGGTCTTTCCAAATCCCGTAGAAACATGAACCAGACCGTTCTTGCCTTCGAGATACGCCTTCCATGCATCCATTTGGAAAGGACGCGGCTCCCAACCTTTCGTCGCAAACCATTTTTGAATCCAGTTAAGGTTGTTCTTCATTTAGTAGCTTCTTTACGTTGTCCAAGGTGTCGGCCTCACTCGCCTTCTTATCTTTGCGCCAGCGAAGAATTCGCGGGAATCGGAGGGCCACTCCTGCCTTATGCCGCTTTGAAGGCTGAATCCCTTCAAAGGCTATTTCAAAAACATGCTCGGGCTTCACCGATCTCACTGGCCCAAATTTCTCCAGAGTATTTTTCTTAATCCAATTATCCATCGAAGTGAGTTCCTGATCGGTGAGTCCAGAATAGGCCTTGGTAATAGGTACCAACTCCTGATCTTGCCAGACTGCCAGGGTATAGTCGGTAAAGAGTCCTGAGCGCCGTCCCGAGCCAGATTGCGCGTATAACAGAACACAATCGATGGTCATGGGATCGATCTTCCACTTCCACCAGTCCCCACGTTTTCTTCCACTTTGATAGGTCGAGTTCCAGCGCTTAAGCATAAAGCCCTCTACCCCTCGCTCACGGCACTCGATATGCAGGGCCTGGGCCTCGCTCACATTATGAACCTCAACCAAGGGAGAGAGAGGAAAGACCGAAAGCTTTTCTAAGATCTCTCGCCTGGCCTTTAGAGGAAGCTGGCGAATATCCTGCCCCTCCCATTCTAAAATATCATAGGCCATGATAGAGATCGGAGTATCAGCGAGATCCTTCTTGCTAACTTTCTTTCGATTAAGCCGCCCTTGAAGTTCATTAAATGATAAGACCTTCCCCTCTTTGAATGGCAGAAGCTCTCCATCTATGACCGTGCCATCCGGCAAGAGCTCCGCTTGCTGAATCACATCGGGAAAGCTCTCATTGATCAGCTCCTCACCTCTGGACCACAAATAAACTTCACCTTCTCGTTTAATAACCTGGGCGCGAATTCCGTCCCACTTCCACTCCACACTCCACTCTTCCCAATCGGAAAATGTCTCCACGGCATTCTCCACCGGAGAAGCCAAGAAATAGGGATAGGGCTTGGATTTCTTCTCAATGGTAATCTTTTGATCCATCAAATTTCTATAACTCTCAGGTGTTGGCTCATAATCCCCCATGAGTCTAAAGCTCATGATTTCTTTATCCACTTCTGCAATTTGCGCCAGGGCCTGAATTAGAAGATTCTTCGAGACCCCCATCCTGAGATTCCCTGAAAAACATTTATGAATAAGAAAGAGCACAGGCTCATCAAAACTTGCCCACCATTCATGAAGCTTTTGCTTCACCAACTCGGGAGTGAGATTTTTTAAATTTAAAAGCTCGTTCTCAATAAACTCCCCCTGTGGCGGAGGAGAAATTGGCTCATCAATCGGTCCTCTCATCAGCGACATGGCTTCAGAAGAATCCCCCACATGGTAAGCCGCTTCCTTAAACAACCAGAACGGCATATTCATGAATTCACAAAAACTCTCTTGCAAGAATGGTCGATTGATCTTGGTGCTGATTTTATTGCCGGCCAAAAGATAGAGTCCCCAACAAGCATCTTCGGGAATGGCCTTCGCAAAATAGGCCTTCAGGCTTTCTATCTTCTTTAAAGTAGAGGTACTTTGATCGAGCTCTTTAAGTAGCTGAACAAAATTTTCCATCAGCTCTCCCCTTCCGTCTCATAAGGAAGTTTCAGATCATGCGCCTCCACACCTTGTTCATTTAAAAATCGAACAATGGCATCGGTATGCCCATGAGTGAAATAGACCTTACGGCATCCCGTCTCTTTCACCGTGCGAATAAGCGAGGGCCAGTCCGCATGATCGGAAATAACAAATCCCCGCTCATATCCTTTTCTTCTGCGATTTCCCCGAATACGCATCCACCCCGAAGCAAAGGCTACCTTCTTAGGCGTGAGCCTCTTATGCCAGGTCGACCCCAAGGCCGAAGGCGGACATAAAATAAGTCCCCCATGAATCTTCTCCTTACCCTCAAGGGGCACCTTCAAAACATTCTCCCAAGTCATACCCGTCTTGGCATAACTCTGATTGAGCTCATCCACCGTCCCGTGCACCCAAATCGGCTCATCCGTGAGTTCTCGGAGCCCCGCGATTATTCTTTGCGCTTTCCCCAGAGCATAACAACAGAGTACTGAATTAAATCCTTCCTCTCGATTCTTCATCCACCACTCATAAACTTCCTTCATCTCAGAGCGAAAATCGGGCCAGCGATAAACCGGTAGAGAGAAAGTTGCTTCCGAGATAAACACATCACAAGGAATCACTTCAAAAGGCTCACAGGTGAGGTCCAGATCTCGTTTAAAGTCTCCGGTGAATACCCACACTTCATTTTGATATTCGATCCGCACTTGCGCTGATCCTAAGATGTGGCCCGCGGAATGCAGACTCACAGTCACTTCCCCTAAATGGAAAACTTCTCCATAGGCATAGGTCTTGAGATCAACTGCTCCCAAACGTTTACGTAAAATATGTTCACTCTCATGAACGGCAATGTAATTTTTCATGCCAGTGCGGGCGTGATCGCCATGGCCATGGGTCAGAATGGCGGTGTCTACTTTTCCCCAGGGGTCGATGTAGAAATCACCAGGTTCGCAATACAGTCCTTGTTTGGTTAGCTTTAGAAGCTCCATCGAATAATTTTAACTAATGAGTAACTTGCTAGATAGAGTTTAGGATTTGACAAAAGCTCTTCAAAAATTACCGACTAGTTTGCTTTTAAAAATTAAGTTGAGCCCTATTAAGCCTTATATAGACTGATTATAACCGTTAACCTTAATAAGGATTTTATGAAACAAACTATGCTCTTGTTATCTCTTCTGGCCCTCTTCGTTAGCTGCTCTACTCCTATCACTGCAACTAGTAATAAAGTTGGCGATGTAGAAGGAAAAGCTTGTGCTCGAAATCTTTTTTTCATCATCCCACTTTCTCTTGATGCTTCAATTCACTCTGCTGCAAAAGATGGTGGCATTTCAGAAATTAGCACTGTCGATCAAACAGCTTTTTACTCTGGTTTCTATAACCAACGCTGCACAGTCGTTCACGGAAATAAATAGATTTGTAAGTGGGCCCCTGTTTATTGCGGGGGCCATCAAAGAATGAATCAAAGCTGATGCTGAAAATGTCTAGTTGTGATTTGGTTGCGGGAATAGGATTTGAACCTATGACCTTCGGGTTATGAGCTAGCCCGAAAGATTTTAGCAATTTAGCGTTTTTAAAGGTAACTAGTTTTTATTATTAACAAAGTTCTCGATTGCTCATGCTCTGGACTTCTCTTAATTTCTACCCTTTTCTACCTTTGATCACGCAGAATTCACGCATTTTTTTTTGGCTACTTAATTGTGACTATTTCTTAGCTGAGGGCTTTTTTGGTTTTGAAATAGTTTTTTTGTTCTTTACTGGTACCAAAGCCTTTTTAGAAACTGGCTTCTTCGAATTAGATTTTCCAGTAGTCTTGCTAACTTTTTTCTTTGATTTAAGTTTCTTGGATTTATTGTTGGGCACTTTTTTTGAGGGCTTTTTTCTAGGAGCACGCTTAGGCATCCAGGCAGCATAATGATCTACACATATTTTGCTTTTTGATAAGTGTGTATGCTCAGTCTTCCCATGTCGATCAACACAAAAACTTTTACTCCCACCCTTCTGGGTAATCAATTCATCTATGTAAGCGGAGAATATGTCGTCACAGGTTTGACCACGGAAGTAATAAAGGAATAGAGCATGATGAGGAACACCTGTAAGGTATCCATTCAATTGATCGAAGCCATTCAGACAATATTGATTTGTACTCCAAATCTTGGCTTCACCCTTAATACAAAAGATTGCGTTACTAACCATAGGGCACTCAATTACTATATCAACATGCCCATTCGAATTTGGTTCGTTTTTAGATGAGAAAATACCTGACTGATTAAAAATTGAGCATATATAAGCAGTCATCCCATCTTCTCCCAACAGGGAGAAGTTCTTTGCATTACTCTCCATTTCACGCAAGGCTACTTTCATTTTTTCACGTACGAGATCCTGAATCTTTTGAGGATTAGTCGACGTGAATGCAATTAGATCTGCAGCATCTACGAGGTTTTCTTGAAGGAGGAATCGCAAATCAGGACTCATTTTTTACATCCTACTTTATAATAGTACCGGATGTAATCATGAGCATTCTCATAGATGACCTTTGCATTATATGGATTTTGATATCTGTTGTGAGTCTCAAGTAAAACTATATCTTCTTCATGAAGCTTTTCATTAAGTCCATCAAACTCGAAACATGACTCTCGCCTAACGATACTGGGATAAAAGGAACTCAAATAATTCATTGTTATGAAAAAATCTTTTGTTGAAAGACCAATCTCTTTTGAATACTTTTCGATGCCTGGATTGAAATAAATTATGAGATAGGCGTCCCTTTTTTTCATCGTGTTATTCAAAAATTTTACGACTGCTTGAAAAGCTTCAAACTTGATACCTGGACTAGTCTTTTCAAAAATTTGCTTCTTCACCCTTGGAGGATGAAATTCCATTTTACCAGTCTGCATTTTGTAGAACTTTTTCAAGAAAATTGATCTGCATAGGTTGATGAAAATCAAATGTTATCTTAACAAAAGGTAAACTCTTGTCAGCCTTATTAAACATATCGCTACTGCCATTAAGAAAAATTCGTGGAAGATTCGATTCGTCCCAAGCAATTCTAATTTTTGTGAAACTCAAATTACCTTTATCCGCAGACTCACCACCCTTCTGAAATGGATCTTTCCTTAAATCTGAGTCCCATGTTTTAGTTTTGGAATTAAAATTTGAGCCACTCGAAGTTGCGAAATACCCCTCTGTCACAAAACCAATAGTTGGATCATCATAGAGTTTTTGAATGGCCTTAAAAAAATAGACTGGTTTTGAGTTGGTCGCAGCTTCGATTCCTGTATCCAAATATTTTAGCACGTGGGCAATACAGTTAATTGCTTTATCTGCCGCTGTTTCATTTCTTACCAAAGTTGAAGGATCAATAAGTGAGATCCGATATTTAAAATCTGCGCTAAAAATTACTTTATGGATACCAGGTATGATTGTTTGTTTCTTTAGAAGAAGTGAGTTTTTTATTTGTATTCCGGCTTCTGTAAGAAAAGACTCTGCTGGAGTTTCATATGAGTAATCTCCAATTGTTTCTCGCAAAAAGAAGATGAAATTGCCTTTTTTATCTTTGGCGTGATGAGTGACATGCAAATAAGCTAAGTCACCAGCATCTTGGTTAAAAAGTTGATTTTTTTCAAAGAAAAGATCTTTGCTTTTCTTAGCATTTGCTTTTTGAGCTAATGTTTTTACATCAAATTTATCTACATCTACGGTATCGACCAAAATGTATTTTTTTCCAAAATTCAAATAATGGCTCAAAAAAGCATCACTAATTTTTCCAGCCAAGCCACCGTCTTGATTACAGTCAGTTGAGAGATTAGCCTGCATATTCATGAAATTGTAGTAAGTCTTGAGCTTAGATTCTTTCGGGGCAAATGTTCTGTACACTTGAAATAACTCTGGTAGACGTCCTTTTTGATTCGCAAATTCTACGAGTTCGGAAGCAGCTAACTGTTCAAATTCAATTTCAGGATTGCAATCCTGAAGTAGCTCTAGAATCTTAGCTGTATTAGTTTTGGAGTCTATCATTTGAATGCCCTATTAAAATTTGGAAAGAACTACTATTTAACTTTATAAATTGAAACACACCTATAATATCCGTTCAAAAAATCTCAAAACGTTGTAAAAAGTTAATATTATTATAAATCAATTTTTACAGTTCAACCTCCGATTTAAGCATTCCAGACCAAACTTTAGAAAATACCCATCACGAAACAGTGCGCTGCACCAAGTGGAATCAGCTAGGCTGCTTCTCTGTATTGATGTTGCTCTCTTTAACTTTGCCTGTGGCCTTACACCACTCAAGAGTACCCCAGAGTATTCCACGAACAAGAATATCAAGGGTAATGAGTACTTTCTGGCATTCCATAGAGCTGAAGATTATCTCTTCGCCCAGACCATAAGAGCATTGTTTAACGGACTGGGGATGATTAACGATGTCTCCATGCTGATTCTTTAAAAGTTCGGTAAAATTCTTATCGACCCTATGATCAAAGTATTCAAAAATAAGTTTTGCTTTGTCTTCAGAGTTCAGGTCCTTGTTCGCGACAATACCCCAGCGGTGAACCAAACAGTTTCTCATTGCTTTCAACTGCGCGATCATCTCAAGGGCTTTTGAATCAATATATTCGACTCCTAATTTCTTTATGAGTTCTTCAGATGCCCCTGACTTATGAGCTCTCTTAAAACCGCGGATACGAGCCTCTTGCAAATCTTTAATCGTGAATGGCTTCTCATTTGAAAGCTTTTCAAAAGCCTCAAAACAAATGCTAACAGCTAATAGAAAGTCATCCAGGGCAGCGAAGGCTGATATTATTGAAACCCTTGTTCCATACTGCAGGAATGAAGATCCTAAAACAACTGCAGGTTCATTAATGTCATCGTCCAAAAAGTCATTGCTCAATCTTATAGGGCTTCTGGGTCTAGGAAATTCTGAAATGTTCGTCTCCATCTGGGAGATCTGATCTACTAATAAATGATTGCTATCTGCCATCTTTAAATGGACTTTGAATTTGATAAAGGCAGCATCAAGCAGTTGACCAAAATCAAACCTGCCACTTTTCTGAATTTGCTCCCATGGATTTGATATTACAGTGATCATTTATTAACCTTCTTCAGATTTTTTCGTTAGCCCTAACTTTTCTCGTAGAGCATCTAGTTCATCTTGCTTTTTCTGAGTTATGGCATTGTGAACGTAAGCCTTACATTCATCAGAAGAAATTCGCTCGCCATTAGAGTCGTTCTGCTCCAGTTTTGCCCATAAATCATCAATTAAGTCTGAAGAAATTCCGTTTTCAACGGCTAAAGCATAAAGAGTTACACCAAACACAACTTTGTGCAATTCTTCCACTTGCGAATTAAGTAAATCTTCCTTAATAAGCCTGGCCATCCATTCCGGTTGAATTTTATTTTTCAGAAGTCCGATAACGATGTCTGATATAAAACGTAATCGGTGGTCAAAGTTATTGAAGTAAGGACCTTTTATGATTCTTGAAAAGTAATACTCAGCTTTAGAGTCTTTATTCTTTAAGATGAACAAAGTCGATTCCAGGCTGGTAAAGATGATTCCTTGATAGCCGGCAATGACCATATCACCAACGAACCCAGAGTAAATTTCAGGCGTAATGATCTTGTCTTGCATTAAGTAAACAGCAAGAGCTTGGAGGGTCACCACCTCACGACCTTGGCTTCTAGCAAGATCGATCATATTACCATCGGCCCAGGCTCCAATAGTGTCATTCGTCGTCGAAGAAAGATTCCATAGCTCTTTATATTCTGGATCTAGTAGCTTAGTGATTGGTCCATGATTACCATTTTTATTTTTTACTGACGTTGTAATAGTTTCGCAGTATTGATTGATGAAGTTAATAATACCTTCAACGAATTTAATAACATGGTTAATTCTTTCGGAAGTTACATCGTCTCGTACCATTTTACCGTCTTGCAGACCGACTGTCATATAACCATCTCCAGATGATTGAAGACGCTGTTTTACATTCAAAAATTCTTTTGCGGTCTCAGAACAAACAAGATTCTTTTTATTTGCTCCCTCTAAAGGCTGCAAGAGTTTTGAAGACTGCAGAATGATCAAGCCCATTCCATCAAGTAGTAAATATTCAGCTTTTCGAATTTTTTCTACATCTGCAAGTAACTGTTGAGTTGATGTCCTGCTCAAGACAAGGTTAGCCTCGTAATTATTACTCAATAATGCGCACCAAAGCTCATAAGAATCCATTTTAAGACCCGTTTTCAAGAAACTAATGGGTGCGGCGTTGTCTCTATAAATATTGAAGAAAGTTGCTTCTTGCTCATTCTTTTTTTCAAGCATTTCTTTGAGGAATTGAAAGCTCGGCTTTCCATCATCATCAGTGGGTATTTGAACTGAACGCATGATCTTACTCTTGGGAAATCTCGTCTCGTAGTTGTTTAAAGCATCCTTGTGAAGCTCATTAAGTTCAGCAGAATTAATGAAAGTATCATCGGGGAGAGCTTGAGAAGCCCGACGATGGATGTTAATAAAATTAAAGTGAGCTATTTCGTTGTTAAAATCTCCCATTAGGGCAAATTTAGCGTGTTTTACAGCTTCAACTAGTTTCCCCTGATTAAGCAACGCCTGAGACAGAGTTAGATGGCTTTTAAAATCGTTGGGACGAATTCTAATTGCGCTCTGAAGGGCTCTCGTTAATTCATCTATCATACCAAGTTCCCTACTAAAGATGGCATTGTTATAATGGGACTGGTAATCGTCTGGTTCTATCATACAGACATTTGAAATTATTCTTTGCGCCTGTTGAACCATGCCTAAATCATAACAAGCAAATGCCTTCAATTTCTGCAGATTAGCGACTTTAGACAAAGGATCGTACTCATCAACATGTTTGATGACGTCACTGAAATTTTTTAATTCATAATGGGATTGCACATATTCAATTTTTTCCGTTAATGGAGCATTTGCCCTTACTGCCATCTCATAGAATGGAAGAGCTTCCCTTGGCTGTTTTAGGGTGATTGCGTATAGCTTAGCTAGCCTGACAGCTGCTAGCAGTCTGATGTCTTTCCTTACGAGGGAGTCTTTTAAGATAGAAATCCCTTTGTCGACATTCTCTTGCTGAATATAACTTTCAGCAACAGCCAGGATTGCCCACCCTTCATCTGGGAAGTTCTTTTCAACTTCTTGGGCAAGTTTATAAAATGTCTCGCCACCTATTTCCATTGCAACACTTACTAAAGGAGGCCACTTCTTTGACTCCGAGATATTTAGACCTTGAATAGTTTCTAGAATAGTAGTTAGACGATGCCTTTCTCCCATTTTCCTAAGCAGAAAAATGAAAACTTCAATACCTGTTTCATTTTTTATCATCTCATCTATAGGGACCTGATTCATACACTGAAATGCTTGCTCGGCTAAGCCTGCATCTAAAAGACAAACAGCCGAGCTTTGCAAAAACATGGAATCTTTATATCCAATTGCAAGTGCGTGTTGAACAATTTCTATTGCCTCTTTTGAATGTCCAGAAATGCGAGCAAGCGTTGGGAGATTTAAAACAAGATCCTGTACCATTTCATCATTTGATTTTTTATGAGCCTCGATTATTTCCTTTGTCTTCGAGAATGCTAGACTGAGATGAGATGCCAATTGTTCCATGGCTTCAAGTCCGTTGCCGAACTCTTTTTGAAGTTTTATAAAGCGATCGATAATATAACAAATAGCTCCATGCACTAACCGGATACTCGAATCTTTATTAGAGAATATGTCCATAGCTTTTTGCAGCAGGGTCAGGCTGTTGTCCTTTGATGCCAGCATAAACGAAACATAGACATACTCTGGATCGTTTTTATCCGGGCATTGCTCAAGCAGGTTGTTAGCCTCTTGAGTTTGATTCAAGTGGTATTTGATTAGAGAGTTTACCACATAGTAACTATTCTTTTGCTTATCACTGAAAGTGAAAATATCGGCTCTGGAAATAGTCGTAATTACCGTATTGGCCTCAGCCCACTGTTTGCTATTATTTAGAAGTGCAGCAACAAGAACTTTTGTATATGCACTAAAACGTTCTTGATATTTTATAGACTCAGCAAGCCCTTTGGACCATGAATTTGAATCTCCTCTCAGATATGAACTTAGTAGAGTGTTCACAGCTCTTGTAAATAAGTAAGGATTTGTAGGAGGAATCTTCGTTAAAATTTTCTTTGAGAGCTTTAGTTGCTCTTTTGAAGTCCCTTCTTGCTTAGAAAGTTCTTCAATTTTTAGAAACAATTCTGCGATCTCGTTATCGTCATCATTTGATAAGCGTAAAGTTTCTTCATAGATACCTAGGGAAAAACTTACAGGACGACTATTTGAAATGACTTTTTCAATTCTCTCTTGCCCTTCTTTCATTTCATCAATTTTGTTTATTATGTGATCTAAATTTATTGTAGTCTTTTTACGAAAGTGACTCTCGGCTAAAGCTTCTTTGGCGGTAATTAAAGACGCATACTTTGTACTTGATAAAAGACGGGCATATAACTGAACACCGAATTTCTGGCAAAATGATGTGCAATAAACTACCTTAGTATCCTCATTCTCGTGGTATAAGAGCGACTCTTGAATGAAGTAGCGAGACATACTATCGATGAGATCAAAGGCTTCTATTGAATTGTTTGATGCTGGAGATGTAGCTACAAAATTGATGGCTTCATTAAATTGATCATCAGTGAATATTTCGACTCCATCAAATTCTTTTTGAAAATCGACAATTGCATTCTGTTTTGCTTGTGTGACCAGAGTTTCGAAGTCTGGATTTTCAGCTAAAAACTGTTTCGCCAAATATTTTCCAAAGCCTGACCCCGCACTTTTCATAAAAGCTAGTGCTAGGGCTGTTGCTGTAATTCCCATGAATCTCCTCTCTATCTGTTTAAGCACAGCAATAAATGATCATTGCTTTAGCACAGGTGTGTTTGAATTTGCGAAGTAATCAGTGATTTCTCTTGGCGGCAGCAGGTGGATTTGCTCAAAGAAAAGTCGACTATTTAAACACCCATAATTTTAGACAAACGTATAAGAGTTGAAAAGCTTGGTGCATTTCTACCACTCTCCAGCCTTTGAAATAGGCCTATAATTGAACCCATGAGCAAGCATATCCTCTAGGGTAAAGTCTTTCTGAATTCATTTTCTTAAGGTTAGGGTTAAAATGCTTCAATTTCAGGATACTCTTTATAACTAACGGGCTGTGTCTTTTGTTTCGAATTCATTACTTCGAATAGTAATGCTCAAAGGCATATTTCAGTACCTTTAGAATTGTAGCTTTCTTCGTTTTGACTTGTTCAGCTGATAAGCTGATAGGGTGAACTCTCCAGTGTGGGTTATAACCAAGGACATCTAATCCTTCTCCTTCCAAATATTTTTGAAATTCATCATCAATTTTGCACCCAATATCTAGCCGTAAATTAGTTTTCTGGGGTTTAAATGAAACAAAATTCTGGGCCTTATTATTAGAAATCAGACCAATATAATGTTTATTATACTTAAACGAAAATCCATCCTGAACTTCATCAATATAAGTCAGGACTACATCCGCTAGTTTTACAGTCTCTACCGTCCCTTTATCTTCCCAATAAGCCCTATTCTTTTCAGGCTCAATAACTTCGTGTTCTGGTTCAATCGTCTCAATCTCACTAAGAACTTTCGTAAAGACAAGACTGATACAATTATTAATTTTGAATGCCTTAACTTGAATGGCAATTAGAGGAATATGACCATTGAAAAGGCTTATCACATTCAAAAACCGCGAAGTTATATCCTCAGCAATTATCACGGCACAATGGTCATAATGCGGGTATCTCTTTCTCTCATTGTCCCAGTACTCTATTGTTCTGATTAAGTGAGATTCATCCGTTGCTCCTAATTGAATCTCAACTTCGTACCTTTTCTTAACATCAGAGTTAACATCTTCCAAAAGTAGGTCTAAGCGGCCAGACCTCGGTTGCCTTCGCTCATGATCTCTAAACTCAATATCTCCAAGGCCTAATATCTTAGGGTCATCAATTATGATCTTGTGAAGCCAGGTTTCATTAAAATGGGGGTTATTCTTTAACGAAATAATTTCCACTGGTGTATATGAAAGGGATTCCTTCGTAGGTAGAACATGAATTGGATGTTTAAGGTTAGCCATAGATTCCCATTGTAATACATATTATCGGTGGTACTCCTTTTCGGACGTGTAAATAAGAATATTTACATGGTTTTAAGCAAAAACGACAAGTTCCTGAAAAAACTAGGCCTAAGGCTAAGGGAGATTCGCCTATCTAAAGGCTGGACTCTGGAACAGGCCGAAGAATATGGGTGGCCAAATTGGCGTCATCTTCAAAAAATCGAGACAGGCAAAAACATTACAGTCGTAACTCTAAAAAAGATTTCCGAACTGTACAAAATAGAGCTTAGAGACCTTTTTACCGACCTTTAATCTCCATCAGCAGAGCCTCGCTTATTATCGGGCAAGTAAACAACAACGTGAGAAGAGGCTTCCGGCTCTTTAGATTCATCTGATACTTCAGCAGCCTTTCTCTTGGGAAAGATAAATTCGAAAAATTTTAACAAGCTGGCCGATTTCACATCTGGACTGAGATGCTGAAGATTTTTAATAAACTCACTTACTGGGTCAAATGAATAGGTTTCCATCAAACAATCTAAGCTTACATTGTTCCTATTTGGAGTTCCTTTTTTTCTTCCACCAGTTTTGGGATGTCCTTTAGATCTTGGCATGCTTAAATTATATCTAAAGTTGAAAAGAATAGAAACTGATCTAATTCGAGAACTGATATTTAACAATTTCTTTCATAATGTTATTCAGATCCTCGCCTTCCAAAATTTTACCCTCAATTGATTTTTTCATTTTTTTGTCTTCTTCTGAGAACTTGTTCAGACCTGTCTTATTGGGATTGGATAAGAGGATTTTGAATAACTGATCTTTGAGTTTGCCATACCAAAAACTTGGATTAGTTGTATCATTTTGAATCTCAGGGATACGTGAAATTTCAGTTACTCTTAACTCTTGAAATACAGAATTGGTTTGCAGAAGACAGTTCTTTAAAAAATCCATCCTCTTTTTATTACGCCTATTTTTAGTGATAAAATAGATTAAGGAGAAAGCAAAACCAAAATCAATCTTGTCTGGACCCCTTTTAATTCTAGGCTTCAGTTCCCCATACAACGCTTCAAATCTTTCTCGACTTAGCTTCAGATTCGCTAACTCATTTATCAATTTTTCATCGATACTCAATAGTTCTTTAGATCTAGTTGTTGCAGCTTCAACTTGCTCAATCAAGATTTTAGCAGACTCAGAAATCTTAAAGGCAGCACTCAAATCTGAACCTTTCTCGATTTCTGATTTAAATACCAGCTCCTGTTCAACTAACTTTCCTAGATAGCACACCCATTTATCAATCTCTAAGTCATTCAAATTACGGCCCTTTATTATTACAAAGTTCAACCTATATTTCTTTGTAAATTACTCTCTACCTTCATATGAAAGAAAATCCAATTCATAAAGAGATTTGTGCTCATGATTCTCTCAACGGAACTCGTGCCAATGAGAATTCAGAACCAGAGCATAACCTTTCATTAATACAAGAAAATCTGAAGCCCATATGTTGGCCGAACAGGCTTTCATTACTCAAGAAGGAGATTAATTATGAATTTTAGAAACCATGGACTTGGATTTAAACTAGAGGAACTTTTTCCTTACAAAACTTTAGAAAGGATACATAAACTAATTTCAAAAAAATTAAATACCCATTATAGCTATCGCTGCGAAATATTTAGGACTCATGCTGAGAAGATCGCTTTAGCTAAAATTAGAAAAGCCACAAAATTAAAATGTTTCACTTCATTTTGGATCGGTCACAGAAACATCGACATCTTCTTCCCTCAAATAGGTAATGGCCTTGCAATTGAGATAGATGGGCCCATTCACAACACTCAAAAGGTGATGAAAAGGGATAATTCCAAATTTGAGATTTTAAATTCTATGGGTATTGAGATGGTTACGATTGAGAATCAGGACTTAGATCATCCTATTGTAAACAGCCTAATTCAGCATCTTAATAAGCTTGATATTAAAGATACAAGATCGAGGCGAAGAGTCCTCACTAAGATATACCTCAACACTATTCTTGCTCACTTTAATAAAATTGACATCAGTCAAGAATTGACGCCAGAGGCAATACAAGCATTGCCAAGACTAAGGAATTACTTCCTAAACAATCGTAATTCATTTTAATGAGAGACAAGTATGAAACATATTGATTATAAAAACGAAACATTCTTTGAAAACCAAATATTAAATGATGAAAGTCTTTTTACGAAGAAGCAAATTGCACATTTCCTTCAGATCAGTATTAAGACTATAGATAAGAAAGTATCAATGAAGGAGATTCCATTTATAAAAATAGGAAAACTCGTTCGATTTGATATTAAGAGAGTTCGAGCATGGGCAGAAGAGAAGACCATTTCGAGGTAGTCTTATGACCGTGTATTACAACAAAACGAACAAAGCATGGAGATCCGAACCTTGGTTAAACAAGGAAAGGCTCCCATCAAAATCTTTCCACAATAAGGCTTTAGCCCAAAAGTATGAAAGAGAAACAATTGCTGAAGCTGAAAAGAAATTACTTACTGGAAGCCAAGCTCAAGACTTTACCTATAACGAGATCTACGATTTCTGGTTTGTCAGTGCTTCATCTCGCAAAAGAGATACTTCTTTAGTCAAAGATGTTCAGATGCATCTTCAGTATATAAAACCGACTCTAGGACATTTGCGGATGACTCAGATCAGCTCAATGCACTTAGAGAAGATTATTTCTGGAATGCTTAAGAAAGGACTGACTAAAGCTTCAGCTAACAAAGTTATTCAGCACTTCAAGGCTGTGTTCAATCACGCCTTCAATAATGAATACATTGCTCGCAACCCAAGCCGAAACTACAAACAGCTCAAACTCGACTTTAAGGAAATGGAGTATCTCTCCCAAGAAGAGATGGATCAATTACTCTCCTACACGAATGAAAAGTACACTGGAACTGATCGTTGGAAGCATGTTCTTTACCTTACCCTCTTTCTCACGGGAGCAAGGCTTGGAGAAGTCCTTGGCCTTGAATGGCATCGAATCCAGTTTGCAACCAATACAATTCTTATTGGCCAAATCTGGTGTGCGATCTCGAACAAGGTTATCTACACGACCAAAGGAAAGAAAGATCGAGTCGTTCCTCTAAACTCACTTCTAAAAAAAGAATTGGGAGCTATGAAGAATCATTCAAAAGGATCATTCCTCTTTGGTGATGTCCAAGGCAGACCAATTGATCCAAAGAACTTCAGAAGTCGTAACTGGGATAAAGATCTTAAAGCTGCTGGTATTAGAAAGCTCAGAATCCACGATGCTCGTCACACCTACGCAAGTCTCTTTGTTATGTCTGGTGGAAGCATCTACGATCTTAAAAAGGTTCTAGGCCACGCAGATGTGAAAACGACTGAAAGGTATGCTCACCTAAGTGCCGATCACCTAGCAAGCGTCAGAGACATCATTAAGCCCAACATAGGATCAAAAGCAGAGATCATAAATCTGGGCGCGACTCATCCTCCCCAAAAATCCGAAAGGGGTCAGGATGAATTCACGCAGGAATCACGCATGAGCGTCTGCTGAGTGGTCAATGTGTTCTGTATGTAGTTGAAAAAATTGGTTGCGGGAATAGGATTTGAACCTATGACCTTCGGGTTATGAGCCCGACGAGCTACCAGACTGCTCCATCCCGCGCCTGAAAGAGATAAACTCTTGGAAATTAAAGCTTTTATATCTCCCTGCAATTGCTTTGTAAAGGAATTAAACCTGTAATCTTTTAGTCCAGCATAAATAGCTAAATTTCCTTGGAATTACCCCGATAATGTCTTGGTAAACGCTTTAAAAAGGAAGCTCTCATGCACGGTTTAACTAAAGATAATAAAGAACTAACTATCAAACTTAGCACTGAAGAGCTGAATCCCCATCAAGTTCGTCTGATCAAGAGCATGAATGCCCTGATGGCCCATTTGCTTACTGCTGATAATGAGGCTGAGTTCTTTGAAGGCAGTGCTGACTTTATGAAGAAGGCCGCTGAGGTCATTAAGGCCACGCATTTCGCCGCTAAGAATACCGATATGGACTATGGCACCCAGGCTGTAGAGTTCGCCGTGGACTTCATTAATGAGTCGATGGATGAGAATAAACTGCAGAATATGGATAACTAATTTAGTTGTAAATTAGGCCATAGACGAAGGGAATAACTTCGATGGCAATTAAGAGAATGATGATAATCTCGAGCATTTGATTACGAGACTCATTTACTTCGGAATGCAAGAGCTTCGAGACTTCCGCCAAATTCCCTAACTTTTCATTGATGCTATTTTGCCAGTCCTGGAAGCGGAATCTGCGGGAAGATCCGCGGAAGATGGTGGCGAGATAGAAATCCCCTACTGTTTTAAATGAGTTCTCTACGTTCTCTACGATTTCGGAGATCTCGAGATAGATCTGGCCCGCATCTTCAGCGAGCTGAGAGTATTTATTGGAGAAGAGGGTCTTCTTCTTTCCTACCACTTCATTGTAGAGAGTGTTGAGGCGCTGATCCAGGAGATCATCATAGTAGCGCATCTCAAGGAGCTGGTTTAGGGCAAACTCGATAACCAGAGGGACATCCATGGAGCCACTAGGCTCGACCACCAGGGCTGCGTTCCAGTCCACTACTACAAGATCATCCACCGAATATTGGAAGACCTGCTCCAGGGTGGTCTTCTTCAGACTCTCCGAAAGCACTTCCTTAGATTCTGCGAGTAAGAGTGCCGGAACATCCACCTTCTCAGTGATGTTCGCGATGGGGCCCGAGAAGCCTTCAAACTCCTGGATAAAGTAAGTCACATAGTCTTCATTCATGACCCAGCTATTGGGAGTCAGGATGGCGTGCTTAATATCGTTTTGAAATTCATTAGCTTTATTGCGAGCAAAAAGATCGATATCAATATCATTATCGATGAAGGCGGCGGTCTTAACTAAATCTTTCCAGCTCGTCCCCGGAGTAATAGGAATTTGAAAACACAGAGAGACGGTTCCGAAGTGCCAGACCTTAGCGATAAGTTCAGCGGAGACGCGTTCATTGGCGAGAGTAAGATCGAAGTTTCCTAGCTGGATAGAAACCGGCGAGCTAGAAATGATGAGAGACATATTATGCTTTCGATCGAGCTTGAAGCGCTCTCTGAGTTTTTTATCCTCAAAGAGTGCTTCTACTTTCTCGAGATCGATTTCCGACCCAATGTCGAAAACTCGATAAATTAAAATTTTGCCTTTTTTGACATTAATTTCCATAACTACGAGGCTTACCCTTATTCATGGTTTTAGCAAAGCGCGCGGCTTTCTCAGCAGCTTCGGTATCAGCAACCTGAGCGGCTTCTTCCTGAGCTTTCTGAAGCTTAAGCTCCTTAATAGATTGAACTGTCTCATAATAGCTCTCCTTACGGAAGGCCTGAAACTTCTTATCATCAGCTGGGCGGGCCGTCTTACCAACGATCTTCGCTACTTTTGCTACGTTTAAGCTCTTCTTAGCAGAGACGAATCTTCTCTGAGCAACTTTCTGACCGTGCTCATTAAGGCCTAAGGCCTTTAAGAGTTCTTTTCTGGTGGTGAACATATACTGACCCACCGGAAGGCTTTGAATATTGAGTCCTTCGATCGCCACACGGCGAAGTTTATCAACGGTAAGATCCACGGCTTCACAAATCTTTCTGATCTCTCTGTTCTTCCCTTCATTAAGGCGGAACTCAAGCCAGGTTTTATTAGGAAGCTGCTCGATCACGCGAACAGACTTGGGCTTCATAAGACCATCTTCGGTCATGACCCCACGCTTGATCTTAGCGAGAATGCCTTCGTTAACATGTCCAAAGACCTTAACTTCGTAAACCTTCTCTACTTCATACTTCGGGTGCATGATCATGTTAGCAAGATCACCATCATTAGTAAGGATTAAGAGACCTTCTGAAAGATAATCCAGACGACCTACCGGGAAAATTCTCTGCTTCACACCATAGATAAGTTCCATCACCGTTGGACGTCCTTCAGGATCTGAAAGAGTCGTCATATAAGCGCGTGGCTTATTCATTACGAGATAGACTTTCTCTACTGCTGCTAGCTCCAGATTATTTCCTTCAACTGCGATAGCATCTTTATGAGGATTAACCTTGGTTCCAAGCTCAGTCACAGTGTGGCCATTAACGGTCACTTTACCATCAAGGATCAGACCTTCGGCCTTACGTCTTGAGGTCACTCCACAATCTGCAATAACTTTTTGTAAACGGACTTGAATGTCTTGATTAGACGCTGTCATGATACGCTCCAATCTGCCTCCCGGCAGTTTAAGGGTTATAAAGGGAGAAAGGCGACAATCCTGATAGGATTTATACGTCGCCAGTCTCTGGATTGCTTACAGATACTTCGTTTAGAAACGCTAGGTCAAGACCAAATTCTTTACCCTTGGTAATCGTTTCATCGATAGAGAAATCTAAGTTGTCGATTTCATTATCGGCGGTGAACTCTAGCTCCCCTTCTTCCAGTCTTTCCCCAGTTAATTGCTCAAAAGCAAAGTCCAGGGCCTTCTCTAGTTCCAGAGCTTCATTCGTGAGATCTAATTCATCAAGTTCCGCCATTTCCTTCGCTCGAAGAGCTTCAAACTCTTCATCGATTTCCGGGGCATTGAAGATGATATCGTTTTGCGAGATATCAACTACCTTTGGATCCACTACATTCATGAGAGTCTCAGAATTGATGGCGGCCTGATTCTGCTTAAGTGACTCTTCCCGATTAACAAAGTCTTCCAAAATATCAAAGGCCGATTTACGAACGGTAATTTCGCCTTCGATCTTTCTCTTCTCCTCAGACTTCAGAAGCATGGTGAAGTCAGTCTCAGAAGCAATCTGATGGATACTCTCAGAGAGCTTATCCAGCTCTTCAAACTCATCCTGGCTAAACTTCTTCGCATCTCCACGGAAGACCACCGATTTAATATCGGTAATGGCACCAAGGTTATTCTTGGTCGCCATCTCTTCCAACTCATACTCAGGTGGAAGACCCGAGATATCAGCGAGGTTAAAGACTTCCAGGAATTCTTCGGTAGTACCAAAGAGAGATGGGCGACCCAACTCTTCAGAGCGACCAGTGATCTTCACTAAGCGCTTATCCATCAGAGCGCGGATAATATGACTTGAATCCACTCCTCTGATTTTCTCCACTTCGGTTTTAGAAACTGGCTGCTTGTAAGCAATGATTGCCAGAACTTCCAGAGCAGTGGGAGTGAGAACCAGGGAGTTCACTTTAAAGAGAGTTTGCACGAATTTAGAGTATGTAGCTTTAGTACGGAATTGATACCCTTCCGCCACTTCCACCAAACGAATGCCGTGATGTTTGGCTTCGTAGCCCGCTTGCAAACGGGAAAGAGATTCATGAATCACACGCAGGGGAAGTTCCGGATCGATTTGCGCTTTAATCTTTTGAATCGAGATCGGCTTATCCGACATGAAGATAATTGTTTCGATAGCACCACAAAGAGTATCAGGATTTAGACCAGTTCTCGCCTGCCAGAGCATATCTTCCTGCTCTTTCTCATCGAAGAAGCCTTGGTCCAAAGTAAAATCTTCAACCTGCTCCGGTTCAACTACGGCAATTTCGGCTTCGGCAACTGCTTCAACTGAAAGATCCCACTCATAATTGATGTCGTTTGTGTCGATCATAAAACTTCCTTATTGGATCGTGGCATCTTGAGGGACTGCCACATCTTTCGTGTCATTTTCTTCTTCAAAACCATCGGCGGTTTCAACATCAAAGGTATCGAGGCTCTCTTTTACATCGATGTAGATAGAACCCTTGTCTTCATTCTGGTAAATCTGTAATTTTTTCAAGCGCGCAAGCTCTAGAAGCGAGATGAAGGTAATTACTTTATCAATAATTCCTGTTTCATTAGCATCCAAGAGCATGTGGAACTGGGTGGAGTCCCCTTCCTTCAGCATCGACTTAAGCTTAATAAGCTTCTCTTTAATTGAGAGGCGATCACGCTTAACTACGGTATATTTGCGTTTTTCACGACGGATAAGATCCATCATGGTTTCAGTTAACTGCTGCAGATCCAGTGGCGTGAGAATGGAGTTCTCAATTGCCTTACGATCGACCTTACCTTTCACAAAGATCTCATGACCTTTTTTATCCAAGGCCCAAAGGCGCTGACCCAAACGCTGGAAGCGCTCAAGCTCCTCAAGACGCTTAATCAGATCTCCGCGAGTCTGAATCTCAAGCCCCATCTCACCCGCAGTAATCTTGATCAAATTCTGGTCTTGCGATTCATCGGCAACGGTTTGAGATTTTAAATAAAGAAGAGTCGCTGACATGTAGAGGTATTCACCGGCCACGTCGAAATTCAGATCCTGCATTTTCTGGAGATAATCCAGATACTGATGAGTGATGGTATTAAGATCCAGATCCTGAATGCGCATCTCATGCTTCTGCACTAAGTGAAGAAGCAGGGCGAGTGGCCCATCAAAGCGATCGAGTTTTACCAGAATTTCATTTTCGCTCATATGCCTCCAAAGAAGCCCAGAAAGGCAAACATCATATAGTTGGCCAGCATCTGGGCCGGCATTAAGAGGTAACCGATAGTGTGAATTCCCATTAAGCTCAGGCCCAGCACCACGATGAAAAACACGGGAGTATAACGGGCCAGCTCCTCATAGCGCATAAGTGTGCGTCCTCTTAAAAAAGAGGAAACCATCTTGGAGCCATCAAGTGGTGGTAAGGGAATAAGATTGAAGAAAGCTAGGATGAAATTAATAAAGACCGAGAAGCGAAGCATACGAATAAGAATGGAATAAAACTCCCAGTCAGAAGATACTTTAGTGGCCACGATTGCCAGGATCAGGGCCGAAAGTGTGCCTAGGATAAGATTTGAAAGTGGGCCCGCAAAGCTTACCCAAAAAAGACCAGGCCGCAGTTTTCTGAAGTTTCTAGTTTCTATGGGAACTGGTTTGGCCCAACCGATGATAGCAAAGCCGGTGAAGGCGGCCATTAGAGGAAAGAAGATGGTTCCCCATGGATCATAATGAACGGCAGGATTTAAAGTCAGACGCCCTTCATTCTTGGCGGTGGGATCGCCAAAACGATTGGCCATCCAGGCGTGCGAAGCTTCGTGAACCACGATAGCAAGCAAAAAGCCAGGCACAGACTGGGCTATGTTGAAGAGAATTGAGTTCATATCGTTCATCCCTCTTTCATATCAAATGTGCCCGTATGACGCAATTTATAAGTTGATCAGGACCGTCAGTTACGCGAGGCAAAGTATTTAAAATTGCGCTCTTGTTTTTGGACAATTCCTGTCAGCTCACCCATAATAAATTATGGACAAAAAAACTCGTAAAGCTCAGGTCGTTATTGCGGTAGTTGACCCTGAACGTCAAAACTTCTCTCTGCTCCTTATGCAAACCAATGAAAAGCGGGGAAGCTTCTGGCAAAACGTCACCGGAAAGATTGAAAGTGATGAGACCTATGAAGAAGGTGCTCTCCGAGAGGCCATGGAAGAAACCGGGCTTGAGGTGGAATCCATCGTGGATATCGTGGATCTCAAAATCAGTCATGATTTTATCGATCAGAAAAAACGCGATGTACATGAGAAGAGCTTTCTCTTTGTTCTGGATAAAAGGTGGGAGGTGAAGATGGATCCTTCTGAGCATCAGAACTTTAAATGGATTGCTCTGAATGAACTTAAGCGAGAAGTCGTTAAATATGAGGGCAACTTTGAGGCCCTGGATAAAGCGAGATCTATTTTAAAGCAATGGGGAGTCTAAACCATGTGGTGGATTCTTCTCGTTGCCGCCATCCCCACCTTTGCTCAAGAGTTGGATCTATCGGCCATTAGGGCCCTGGAAGAGAAACTTCCCTCGGAAGCTCCTGATGGACCTATGGAGAGCACCTTTCGTCATGACCGAGATGGACGTCGCCTTCGTCCACCCATGAAAGTCGTCTTAATGGAAGAAATTAGAAAAAGCGGAACCGAACTTGGCTCGGTTCTGCGAGGTGTACCACTCGTGCGCTTAAAAGATAATCAGGTACTCACTTTAAGTAAGCCCATTTATCTGCGCTACTATAAAAGACAGGATGAATTCGGTTATAAGTATCTCATCAATAAAGACGGCACCACCACCTTCAAGATCTTAAATGATTATGTGGAACCCATAAGAGATGAACTCGTACTGTATGAGCCACCTCATAAATACACTCCAGCACCATTAGTCATCAACAAGACTGAGTGGGACCGAAAGTTCGCTTTGGCTCCTGAGGTAAGTCTTTATATTGGAATGACGAAAGCCGATTATATGGCAGATCTTTTTAATGATCCTGAAGCTCGCTCGGGCTCCACCAATCAGTATGGCGTTCATCTTTTTGCCGACTGGAATTTACCTCTTAAAGTGGGCCTGGTGCTTCATTATGAGAAATCATCATTTAATCTCACCAATGGAAACGCTACCTATTCGGCCATCTCCTTTGGTCCACAATTAAAAACCCGGGATTTTGAAGTTGCGGCCATTCCATTAAGAGTTCAAACCCAGATGAGAGTGAGTCCTCTGGCAAAGGTAACTGCCGACACACAAAACGGACCGGTGGAATTTAAATTTAACTCAGTCGATCTTTTAAGCTCTCTTGAGAGACCCATCAAGAATAGTTGGGGGGAATTTGTCTTAGGGGTGTTCTTCCAGGCCCAGTGGCTAAATATCAAAGATCAGCCTGAGATCGTGAGTCTAGAAGCGAGTAATGAAATCAATAAGTCATTTGGTATAAACTTCTCTCAGGTGTTTCAATGATAAAGATATTTTTCTTGGTTTTCTTTTTATCATTTGAAGTATGGGCCCTGGATGCCGTCATTACAGTTTTGGAAGCTCCCCTCTTTCGGGAGAAAGATTATAACTCTCCGGTGGTGCAATACAAACGTAAGGGTGACATCATTAAGGTTCACCCCTCGCTAGCTAATACCACGAAGTACGATCATATGGCGCCTTCTCCAGATATGCTCAAAGCTTTTCAAAAGAACGCTGCCTTTCTTGAGGATGAATTTATTCCCACTCTGGATAGACAAGGCAAGACAGCTTATGTGCTCTCTGACCATATCTATGTTTATCTTGAGGACTCGCGAGAACTCACGCAAACCATTCCCAGAAAAGATCCCACAGACTATCGTCTGGAGGAACCCCTTCCCAAGAATTATCCCCTGGATACTCCTAAGGGATATCGTGGTCAGTTCTTATTGGGCTTTGCTCAGCCCTATACTGAAAGTTATCCTTATCCCACGAGTGTAAAGACCAAGGGCTATATGAGTCCCATCGATGTCACCACGACCCTACTTCGACAAGTCTCATACCATCAACAAGATCGCTTCTATTTTGGTGGCTCATTAAATTTTAGAACCTTTCAGAATACTTTCTCTTTTCTGGGAGATGGCAGAATCTCTGAAGAGCGAGGAGTCAAGTTAGGTCTGGGTCCCACTATTTCTTATGATGCTTATAAGGGTATTGAAAACCGTGTGAGCCTTCAAGGAACCATCATGGCCTACTTCTTCAACCAACTGGATATTAATCAAGAGAGTGCAGAGGCAGCTGAGAGTCGAACCTATCGATCATGGTCCCTCTCACCTCGAGTTTCTCTTCAGTATCACCGTAAATCGATCTTAGAAGAAATCGACTTCGTTGTAGGTACAAGTATGGAGATGGAAACCCCTATGTCCTATAAAGCTCAGGATGGAGCGGGCCAAGCGGGATGGTGGCAAGGACTCGGAAATGATGAATTCTCCACTCGCACCACCTTTAATCTGGCAATTTTTGCCGGTATTCAGTCGGCCTATTAAAATGCCTAAAGTTTAGACATTTCCCTGCCGAAAAGTTAGTCAGACCGGATGTACAGGATGTACTTCCACCAAGACTTACCACGGAGGGTAAAATGACAACTTCAAATAATTCAAAAAACAATACAACAACAGTTAAGAATCAAGTTAAAGACGTTCTTTTCCAGAAGATCGGTAATACATGGTTTATCTTCTCAGAAGTAAACAATGAAGTTGTTTACTCGGTCATGCCTCATGGAATGGATCCGAAAGAAACCAATCTTGAACTTTATCAAATCATCGAAGATCATATGACAAAGATCGCTTCTCACAAGCGTCGCGCTCCAGAAGCTTCGGTTGCATAATTTTTATGGCAGCGACCAAACTCGATCCCAAGAACTATCAGAATTTGTATGAGGATAAAAGGACCGTTGAGGCGCTAATAAAACGCCTCAACGAATCCATTCAGAAAGATCAGAAACTGGCCAAGAAAGCGGCACTTATACTAGAGCAATGGCTAAAAAAAACTAAGCCTTAAATTCATTCACCTTATTAATCACATAATCAATCTCTTCCTGCTTCATATAGGCGAAGCAAGGAAGATTGATGATGGATTTAGCTATCCATTCCGCATGGCCATGAGAAATTTTTCCACCCAAATGGTCTTTCGCTCCCGGTTGAGCACTCATCGCTCCCGGATAAACCGTTCCGTAACCAATATCATTGGCCTTTAAATATTCAATAAAGGCCGGACGAGTTTCAGGAGTCATAAGAGCGACTGAGAGATATCCATTTTCCCAAACATCCTTTGAAGGACTGAGGAAATTAAGTGCAGGATTCTTGATCTTCTCGCGGTACTGCTGGCAAACCGAGCGCCGGCTCTCAAGTCGGGCATCTAAATGCTTAAGCGATTCCACCAGAAAACTCGCCTCATAGGCACCCAGTCTTGAGTTCCAACCAATGAGACCATGATCATAGTGACCAGTGCGTCCGTGATTGATGAGAATCTTAGTGGTATCGGCAACCGTCTTATCGGTAGTGAAAACACCACCCGCATCCCCACTTGCTCCTAAGACTTTCGCCGGATAAAAACTGGTGGTAGCAGCAAAAGAATTCGTAAGTAGACTCTCGCCTTTGATTTTCACACCGATCGCCTGAGCGCAATCTTCGATCAGCAGAACATTTTTCTCCTTACAGTAATTACGAATCTCTAATGTTTCAGGGCAGGCCCAACCATAGAGATGAACCAGAAGAATTGCTTTTGGATTAAACTTCTCTACTCCTTCTTTAACCGAAGCCAGTGTGAGATGAAGCGTTTCGCGAGAGACATCGATGGTATAAGGAACTGCACCAACGTTGACTACCGCTTCAAAGGTAGCCCAAAAGGTCATGTCAGGAATAAGCACTTTATCATTCTTATCCACACCTACTGCACGCAGAGCTAATTGAATAGCATCTGTTCCGTTGGCACACCCCAGAGCAAAAGATGTTTTCGTATAATCTTTTATCGCACTCTCAAATTCACCCACGATCGGGCCACCCACGAAGTGACCATTCTTTAAAAGCTCGCAAGCTTTAGCAGATGTTGTCTCTAAGAAACCTTTTTCATAACGAAGAATATCAATGAATGGAACTTTCATTCTTACTCGCTTTGTTAGCATTTTGTTTGATGGCAAGTGTACTCAACTCACTTGATTCCGTCGAGAAAAGCTCCGTAATTTGTTTAGTAGAACTTAAAAATTCTTCGGAATCCATAACTTAGAAAAGGTGATTAAAACTCTCGGATAAAAATCTTCAGAAAGGGAAAAATATTCCTCATGTTTCCCTAAAACTGCACCGAAACGCTTGGTCAACAAGGCTTCATCATGGTGATGAGGTTTTAAAAACAAAAGAGCATGGTTGCTCGTGATGGGATTTGAACACCCCGTCAGTCAGCAAGGAGGTTTGCATGATTTTAACCGGAGGGTAGTCTATGGGTTTCAGAATTAACACAAACGTTCCATCATTAACGGCACAAAATTCATTGAACAAAGTGAATAAGGAGTCTCAAGAGAGCTTCGCAAAACTAAGTTCAGGATCAAGAATTACCAAAGCCGCTGATGATGCTGCGGGACTCGCGATCTCAGAAAAAATGAAAGCTGAGATCAGGTCTTCACAACAGGCAAACAGAAATGCCAACGATGGTATCTCGATGGTTCAGGTAGCAGAAGGTGGTCTAAACGAGACCTCTAACATCCTGACACGTATGCGCGAGCTTGCGGTTCAGTCTGCTTCAGATACCGTAGGTGATACAGAAAGAGGCATGACTAACCTGGAATACCAACAGTTGAAGTCTGAGATGGATCGTATTTCACAGGTGACTGAATTTAACGGTAAAAAACTGCTAAATGGTTCAGGTGACAAGATCGAATTCCAAATTGGTACTAAATCTGACGAGTTCAAAGATCGTATTGGATTTGAACCAAGTAACACCGATGCTGGTATTGAAGCATTGGGAGTGAGCTCTCTGGAAGTTTCTTCTAAAGAGGGCGCTCAGGAAAGTTTGGCCTCACTAGACTCTGCAATCGAGAAAGTTTCGGGACAAAGAGCGGTACTAGGTGCTCTTCAAAACCGACTAACTTCGACTTCGAATAACTTGCAGACGTATACTGAGAACATGAGTGCAGCTAACAGCCGTATTCGTGATGTGGATTATGCTGAGGAAACTGCTAAACAAGCACGTAACCAAATCATCTCCGCAGCTGGTACTTCAGTACTTGCTCAGGCCAACATGAGTAGTCAAAGTGCTCTTAAGCTAATTGGCTAAGAGGCTAGAATCTAATGATCCAAGGCCCTTCCCTTACGGGAAGGGTCTTTTTAAATTTACTGCTCTGTGTTTTTTTGCTAATTCTCACTCTCTATGACAACAGAAAGACCTCGCAAAACATTGGACGATAGTCACTACTATCACCCCGAATTTAAGTACACTCATGATAATCCTTATCATGATAAGCTAGCCGTTTTTGATTCCTTCGTGCTGCGGGATGAAGAAGCCGAAAGCAATGTAGGCCAGTGGCATAAGATGTTCGGGAACGAACTTCCCCTGGAAGTGGAAATCGGAACTGGCTACGGCGAGTTTATGCTCGAGTACTGTCAGAAGTATCCCAATGTTAATTTCATCGGCCTTGATCACCGCTTTAAGCGCAGCTTTGGTCTGGCGAAAAAACTCGATAAGCTTGAGCACAAAAACTTCCGTTATATGCGTGCCCGGGGTGAGAGACTGGAGTACATGTTTGGCGAGAATGAAGTTCAGTCGATCTTCTACTTCTTTCCCGACCCATGGCCCAAAAATCGTCATAACAAGAAAAGACTTTTTCAAAAACCGTTTTTAAACGCTTGTTACAAGATACTTAAACCGGGTGGCACATTATTTGTTAAAACAGATCACGATGGATATTTTGAGTGGATGCTCAATGAACTCAAAGATGAAACTCGCTTTGAAGTTCTTCTCGAGAGCCGAGACTTAAGATCCGAGTATCCGGAGCATTTCCTCTCGCAATTTACGACTAAGTTTGAAAAGATATTCTTAAGTCAGGGAACTTTGATAAAATCCATCGTCCTTAGAAAACTTTAAAGGATAGGCATGGCCTTCGAGCGCCTCAAAGAACAGATAAAAGAAACACCCATTTCAATGGTTATCAGTCAGTTCATAACATTGAATAAGAGGGGTGCTAACCTTGAGGCCATCTGCCCATTTCATCAAGACACAAAACCCTCTTTAAAAGTAAATGACTCCAAAGGCATGTATAAATGTTTTGCATGTGGGGCCGGTGGAGATGCCATCACCTTTGTAAAGGAATTCAAGCGAATTGAATTTGTGGATGCTCTTCGAGACATCGCCGGCATTTTGGGTCTCCCCTTTGAGGAGCTTCAGAAAGAAAAAAAGAAAAATCCTCGAGTGGAAATGGCCTACCGGGTGCTCAATGCCTCGGTAAAACTCTATAAAAAAGTCGCTCTTAAAAATCCTCCCCTCTTTACTGAGTTTGTGAAGAAAAGAAAACTGAGTGAAGAGATCATCGAGAAGTTTCAGATTGGCTACGCTCCCGGAAACAATGCTCTTTGGTCGTATCTTCAAACCATCCCAAGTGCTGAGCGGGAGCTTGCTCTAAAAGTCGCTCATGATATCGGGATCATTCGCTATAATGAAGACCGCAACAGTCACTATGATTTTTATCGTGATCGAGTCATGTTCCCTATTCACGATCATGGGGGACAGATCCGAGGTTATAGTTCGCGAGCGGTTAAAGAAGGCCAGATTCCCAAATATCTGAACTCTGGTGAATCCTTTGCCTTTGATAAAGGGGCCATTCTCTTTGGTTTCTACTTTGGCAAAAATGCGATTCGACAGTTGGATCAAGTGATCATAGTGGAAGGAAATATGGATGCCATTATGATGCACCAGTTTGGCTTTCACCAAACCGTGGCCACCATGGGGACCGCTCTTTCAGATCACTCCATTCGCCTACTTTCTAATATGACAAAAAATATCTACCTCGGCATGGATTCAGATGCAGCAGGTAAGAAGGCCATGCAAAGAATCAATGCTGACTTTATGGCGGTGGGAGTTCTTCCCAAATATCTGAACTTCGCCCCGGCAAAAGACCCCGATGAGTTTCTCCTACAAGAAGGTCAACTGGCCCTAATCGAGAGAATTGAAAAGGCCCCAATCTTGCTTGATGTCCTCATTGAGGAGCTTATGCCAGAAAAGATGCCGGAGAATTTAGAACATAAACTAAACACCCTGCAGCAGATTTTTGGGCTCATTTCGCCCCTTAAGGAGCACCTTTCTGCCTCAGAGCGGATCGTGACGGCGGCCAAGACCTTGGGTCTCAAGTCGGATTCAGCAACCATTCTTCAGGACTACAAGGATTACTTAAGTCGCTTAAAAGAAAAGACTCCTGCCCTACCTGAGCGGCCAAAAATTCAGGAAGAAGAAGAATATATCGAAGAAGCCGAGGTTAAGGCCCGGAATTTGCAAGAGGAAAAAAACAGTCAAGCACTCAAGCCCCTGAGTAAGAGTGAAAAGCTCTTCGTAAGAGAATTACTCTGTCACCCTGAGTTCTTGACGCACATGAATAAAGATGAATTCCTTGCCTATATTGGGCATGATGAGGTAAATAAATTATTTCAATGGCTTGTGAACATTTATTCGGAAATTGATGACGCTGAATATGTTGCGATCGTTCAGGATGAAATCCAGTACGG
>DFXX01000079.1:446-10694 GCA_002381765.1 Bacteriovoracaceae bacterium UBA4097 | reverse complement strand
TCGTTCAGGATGAAATCCAGTACGGTAGCTACAGTAAGGACATCAGAGACATCGGTACGGATGCCCTATTTAATTATGGCAATCGTTATAACGATAAGGTCATCCAGCGAATGCTGAAGGACTATAAGTTGATGCTACAAATGGATCAACTAAAAAGTAAAAGAAAAGTTCTGGTGGAGAAGCAGAAATCTTCCCAGAAACTAGAAGAAATAGATTCTGTTTTGAGCGAGATCTCAAAATTGGATAAAGAGATGTTAAATCTCAAGAATCTTTAGGAGATAGTATGTCAGTCGTTGTCGCATTCTTAAATTCTCGGGAGTTTTCTCGTCTAGTCATGAAAGGAAAGGATCAAACCTTCCTTACTCCTGAAGAGATTAACGACGCAGTTCCGGCCAATATCGTCGATCCTGCTTCCATCGATCAGATCATGGAAAAAATCGAAGAGGCCCGCATTCAGGTTAAGAGTCCTGAACTAGATGAAGAAGATTCAGAAAAAGGTTCTACAGAAGTTGCTGAAGATCCTTTAACGATAGATGAAGAAGCCGAACTCAGATCCTCTACCAGCGATCCAGTTAAACTCTATCTGAAAAAGATGGGTTCAGTTGCCCTCTTAACTCGCGAAGGCGAAGTTAAGATCGCTAAAGAAATCGAAGAAGGTGAAAAAGAAATCGTTCTTTCTTGTCTAAAATCGAAGCACGCTCTTGAAGAAATCGTAAAACTTAAGAACCGAGTTCTTCAAGCAGAAGAGCAGAATGAGTTTGTAAAAGATCTCGTTCGTGGTCTAGATGATGAATCCAGTGAAAAAGAAATTCATGAAGTTCGTGATAGAATCTTTAAGGTGGTTGACCACGTTAAAGATCTTCAATCTAACATCATCAATGAAGACGGTACTCTTAATAAAATGAATGAAGAAGAGCAGAAACTCATGACTAAGGTCGGAGACGAGCTCGTGGATCTTACCTTTAACCGTAAGATCATTAACTCTTTCACTGAACCAGTTAAGAGTTACTATCTTCAGTTCCGTGAACTCTATGAGCAACAAGATCGTATCTACAAGTTTCTAGAAGTGAATAATGAGGAAGAATACAAGGTCATGTACGAGCGCTTGCTTGAAGATGATGTGTATAAGCGCGAGCTCGCTCGTAACCTCTTCACAACAGATGCTAAGATCGAGCAAATGATCAGAACTCAGGAAGATGTCCTAAGAAAACTTCGTCGTCTGGCCATTGACGCCGGCATGAGTTCTGAAGATATCGAAAGTGTTTATAACATTATTCTTAAGGGTGAAGAAAAAGCAGATAAAGCGAAGTCTCAACTCGTTGAAGCTAACCTTCGTCTCGTGGTTTCCATCTCTAAGAAATACACTAACCGTGGTCTTCAGTTCCTGGATCTGATTCAGGAAGGAAACATCGGTCTTATGAAAGCGGTTGATAAGTTCGAGTATCGCCGTGGGTATAAGTTTTCGACCTATGCAACTTGGTGGATTCGTCAGGCCATTACCCGCGCTATCGCGGATCAGGGTCGTACTATCCGTATTCCGGTTCACATGATCGAGACGATTAACAAGCTGGCCCGTACTTCAAGACAACTTATCCAGGAACTTGGTCGTGAGCCAACCCCGGAAGAGATTGCTGAGAAGATGGAGCTCTCGGTTGATAAAGTGAAGAAAGTCTTCAAGATCTCGAAAGAGCCTATTTCTCTTGAGACTCCAATCGGTGAAGAAGAAGATTCTTCATTGGGTGACTTTATCGAAGACAAGAAGATCATCTCTCCAGCGGACGCTGTGATGAGTGTAACTCTTTCTGAGCAGACTCGTTCTGTTCTCTCGACTCTTACTCCAAGAGAAGAGAAGGTTCTTCGCATGCGTTTTGGTATCGGTGAAAAATCGGATCATACTTTGGAAGAAGTGGGTCAGGATTTCTTCGTGACTCGTGAGCGTATTCGTCAGATTGAGGCGAAGGCATTGAGAAAGCTCAGACATCCGAGTCGGGCGAAACTACTTAAATCCTATCTAGATAACTAGAAATAAGAAGGGCCGCTTTCGCGGCCCTTTTTTTTGATCAAAATTAGAACTGGTAATTGGCCGCAAGTCTGAAAGTCCAGGCACTATCGCCTTCTCTGAAACCAGGAGCTGCATTATTGATAGAATAATCTGCACCTGCTCTTAGCAATAGATCCTGAGAAAGAAGCTGTTGGTACTCTAGTCCAGCAGTATAAAGAGTTTGGTTTTCTTCAAAAACTTGGCCCTCTCCTTTAACTTCATCTACAAGATTGGCAGAGAAGAATGATCTTAAGAAGCTCTTCTCAGCTAGCTTATTAAGCATATCAGCTCTTACCAAAAATCCACTGCTCTCATTCATGTCAATGGAGCTTCCACCTGAAATATCAACCGTTCTTTCCAAATCGTATTGATAACGAGCGAGTACTGCCCACTGGAAGCTCTCGGTCTTCATACCATACTGAAGGCCCGCGAAAACAGCGTGTCCACCGGCATAGTTATTTCTATCATTGTTAGACTTAACCTCAAGATCACCCAGGCCAACTCTTCCTCCCCCAATCAAATCAAGACGTGCAGTCTCATCCATCAGACGGAAACGAGCAGTAATCGTAGGATCGCTAATGCCTGACTGGTCAGATTTTGAATCATCTGAAGGATTTCTTTCAAGATTTGCATAGCTCATGCTCGCTGAAAGAGATAAACGATCAGTTATTGCATGTCCGATCGTCTGGTTGAAGTTAAAGCCGTAAATGTTTTCATCACGATTTCTATTATCCTGAACATACTCCCCTTCCGTGATACCAAAGGTAGTCCCGGCCTGAGGTAAATACATCACATCATAGATGTCACGGTCAGCGGCAAACGACAGAGCGGAAGAGGCCATAACGGCCAGAGCGATTAGCTTTTTCATAGATCTCCTTATTTATGAAATATTCAACTCTTTAAGTTTATTCTGTTTTATATATTTTAAAAGAAAAAAGCGTTCAGCTAATTTTCATGATTCAGAGGTCGAGGACTCAAAAAGCTTAAAATCATAGAGGTTTAAACTGCCATTCCCAGGAATTTGCCCTATACTGACCTTTTAATTTTGAACCAGTAGGCATATGGAATATACGAACGAAGCGACATCGGTGCAAGATCTTCTTCAAAGAAGTTTTGATGCTACGACGGCTTTTCAGGCCCAGAAGATGGTGGAGCAAGGCCGCGTGTCTCTCTCTTTCATGAAGGGTAGTTTTGAAACTTATTTCATTGTTTCTGGAATTATTGCTGAAAACAATACCAATTACGAAGCTAAGATAAGTTTTAAGCGTTCGACTAATCCGGAGGGCACTCTTACCACTCAATGCACATGCAATCTCTGGAATGCAGAAAAGCACTGTCATCATACGGCGAGCCTTCTGGTTAAGTTTGCTGACCTTCAAGGTAAGCATGATCTCAATTCCGGCAAGCCCATGAACCTGAGTCTTATGGCCCAGGACGGTGTGCATGTTGAACGCTATGGAACTCTCATTAAGGGAGCTCCTTTGATTCCGGGTGCGAAGATGAACAGCACCTTCAGCTCACTTCAGTACACTCTCCTAAATCGTAAGGTGGTGCATTTTCCCGCACCATCAAAGTGGCGAGGAAAACTAAAAATTAATTTGGTTCCGGCCACCATTCTGGAAGAGTATCGCGATACTCTTTATATCGAAGAGAAGTACACCTATCAGTTTAGCCTTTTAGATGGTGAAGATGAGATCAAAGAAGTATCTCTCTTTGATGTGCTCTATCTTTTTAACTGGAAGAATGGCGAAGCCCTGGATCTAACTAATGATTTAAGAGAATTAGTCTCTAAATTAAAGCTTACGGATGTCATTGGCGACATTCAAAACTATATTCGTATTTTCCTTCCTCTCAGAGAAAAAGGTATTGCGGAAATTTCTATTGAGGGTGAACCTTGGGAGAGCTTCCCAGTTGAGGATTTAGAATGGAGATTCTCCATCAATCCTTCTCCTCGAAAGAGCTTTCTAAATCTAGAACTGGAACTCTTTACTCCTGATCAAAAGCTCGTCCCCATCCCTTCCCCCTTTCTTTTGTTTGTAACGGAGCAGGGTTGGGCCTCTAGCTTTCGCACTAAGAACGATGCTCTTATTTTCTTTAAGACCTTGATTGAAGACTTTGATCGCGAGACTACTCTTCATAGAAAGTATCTTCACTCGGCTTCTAAAAAGCACATCATGGGTGAATGGATCAATCTTTTAGAAAAGGAGCATGAGCTTTCTTTTTTTGATCCAACCTTTAAAAAAGTCTTTGTCTTAAAGTCATCGACCTTTAAAAAAGTATTCTTAGCATTTCTTGATAGCTTCACCGAACTGGGCTTTAAGACTTCTTTCTACTTTAAAGATGAAAGAAAGATCGTCTTCCAGATTCCCAAGAATAATTTACTCGACGGCGTTTCGAAGTTTTATCAACTCCTTACCCCTCTGCAGATTCCTATCTTCTATGATCAACAACAGATCAGAACTTGGAAGAGTTCCATTCGCTTTGAGCGCAATAAAGAGAAGCTCGACTGGTTCCAGCTTGATCTAGTAGTAAGTGATGATGACTTAAACATCATTAGGAATGCGGAAATTACCGATAACTTCCTCCTCTCTAGCAAGGGGCTAGTACTTCTTTCCGATCAGCAGAAAGATCTCTTAAAATTCATGAAGAGATACACGAAGTTTGAGGGCGAGAAAAAAGAGGCTACCGCCAAGGGACTCTCCCGCTTTGGATTATTTCTTCAACGCTCGCGAATCTTTGAGCTCTTTGAGCTTAAGCGCTTGGGCATTGAAGGAGCTCTAACCGAAGAAGAAGAGCTTTTTTGCGAAAAAATCATGACCATGAAGGATATGCCTCAGTACGATATCCATCCTCGTTACATAGATCTCGCTCGTCCTTATCAGATCAGTGGATATAACTGGCTGCGCTTCTTGTATGAGCATAAGTTCGGAGCATGTTTAGCGGATGATATGGGTCTAGGTAAGACTCTGCAAACCATCATGCTGCTACAAACTTTAAAAGATAAGGCCAAGAAGATTCTTATCGTATGCCCGGTTTCTATTCTCTATAACTGGAGAAATGAGCTCGAGAAGTTCTCAGATCTCACCTACTCCATTTATTATGGGGATGAGAGAGAGTTTAAGTCCGACGCTCAGGTGACGCTTACCAGTTATGGTCTTATGAAAAAAGAATCTCTCTCCACCTTAGGAGATGAGGAATTTGATATTCTGATCTTCGATGAAGTACAGCACCTGAAAAACATCCGCTCATTGGGTGCCAATGCCGCAAGACAACTAAAAGCAAAGTTCAGAATTTGCCTCACAGGTACTCCGGTAGAAAATGATCTCTCCGAGTTTTATAATATTATGGATCTTTGTGTACCGGGAGTTTGGGGTGACTTAGGAATGGTGAAATCTACTTCTAAGAATAAAAGCCGCCTTCTTGCTAGGAAAACCGTGAAGCCCTTTATTCTCCGAAGAACCAAAGATCAGGTACTAAAAGAGCTTCCAGAAAAAATCGAAAACCACGTCTTCCTGGAATTCTCTCCGGAAGAAAGAGAAGTCTATCAGCAAAAACTCAATGCCGTTCGTTCTAATATGATTGGCACGGGGTCTAAGCGCTACGGCGAGGTTTTAAAATCCCTCCTCGAGATGCGCCAGCTCTGCCTCTGGCAGAAGCAGCCTAGCCTTCAATCTACTAAAATTGATTTCTTAATGGAGAATCTGGAGCAGCTCGTAGTAGAAGGGCATAAGACTCTGGTCTTCTCTCAGTTCACGACCTATCTCGATCTCATCGAAAATAAAATCCGAGTTGCGGGCTGGAAGCATGCGCGAATCGATGGTTCTCAATCTATCAAAAAGCGCGGAGAGCAAGTTGAGCTCTTCCAAAATGGGGACGCTCAAGTCTTTCTCATCTCCCTTAAAGCAGGGGGATTCGGACTTAACCTCACGGCCGCAAGCTACATCTTCCTCATGGATCCATGGTGGAATCCAGCAGTGGAGAGGCAAGCAATCGATCGAGCTCACCGAATTGGGCAAGAAAATAAACTCACGGTTTATCGACCTATCATTAAAGAATCAGTGGAAGAGAAGGTTCTTATTCTTCAGCAAAGTAAGCGGGAACTTTTCCGGGATCTTATGGCAGAGGATGATGATCAGTACTTCAGTGGGAAGCTTGATATGAATGATTTTCAGCATCTGTTAAGCTAGATCTAGAAACTCTTTAAGCGCATCCTGAACCATAAGTTGATATGCCTCAGGCAAGGTTCCGATCTCTTCTACAAAAGCTTCATTGGGCCAGGCAATTATTTGATCAACTAAAATATCGCTTGGCTTCTCAAGACCGGCCACATCTTTTGGTATTCGAATGCGTAAGGGATAAACCTCTTCAGTTGCTCCTCTCAATTTAGAGGTAAATGGTAGAATTACAGTAGAAGGCAGTTCTGAAAAATAGTTTGGTCTAATAACTAAACAAGGTCTGGTCTTACCAGGCTTAGTAAGAATCCTTGGTTCTAGATTAACCAAGAAGACACTCCATTGATTAATCTTCACTCTCAAGCCTATAGGAATCCATAAACTCTTTATTAATTTCCGCACTAGAAGCAGCAACTAACTTAGCAGCCCTTTCATATCTTTTTATTTTCTTATCTCGCTCTATCTTCTCTTCAAGTAACACTAGTGCCTCTCTGACAACTTCAACTTTGCTAGTCTTAGCAAGAAGCTTCTGGAGTTTCTCGATTCTTCTATTATCTTCATCTTTAATTTTAAGTAATGCACTCATGACGAGAGTATACTACAGGGTATACCTTTAAGAAAGGGTCGCTAAAACCTGAGATATTTCAATATCATAGGAACACTTGAAGTGCCCTAAAGGACAGGCCTTATGCCCATGAAGTCCACAAGGCCGGCAAGCAAGTGAATTTCCCACATCCACTACTACTGAATCATCCGCCAGCGGAGTGTAACCGAAGGCCGGAACGGTGGAGCAGAAAATAGCTGTTGTCTTCGCATTCACACACGAAGCTAAATGCAGAGGGGCCGAGTCGTTCACAAAAACTCGCTTGGCATTTTTCATAAGAGCTGCTGAATCCAAAAGACTTAGTTGCCCACAGAGATTTTCCGTCTGAGGAATATTCTCTCGAATGCGATCGCAGAGTGCTTTATCTCCGGGAGCACCGATGAATAAAACTCGACCACGTTTTGCGAGTTCCATGGTGAGTTCGCGGTACTTTGATTCGCTCCAGGCCTTAGTGAACCAAACCGAAGCAGGCGCTACCACAAAGTAATCTCCCTTTGAAAAAGGAGCCACTTTAGAGAAATTTTTCTCAGTGAGAGGAAGCTCTGGTTTGTAAATTTTGGAGTTATCCTCAATCTTAAAGTCAGGAATGAGTTGCAGGTTTCTTTGCACCTCATGCCAAATGACTGCTTCATTATCTTTGGGAAAATGAGGAATCAAATGATTCACTTTTCGAGTGTAAAAGGTACTTAAAGGATTCTGCTTAAAGCCTGCCTTAAAAGGTGACTTCATAAGCATTGAGACTAGACCGCTATTAAAATGGCGATGAAGATTAAAGACCATATCAAAGTTTATCCCTCTGAGCTCCTTAATGAGCTTCATGAGGTTTCTGGTCTTCCCACCCTGCTTATCCCAGATCCAGGTCTTCTCGATGGTGGAGAGCCCCTGAATAACAGACTCATTGCCTTTTCTCAGAAAGAAATGAATCTTTGAGTCGGGATAGGTCTCTTTCACGGCACGGGCAAAGTGCGAGGCCAGGATGGTGTCTCCTATGAAGGCCGTTTGGATGATGAGAATTGTTTTAGACGAGGTGTGAGTCATAAGCTAAACTCATTGTAATCTTTCGCGAGTGCAAAAACTATGGAAAAAATCACGGCCATCATACCGACATTCAATGAAGAAGTTCATATTAAAGAGGCCATTGAGTCTGTACTTTGGTGTGACGAGATTATCGTAGTAGATTCATTTTCTACCGACAAGACGGTTGAGATCGCGCAGAGCTATCCACAGGTGCGGCTGCTTCAAAGGCAATACGAACACTCGGCTTCTCAGAAAAACTGGACCATACCTCAGGCGAGTCATCCCTGGGTTTTTCTCTTGGATGCGGACGAGAGACCCACGCCAGAGCTGGTGGACGAAATTAAGGGCATTTTGAAGCAAGGTACTACTCATTCGGGATTCTGGATTTATCGCCGCAATCACTTTATGGGTAAACGCATCGATTATTCGGGCTGGCAGTCGGATAAGGTGATTCGTCTCTTTAAGCGGGATGAATGCAGCTATGAGAATAAGCATGTGCACGCCGAGATCATTGCTAAGGGATCGATCTCGATCTTAAAGCATAAACTCATTCACTACACCTATAAGGATCTGGCCTCCTATCTCAAAAAGGCCGATCGCTATACCACTTGGGGAGCCTTTGATCGCTACCACAAGTTTCAAAAGACCGGACGCCAGATTGGTCTACCCTACCTGTTCTTTCGTCCTCTCGGGCGCTTTGTTCGTCACTATATTTGGAGACTAGGGTTCCTGGACGGAACTCATGGCTTCGTGGTCAGTGCTTTAGCGGCCTATAATGTCTATATTCGAGCTGTTAAAATCTGGAGACTCCAGAATGGCGAGAAGATGGAAGATCCCTTTAAGAAATGAATCTGACGGCTTCCTGAAGGAAATAGAAGAAGAGACCGACTTTCGATCCCCAATACACTAAATTTAAAACCGATGCTGCGTTTTTCATGGCTTAATTATGGCCTAAGCTTTCTTTACAGTGGAGAAAAAGAATCGCATTTGGTAATAATTACTCAAAAAAGAGGGTCTTTACCATGAAACTTCAGCAACTGCTTAATGAAACCGACTTTGAAATGACGCTTCCACAGGTAAAAGCCTTTTTCCTGGGAGTTTTATGTGCTGATAAGCCGATGCCTTTTCCTAAGGCGATCGAAGAGCTTCTGGCCGAGTTTCCGGATGCTAGGCCCGTCCTAGAGGGTGAGCTTAAAAAGCTGTGGGATGAGCTTCAATCTAAAAGACAGGCCGAGCTAGCAGATATGTTTCCTAAGACTACCGACCTCACTCAGTTTTTAGAGATCAGTAAGGAGCAACTTGATTACTTCTTAACTGCTATGAGTCTCTCTGGCACCAATGTGGAGACCAGTGATAATGATGAAATGGTAGGTGTGATCGATGAGCTGGAAGAAATCGTGATGGATATGGATGAGTATCTCGCGATGGATAAGCCTGCCCCGGAAGAAGGCGAAGAGATCAAGGAATTCCTTCTCGAGACCTGGAATGACTTCATCGAAGCTAAGCAATAAGATTTAAGATTTGATTTCGATAGGAGTATTTAACTTCTGGATGCTCTAACGAGAAAACTTTAAGACCCTGGTTGCGCAATTGGCAGGCAGGGCACTTCATACAACCCTCTTTCTCGATTCCTTCATAGCAAGTAATGGTGTTCTCAAGCAGATACTCTATTACTCCGAGCTTTTGACCCAATTCCATGGTTTCTTTTTTATTCATCTTCACCAGCGGTGTACGAATTTCGAAACCTGGATCGGCAAAGTCGAGTCTTAAGGCCTGCTCAATCAGATCCATATACAGGCGTGAGCAGTCGCGATAGCCAGAATTAGCTTCCTCGAGCTCCATCACTCCCATATAGATGCATCTCGCTCCTAAGGATTGAGCATGGATGGCCGCAAGTCTTGCCATAAGCCCGTTGCGTCCCACTACCAGAGTATTAGGAGCTTGATTGGGATTATGCTCAATCGCCTGATTATTTCCAATGAGGGCACTCTCTGTAAGTTCAGAGAGGCAATTGAGATTTACTTCAACATGATCAACATTAAAGTGCTGAGAAATTCTGCGAGCGCGGCCCAACTCAATTGAATGGCGCTGATTATAAGTAAAAGAGAGCGAAAGTACTTCTGAAGCACCGAACTCCTGAATCGCTAGAGCGAGACACAGGCTAGAATCCATACCACCAGAATGTACAATGACGGCTTTCTTCTTCATTAGTAAGTTCGCTTCTTTTCCCATTCATAGGCCGACTTGATAATGATTTTCAGATCATCATACTTAGGCTTCCATCCAATAGTTTTATGAATAAGTTCTACCTTGGCCGTGAGGCTTGCCGGATCCCCCGGGCGCCGAGGCACTTCTACTACCTTGAAGTCTACGCCAGTCACTTCTTTTACTTGCGAGAGAACTTCTTTAACACT
>DFXX01000079.1:0-434 GCA_002381765.1 Bacteriovoracaceae bacterium UBA4097 | reverse complement strand
GGATAATCCGTTCCAAAGACATTAATGCTTTCTCTTTTTCCACAAGCGGTTTCACAGGCCACTTTAATTAAGTGGGTCGCCTGAGGGAAAGACTGTCCAATTCTGCCTTCAGGATCAGCTCCTGAGACATTAAAGTAGCGAAGGGCCACATATCTAAAATCTGTCGCAAAAGCGAGATCTCTTAGCATGTGCTCAGTCATAAGTTTTGACTGGCCATAAGGATTGATAGGGTTGGTGGGAGTTTCTTCACTACAGACACCATCTCCCGGCATTCCATAAACAGCAGCAGTAGAAGAGAAGATAAATTTATTCACCTGGTACTTCTGGCATAGGCTTAAAAGAAAATGCGAGTTAATGGTATTGTTCTGATAGTAGCCAATTGGATCAGAGACACTGTCCGGAACGACGATACTTCCCGCAAAGTGAAGCACGGC
>DFXX01000032.1 GCA_002381765.1 Bacteriovoracaceae bacterium UBA4097 | reverse complement strand
AGAGGATACTCGTTTAGGCAAGATCCTAAAGAATGTGGAGAATGGTTGGTCCAACCGCTCAAGAATGGTTGATATCTCAACCACGGTTTCAAAATATTTCACCGGCACTATTTTTTTATTGGCGATAATTCTTTTTGCGGTTCAGGCACCTCTTTTAGGAATGGAAGAAGCTCTAATTCGTGCTTTAACACTTCTTATTGTGACATGCCCTTGTGCTTTAGCGCTTTCTGTTCCACTTACTTTTAATCGCAGTCTATCTATGGCCAGTGAGCGTGGAATCATCATCAAGAATGATGAGGTCTTAGAGAAGCTTGCTTTAACCAAAGACATTTTCTTTGATAAAACGGGTACACTGACTTTTGGAAGACTTCGAGTTGAGAACTTTAATGAACTCGCTCAAGGTAAGCAAAAAATTGAAGATGTTATTCTAAGTCTTGAACAATATTCTCGACATCCAGTCGCCCGGGCCCTTTTGGATTTTGTTATGACGAAATCTCCATCAAAGGTGCTGGTTCAAGATCTTATGGAAATTCCTGGTAAAGGTGTTACTGGGAAAATAGAGGGACATCTCTATCGAATTGATAAATACGGAATTCATGAAGACGATAAGATGCTCGCGACTTTCACCGTCAGAGATTCTTTAAGACCTGATTCAAAAGAGATTTTAAAAAACTTGAGTCTCGAAGGTCATAGATTAAAAATTCTCTCTGGGGATAATCAGAAAGTAGTTTCTGAATTAGTGAAGGAAGCTGGACTCAGTGAAGAAAGTGCTCTCTCGGGGATGAGTCCGGAAGAGAAATGTGAGCTTGTTAGAAAAACTCCTCATTCAGTTATGGTAGGTGATGGTGCCAACGATGCGATGGCACTGGAAGCGGCTTTTGTAGGTGTAGCCGTTTGTGGGGCCATGGATATCTCCCTTAGAGCGGCAGATGTTTACCTTACTTCTCCCGGCCTTAAGGGAGTGGAGAAGCTTCTCAGTATCTCGACTGAAACGATGAAGGTCATTAAGCGCAATCTCGCTCTCTCACTTCTTTATAACCTGGTATCAGTGGTTCTTGTTTTCATGGGAATCATTAATCCATTAGTGGCAGCGATCATCATGCCAATCAGTTCGGTAACGGTTCTCGTTTCTTGTATCTTAGGTACTAAAAAATTGAGGCATGTATGGAAATCATAATTATCCTTCTTCCCTTGGCTCTCTTGTTGGGAGCTGTCTTTGTAGCCTTTTTTTTATGGGCGGTAGGGAAGGGACAATACGACGATCTGGAAACACCAAGACATAGAATGTTAATCGAAGACTCAAGTGCCGTAAGGCAGATTAAAAAAGGAATAGAAAATGAGCGCGTCTCTTGATGGCAAGCCGAGGAATGGTCGGCTTGAAAGTTTTACCTACGACGATGGCATAGTTAAACTCTTTGTCATTGCGACACTTATCTGGGGAGTAGTTGCTCTCTTCTTAGGTGTAACGATCGCCTTTCAAATGGCCGATTGGCATGTGAACCTAGGACTTCCATGGACAACCTTTGGAAGACTCCGCCCATTGCATACCAATGCCGCGATCTTTGCTTTTTGTGGTAATGCTATTTTTGCAGGTATTTATTATTCACATCAGCGACTCCTCAAGGCGAGACTCTTCAGCGATACTCTCTCAAAGATTCACTTCTGGGGATGGCAGCTTATCATCGTCTCAGCTGCTTTAACACTGCCATTCGGTATTACCACCGGTAAGGAATACGCTGAACTTGAGTGGCCAATCGATATTGCTATCACGCTGATCTGGGTTGTTTTTGCTGTTAACTTCTTCGGAACGATTATTCGCCGCCGCGAAAGACATATCTATGTGGCCATTTGGTTCTACATTGCAACGATTCTGACGGTAGCTGTCCTTCATATCGTTAACTCGCTTGAGATACCGGTTACTTTAACTAAGTCTTACTCTCTCTATGCGGGTGTACAGGATGCTCTGGTTCAGTGGTGGTATGGTCACAATGCTGTGGCCTTCTTCCTAACAACACCGTTTTTAGGACTCATGTACTACTTCGTTCCTAAAGCTGCTAATCGTCCTGTTTACTCGTATCGTCTTTCGATTATCCACTTCTGGTCTTTAGTCTTTATTTATATTTGGGCCGGTCCTCACCATCTTCTTTATACCACACTTCCAGAGTGGGCCCAGACTCTAGGTATGGTGTTCTCGGTTATGCTTTGGATGCCAAGTTGGGGGGGGATGATTAACGGTCTTATGACCCTTCGTGGCGTATGGGATAAAGTTCGTACAGAGCCTTCTCTACGATTTATGGCCGCAGCTCTGACCTTCTATGGAATGTCTACTTTTGAGGGCCCACTTCTTTCTATCAAATCGGTAAATGCGATTGCTCACTTCACCGACTGGATTCCAGGTCATGTACATTCCGGAACCATTGGCTGGAACTATATGCTTATAGCTGGTATTCTTTTCTTTCTCGTTCCTAAACTATGGAATACCGAACTGTATTCTAAAAAACTTGCTCACCAGCAGTTCTGGTTCGTGACGATTGGTCTTGTTCTTTACATTATTTCTATGTGGGTTGCTGGTATCACTCAGTCCATGATGTGGAGAGCGATGGATGACGCCGGAAATCTTATCTATCCAAACTTCGTTGAAACCGTGATCAAGATTACCCCGATGTATTGGATCCGTGCCATTGGCGGGACTCTTGTTCTTACTTCCTTCATAATGATGATGTATAACTTCTGGAAGACCATTAAGAATGGTAAAAAAGAAGCTCCAGTTGTTTATGAAGCCTATGCTTTAGACAGCTCTTCTATTGAACACGATGCCTCCGCTCACCGTAAGCTGGAAGGCTGGCCGATGATTTTCTCTGTATTATCATTGATTGCAATTCTGGTTGGTTCTGCGATTGAAATCATTCCTTCACTTATGGCCGATAAATATGTGGTCAAGATCGATGCCATCAAACCTTATACAGCCCTTGAGCTGTACGGACGAGATGTGTATATCAAAGAGGGATGTTACCTTTGCCACTCGCAAACCGTCAGACCGATGGCGCACGAAGCTGTGAGATATGGAAAAGTATCCAATGCTGCAGAATTCGTTTACGACCATCCTTTCCAGTGGGGATCTAAACGAACTGGTCCTGATCTAGCAAGAGTTGGTGGTAAATATCCAAATATGTGGCACTACAAGCACTTCTTCGATCCTCGTGAAGTTACTGCTGGCTCTCTTATGCCTCAGTACCGCTGGCTCTTTGATAGTAAGATCGATTACAAGACTCTACCTAAGAAGTTAGAGGTCATGAGAAAACTAGGTGTTCCTTATTCTCAGGAAGAAATTGACAACTCTGTTGCTGATGCTAGAGCTCAGGCCAAAATGATTGCGGAAGATCTTGCTCAGAGTGGTGTTCCAATGAAGATCGCTGAAATGGACGTTGTGGCCCTTATTGCATACATCCAGAGAATCGGTGTCGATTATGGAAGTATTCCGGAGGAAGAATGAAACAAGAAGTATTAAAACACTTTGATGTTCCATGGTTACCTTTGACGGCTTTGGTCCTGTTTGTTGTGTGCTTTGCTGCCTACACCTACTGGACCTACCGTAAGGCCAACAGACCTCACTTCGAGTCTGTATCACGGATACCTTTGGAGGATCCTTCTATTAAGACTAACGATTTACAAGGAAAGATATCATGAGCAGTAAAGACCAAGAACAAGACAAGCTTCTGGTCCATGAAGATGAAAAACATCTTCTCCTAGACCATAGTTATGACAATATCCAGGAACTAAACCATCCGCTTCCTAACTGGTGGAATACGATCTTCATCGTATCAACGGTATATGCCATCGGTTATTTTGTGTACTATCAGTACATGGGTGGTCCATCACTTAGAGAAGAGTTTAAAAAAGACTTTACCGAGGTTGCTGCTGTTCGAGATCATTTCAAGAAGCAAAACGAGATTTTTAACCCGGATCATTATCAGGCAATAGTTGCAGATGATGGTTTGAATAAAGGTAAAGCCGTTTACGAGTTGAACTGTATGCCTTGTCATATGGAAAGAGGGGCAGGAGATGTTGGACCTAACTTGACCGATGATCATTGGATCGTCGCCAAAGGAACTCCAGATACTGTCTATCAAGTGGTCTTTAATGGAAGTGAGGAAAATGGTATGCCAGCCTGGGGGCAGCTCATTCCCAAAGATGAAGTTTATCAGGCAGTTGCCTATGTTATGAGTCTCAAAAATACCTTCGTGAAAGGTAAAGAGCCTCAAGGTGAGAAAATTGAAGAGTAAAAACATTTACGAGTTAGATTCTGAAAGGCTTGCAACTACCGATGAGCACGGTAATCGAGTTTATCTTTATCCTGAAGAGGCCAAAGGTGTTTGGAAGGAAAGAAGAAAATTCTTCTATTGGTTTCTCATCTCTGTTTACCTTTTTCTTCCTTGGATTAATGTAAACGGTAAGCCAGCACTTCAGGTCGATATTTTTAATCGCGAGTTTACTTTTTTGGGTTCCACTCTACATGGAGTGGAGCCCGTTCTGTTTTTTCTCATGATTGCTTCTGGACTCTTTTTTATTGCTTTTATCACCAGTCTCTTGGGAAGAGTTTGGTGTGGCTGGGCCTGTCCTCAAACAGTATTTATTCAAACGATTTATTGGAAAATTGAAGCTCTGGTTGAAGGAAGCGCACGCAAGAGAAGAGAGCTCGATCAGGCTTCTTGGAGCATGGAGAAAGGTGTTAGGAGATTAGTGAAGTGGATTCTTTTCACTATTATTTCACTGCATATTGCACATACCTTTGTTGGTTATTTTGTCGGACCACGAGTACTTCTTCAATTAACCACGCATAATCCTTCTGAGAATTGGGGCCTTTTCATTGGTACCATGATTCTCACTGCCATCTTTTTATTAGATTTTGGTTGGTTCAGAGAGCAGTTTTGTATAATCGCCTGCCCCTACGGTCGCATCCAGTCGGTAATGATGGATGAGAATTCTTTAGTAATTGCTTACGATGTTAAGCGAGGGGAGCCCCGCCGGGGTACAGTTGACAGGGCCGGAGAAGGGGATTGCATCAATTGCTATAATTGTGTGAAAGTTTGTCCGACTGGGATAGATATCCGGCGTGGAAATCAACTTGAATGCATTCACTGCACCCAATGTATAGATGCATGTGATGACATCATGACAAAGCTCAAGAAGCCAAAGGGACTGATTCGATATGCTTCTGAAAACGAATTAAATGGTAAACCAAGAAAAACCATGACCCTAAGGTCCGGTATATATATAGGCATCAGTCTGATTTTAATTTCTGCCTTTGCCTATTTTTTAAAGGCCAGCACCAATTTAAATATGGTTTTCCTAAGATCAAATATCCCATTTAGGGTAATCGAAGATGGGCAGATTGTTCTTAATGATTTTAAATTAAAACTTACTCACCAGGGAAGCTCTGAATACAAATTAGACTTCAGAATTAAGGAAGAAGTAAAGGGAGAGGTCAGTTTCATTACTCCTTCTAGACCACTAGTACTCAATAAACCTGAAGTTAAAATTATATTCTTCTTTCGTTTTAATAGAGATTTTCTCTCTGGTGGAACCAAGATAATTACGGTCGAAGCCTTAGACTTTAATACAGGAAAAATTTTGGCAGAGAAGGAGGTCACCCTTGTGGGACCAAGTCATTAATCACTTAAGTGAAGTCAAAAATATCTTTCCTTGGATATCATTCCTCGCAGGAATGGGCGGGAGCCTTCATTGCGTTGGTATGTGTGGCGGATTGGTTACCTCCACTTGTAATCAGAATGCCGATATCATGCGATATCAACTCGGAAGACTATTGAGTTACCTCATTCTTGGTTTACTCGCAGGCCTGCTAGGATCCCTTCTTGGGTCTACTCTAAAATCACCCTGGTTTACCAATCTAGGTGCAGTCATGATGGGAGGCCTTTTCATTTATTGGGGGGCCAAGAATTTTCTCGGAAAGAAGGCAGAGTTACCTTTACCTAAATTTTTGAGCAGATCCTATTATCGACTGTGGAATAAGTTAGTTAAGAATAATTCAACCTTTTCTCGATCTTTTTTTACTGGATTGATCTCAATTATGCTTCCTTGTGGGCTCTTATACGGAATCGTTCTTAGTACCGTTGCCTTCCAACACACCTATGAGGCCCTGTTCTCTATGTTCTTTTTCTGGTTGGGTACCTTGCCAGCGATGGTGGTGGCCCCTGGAGTGATTCGCAAGATTCTTACTCCTCTTAAGATGAAGCTACCTAAGGTATACGCCATGAGCCTGGTCTTGATTGGTGTCATTACTATTTCTTATCGAGTCGTAAATTTTAATCAATTGCCAGCAAGTTCATCAGCAGAAGTGCCTTCTGAAGCGGTTCACAGCTGCCATTAAGCAGCTGTGAATGAATTATTTGTCAAACGAGAGTAGTGTTCTTGAACAATATCTTTTCCATACTTACTTTCTAAGTACTTAATACCGAAATGATATTTAGCCGAAAGTGTAAAGAAGTCTGTAAAAAGTAGATTGATAGTTGCTCCACCCACTGCTCCCACAACCGGTAGAGATTCTGCCAACATCTTCTCACCGACAGCAATATTAAATCTCCCTGCCACTTTTGAAATTAGTTCAAGAATAAAAGGGGCAGACCCTGCTTCGATATTTTTTAGTACTGTCCTATGGGTATTGAGTGCCAGATATTCAGCAGCTCTTTTAATGGCGTAGTCCATAGCAAAGCGTGAAGTGTAGTAGGCCGTGTCCATTTCATCATCCGCCTTAGATTTACTAGAACCAAGAGAAAAGACATAGAGTGCATTGGTGATCAATTCTTCTTTAGACAGATGACCGTAGTTTTGACCTTGCGCAAGGATAGATCGCATGATGAGGGTGGTTGTTATAGGCAATTCTATTAAGAATCCAATCTCGCCAAAAAATCCGCCTACTGCTCCTGTTGTAGCAGTAGCTAGGTTATGACTTAATCTGAGTTTACTGCTCTCTGATTTTATCTTGTCTAAGGTTGAGGGACCTTGAGGTATTGATTGAAGAGAATTATGGGCGACATCAAGTGATTTACGAATTGCCATTTCACTGGCACTGCTTAATTTTTCTTGCACTAGAGGAGGCATGCGGTCCATGGTCTTTTGAATGGGCTTACCTAGATAGTCCGTAACTCTTGTAATAAAAGAAGGATTCTCTAAATATTGATAAGCTTCTTTTAAAAAATCCAACTCGTCATTTTTCATTCTTGCATTACCTCGATAAAAGAGTAAGCCCTAGTTTAACTCTTTCTGTTCCTTGTCAAAATAAGGCCAAAACTTCCTGCTAGAGGTGGAGCTCTTTACTCTTATTGAATTCTAAACCCTCTAAAATGGGACAATCTGGGCGTTGATCGCCGTGACAATTGTTTGTGAGATACTTAAGAGTTGAGAGCATTGATTGGATTTCCTGAAGTTTTCTTTCAAGTTCTTCAATATGTTTCGAAGCAATTGATTTTACCTGTGAGCTTGGTCTGTTCTTATTTCTCCATAGACTGACTAATTGTTTTACATCTTTCATGGAGAAGCCAAGCTCACGCGATCTTTTAACAAAACGAAGAACGTGCACATCCTTCTGGGTATATTGGCGATAGCCAGAGAGACTTCTTCCTGCTTTTGGAATTATTCCCTGCTCTTCATATCTTCGAATCATCTTACTGTTAACTTGGCTTAGCTCTGCGACTTCTCCAATATTCATAGATTCTCCTAATTCTTAACCGTAGGTTTCCATCTCTTAAGGAGTAAAGAGTTGGTTACCACGCTAACTGAACTTAAGGCCATGGCAGCCCCGGCGACTACGGGACTTAAATATCCTAATGCCGCTAAAGGAATGCCAATCACATTATAGATAAAGGCCCAGAAAAGGTTTTGTTTTATCTTAGAGTAAGTTCTCCTAGATACAGAAATGGCATCCGGAATAAGCAGGGGATTTCCTCTCATAAGAGTGATACCTGAAGAATGCATGGCCACATCGGTTCCGGTAGACATTGCTATACCCACATGGGCCGCTGCTAGGGCAGGAGCATCATTGATTCCGTCTCCAACCATAGCAATGATTTCTCCTCTCTGTTTGAATTCCTGAATGATTTCTGACTTTTGTTGTGGCAACACTTCTGCTTTCACCAAATCAATACCCAGCACCTTGGCCACTGAATCTGCACTTCCCTGATTGTCTCCAGTAATCATGATGGTCTTAATTCCTAGAGACTTAAGTGCATCGATGGTTTTTTTTGCAGATTCTTTAATAGTATCCTTGAAGCTCACAAGACACATTATTTGGTTCCGATCGATATCAATTAAGAATGAAACCGTTTCTCCACTAGCTTCTCTCTCCTGAGCGACTACTTGGACATTGTGAGCATCAAGATTCAACTCTGTGATTAAGCGCTTGCTGCCTAGTATGTAACTTACTCCCTTTATTTCGGCTTGAAGTCCTCTTCCGGGAAGGGCCTTGGAGGAGGTTGCAGTACTAAATAGAATATTCTTTTTAGTCGCTTCCTCTATAACCGCCTTTGCTAGAGGATGCTCACTACCATTTTGAATTGTAGCAAGCAGGCCGAGTAACTCTTCTTCAGTCTTCTCAAAAGCAATTAATTTACTTAAGGATGGCCGACCTTCGGTGAGTGTGCCTGTTTTATCAAAGGCTATCATACTTACTGAATGCGCCACCTCTAGGGCTTCGGCATCCTTGATGAGAATTCCGGCATTGGCCGCAACACCTGTCCCAACCATAATGGAAGTAGGGGTTGCAAGTCCCAAGGCACAGGGACAAGCGATGACCAGAACTGCCACTCCATGGATTATGCCTGTTTCCCAGTCGCCAGTTGTTAGGGCGGTAAGGATGACAGTGATGACAGCTATAATCAAAACGGTAGGAACGAAGTAAGCACTAACTTTATCTACCAATCTCTGAATGGGTGCTTTTACAGATTGAGCGTCCTCAACCATGCGAATTATCCTGGCCAACATGGTTTCTGAACCTAAGGCAGTTACCTCTACCTGAATGAGTCCATCACCATTGATAGAGCCACCTACCACATTGTCAGCTTCTTTTTTTTCAATCGGTAGGCTCTCGCCGGTGATAAGCGATTCATCTACTTGAGTGATGCCTTTCTTTATTAGTCCATCCACTGGAATTCTCTCGCCAGGTCTCACTATCACGAGATCACTTACTTTCAGAGCTTCAATTGCAATGTCTACTTCCTTACCTTCTCTAATGACCCGGGCCATGGCCGGTTGAAGAGCTTGTAGGGATTTAATGGCCGAAGATGTCTGTTGCTTGGCCTTGGCTTCTAGGTATTTGCCCAAAAGCACTAAGGTTATGATAACTGCTGAGCCTTCAAAGTAGAGATGAGGAGAGTGATGTTCCAAGTGATCCAGATTTTTTATTAAGAGATAAAGACTCAAGAAGTAGGCGGCAGAAGTTCCTATTGCAACCAGAAGCTCCATGTTCCCACTTCTGGCCTTAATTGCTCCCCATGCTGACTTATAAAATCGAGCACCAATAAGAAATTGAATTGGAGTTGCTAGCAGCAGTTGAATCCAGGGGGAAGGCATGAGGAGATGGGCATATGGCCAAAGAATCATGGGAAGGGCCAAAGGAAGAGTCAAAAGGGCCGAGAGAGTAATGATCAGCTTCTCTTTTTTTAGATTAGCTTCCTTATTATCGACTGACTTTGGTGAAGAAACTCTTGCCTCATATCCAGCCTGGGTAATAATCCCTATTATTTTGTCAGAATCCACTTTTAAGCTATCAAATTCAATCCTTGCTTTCTCTGTCGCGAGGTTGACTGAAGCCGCGATGATAGCGGGATTTTTCTTGAGAACCTTTTCCACACGGTTCACGCAAGATGCGCAGGTCATCCCTTTTATTTCAAAATCCATAGTCTTTTTCATAAAACTTCCTTTGCTTTCTTATATCTTAAACCTTCCCATTATGGGAAGCTCAAGCGCAATTCTAGTACTCATCTTTCTTAGTCAAAGTCATACAAAGTTATTGCCATTAGTAAAAAGGACTATGAAAATGTCTTATTAATTTTCTGCTGGAAGTGACCATGAAATATCTATTGTTTTTCCTCCTTTTGACTGCTTCTTCTGCCTATGCAGGAGAGCTAAGCTTAACTCCCTATCTTCATATGCAAGATGCCTTGTCCAAAGATCAGATGGAAATAGCCTTGTCTCATCATCAAATTATTTGTGAAAAGAATAAAGCTGAACTAAAGCATAGCTATAGCGATTGTGATAAGAAGTTCACTGGAATAAGTGATTTAAGAAAGTCCTTTAAAACATTATCTGAAGTCTATCTAAAAAAGGGTAATAAGTCTGAACTCAATGGATTAATGAAGGTCAGTTGCCCTATGGCAAAGGCAAAATGGGTTCAGAAAGAAGGAAAGATAGCCAATCCCTATTATGGTAAATCGATGCTTGAGTGTGGTGAAAAAATCTAAACACTAGAGTAGTATTGTTAGTCCTAGCTGAAAGAGATAGGTTCTGGCCCTTTGTAAGAGGGTTGTACCCATATTCATACTGTAGTTCTTATCGAGTTTATAGTTTAAACCCATTGAAAACTGTGTGAATATTCTACTGTCTTCATACATTAATTTATCTGCCTGGAAATTGTAGTTTGCATCGAGCATAGGAGTTAAACTCATCTTGTAAAACCAATTCACCATAGACTTTATAACAGGTTCATTTTCTGAGAGATAGCGACCTTGTTCAAGCATCAAATTGAGACCACTGCGGCTGCTTTCGCTGATTCTTAACTCCAAGGGGATGCCTACTTTTGGTCTGATTTCTCCTGACAATGTTAATAGTTGAGTATTTAGTCTGATTTTTAAATGTTCGGAACCTTTAAAATAGTACTGATGCTTAAAGACTGGATTATGTTCCTGCACCTCAATTTGAAAAAGATTCTTTTCGAACTTGTAATCAATGGCACTGGCCAAGAGGCTGCTTGAAAAGAGAATAGGAAGGATAGGCATGATGGAAAATTTCATGGATCTTGAAAATATACGATCCTGCGATTTTAGAAAACAAATCAAGGGTGACTAAGACTCTTTTTCTAGTTTTCTAATCACGATAATTTCGGTTGGAGTCGTTATTTTTATCTTACCAGAGTCATAGAAGAGAGCATCAGAGTAAAATGCCCCTTCATACTCGAGCTGACCGTTAGATACATATACATATGTATTTTTCTCGAGAACTATAAAGGTGTTATCAAGTTTAAGCACCTCCACTTCAACCTTGATACCTTTTCTATAGATAACATTAAAGTCTCTAGATTTACCTGTTAGAAGTTTAGAAGTGATCACTTCATCACCAGAGAAGTAGAATGGCTCGAAAGTATTTAATAAGATGTTATCTTTTGTCCTGAATAGCTGGAGCCTTCCTTCCAGGAGCAGTAGAACTCGATCATGCTCTGGATAGATGGAGAATGGGCCGTCATTCGTGACTTGGGCCACGGAAAATCGTAATTCAAAAGGCTCTTCACCTAAACGCAATAGTTCCTGGGTCACCCCTGCGCCATTTTTCCAGAGTGTCTTTGGGCAATGGTCTAAAGAAATTGAAGGCATAACTTATTTTCCAATTGATCAGAGAATGTTAGCTAGTCGGGCCATCCAATAAGCATAAAGATAATCTGCTGGTGGATCTTTAAGAGATTTCTGACTTTCACTCTTATAGGCGAAAGGCTGATCCTTCCAAACGAAGTTACTTCCTATTCCCTTGCTCTCAAACAAGGGGTAAGCATAGGCCCCTTGCATATGATATTCAACTGATTCTTTTTCTTTGACTGATTTCCATGGAAGCTTCGGCCACCATGATAAACTCCAATCTGGCATGAGGGAATAGTCGTAGGAAATATTATACTTTGATCTATTGATTGGTATTTCTCTTAATGACCATAAGCAGTTCTCGAAATTTAGTTGCCAGAGATTTTGAATTTCTTTTTGGTTCAATCCATCATCACTTTCATCTGCTTCTTTCAGTTCGAATCCGCCTTTGATAGCAAATGAATAGGTTGCAATAGTAAGGAGATCTCTTCTGGCAGTTGCCATGTCCTTCCATTGTAATACGAGACTTCTTAAAGATCTTTGATAGACATCTTTCTCTGTTTTTTTAAAAAGGTGATTCTCGGAAGATAGATCCTTCATAATCATTTTAGCGATCAGTATATTTGTTAGGGTACTCACCATGGTTAGGTTTATTCCACTCCAGTCTGCTATCCCCCCATTATAGGTATTTCCCTCGATATTGACGAGCTTTCTCCCCATGTCTGAGAGCATAAAACTGTTAATAAACTTTTTTTTGTCGTTCTCTGATCTTGTGGCGAGGGCCCTAAGTCCAAATGCGGGGGAAGTATTCGATCTTCTTTCAGCAATTGAGAGCTTGGTCAATTGTTTCATATGTTTTAAGAGTTCATTTCTTAATTCAAGTTCTGACTCCGGTAAAACGATATAACTCCAGATAAAGCCATGAATGAGACCCTTGAACATGTCATTATTGCCCATGGCCCGCCAGATCTTATTCTTATGAATGCCTGTACCTAAGCGGTAATCATCATTTAGTTCAATGCTGCCATCGTCGATGGTTGCATTTCTTGCAAAGGTTTTCTCATCTCCTGTTATATCCATCAGAAGCATGAGACCTTTCAGAGACTTCTTCACATTTTCCAATGCTTCGCTTTCCCTAGTTACCTGATAGCGCATGGCCTGTGAAGCCAAATACATACCTGTCCATAGTGCCCCGTCCCCCACCATAATATACTTAATGAATTTCCCGCTTTTATCGAATTGTGCCGTAGAGAACTGCCCAAGTTCATTAATATGATAGGTCTTCATCACTTCTTCAAAATGATTCTTTTTCATTTCAAGTGAAGGAGCGTAGGCGTTTCTTCTTTGGATGGCTTCTATTAATGAGATCTTATCCGGAACTTTATTAATTACACGTAAAGTATGTGGATTATTCTGATAAAATTCATAATCAGTGGGATCTATAATAAAATATTGTTTTTTTGATTTGTATTCTTCTCTGTCTTCATAGTCTCTCACCTCAGGTTGTGAGTGATACCAGTTAAAAACCTTTAGACTAATAAACTTAGAGGCAAGATTAATGATGGCCGCATTTTCATTCCCAATGGATTCTTGCTTCTGCCTGAGATTTTCCCAAAGTGGGATTTTTCCTGAATTGGCCACCTGTATAATTCTTTCTTCAAAGACTTCATCAGATCTTAAAAAACTCATATGGGGAGCATTAAGATCAAGTCTCTGAACGATTTTTATATTTTTTAAAAACATCTCGGGAGTTCTAGTTAGACCTTCTGCACTTTTGAAGATATCGGCCTGCTTGATCTCATATGTTATAGTTTTCTGATCAGACTGGACATCCCCCGTCCAGACTTCTTGAACGATTAAATTTTCAAAGGAATAGTTGGTATAGGTTAATAATTTGATGACAGTAACCTTGTCCGCTTTTCTTCTTAACTCGAGTAGCCCTGTGTAAGGACCATATTTGGAACTGGAGCCTTCAAGTGAAAGAATCTTATTAACAGGAATTTCAGCCGAAACCACAGGGGTTAGAAAGAGGGAGATAAGGATGGGCAAATATAAAGAAATTTTCATGTCATGGTCCCGGTCGTTTTGGACCTAAGTACCATTAAAGAGGGAGCAGGGATGAAGATGTGTAAATTTTTTATAGGAGCTTGGTCCAAAAGGTGGTCCTCCAAAAGGTATCTGACACCTTTTGGCGGAACTCGTTTACGATGAAAGTAAGAGAGGTCTTCAAAGTATCCCACATCCCAACAAAAAAGAGAGAAGACTGGCCAGGGAGAAAATGCAGTCGGAGAACGTTAATTCTTCAGAAGTTCACATTCCGCGACCATAAGACCATAGATTGAGTAGAGAGCAAGTTTTGCCCAAAACTTTCGTGACTACCGTTTTGGGCCTGGAGCTAATATCGCTAAGTTATTGACTTGCTTGATTTTTTGGATTCTTAACATTACGACATAACGAGTTCCAAAATCCTACCATAGAATATTTCAAAACTTCAATGGAGGAAGACTATGAAAACCATGGAAACCTTGGTTAGTAAAACGAGTATGCTGCTCTTAATGCTCATAAGCGTTTTTTACACCAATCAGGTATGGGCCAAATTTGCGAATGCTGGTATGTACATTAATGCTTCAACAGCAAAGTTCGGTCAGAACATTAATTTAAGAGGTGTTGTAAAATCCGACGCCATTCAAAATGGGGTAACAGTAACAATTGGTCTGCATCGGGTGGCCGATAATGGAAGTGTTGCAGCTGAAGCGACATTTTCTAAAGCCTTTCCTAATCAAAACTTTGTTGCCGAACAGAGAATTGTTTATGACGCTCCTTACTTAATTCCGAGTACTATTCTAACTGGTAATTATAGAATGGTTTTAAAGGTAGGGACTGCACCAGGTCTTAATGAGTACTTATATTCAACAGGTACAGCTCCAAGCTGGAATGTGTTTATTGAAGGAGTTGGGCCTATTACCGGAGTGACCTTCACAAACACTGGAGTATGGATTCCAACTAGTACTGTTAATGCGGGAGCTTCTATCGAAATTCAAAATGGGTTGAAAGCTTCGAAAAATGTAGCAAATCTCAATCTTAAATTTGAAATCCGTAAAGTGCTCGCTTCGGGCGAGATATCTTCTCCAGCGATTGCAACTCAAGAAATAATGGGGGCAAGCCTGATCGCTAATGAGCCGAAAGCTTTTAAAAACATCTTTCTTATTCCTCCGACTACTGAGTCTGGTAAGTATATCATTTCACTTTTTGCTTTTGATCCTTTGAATAATAATCAAGTATTCGCTTTTAATGAAGTCAACGATATCAATAGCTTTACTATTATCGGCTCTGATCCCAATGTTACATTTCAACTTGCTGGTGTTCACATTCCAGTTAAAACGGTCGAAGCTGGTTCTCCAATAGCTATTAATAGTAGTTATAAGTCTTCAGGAAATATTTCCTTTACTACTGTTAGAATGGAAGTTCGTAAGGTTTCCGATTCGGGACAAATCGCTTCAACTCCGACTGCCTCTGTTGAAATGAAAGATCAGAGTTTTGTCGGGGGAGTATCTAGTCTCTATAAGCCTATTTTTCAAATTCCAGAAAATGCAACTGCAGGGAGATATATTCTTTCTACCTTCATCATGTCGGGTAGTGGAAAGCCGCTTTTCACTTATAATACAGTTGCTTCTATCAATACTTTTACGGTGACTACAGCCGCTGTGGCCACTCCCTTTCTTCGTGGTATCAATATTATGGATATGGGAATCTCTAAAGAGGTAATTCCTGGTGTTTATAATACAAACTACACTAGACCTACGCTTCAGTCACTTAAGGCCCTTAAAGAGAGAGGAATGCAAGTCGTTCGTCTTCCTTTCCTTTGGGAAAGAGTACAACCTACTCTTGGTGGCGCTCTCGATTCAGCTTATATGGGGCACATTATCCAGATGCTAAAAGATACTAAGACAGCTGGCCTTGTAGCAATCTTAGATATGCATAATTATGCTCGTTATATGAGAGATGGTGTATGGCATAGATTTGGTGAATCAACCGGACCGACTAAAGTCCAATACGCTGATGCCTGGAAAAAAATAGCTGCTGCAGTGAAGGCCAATGCAGATGCTTACTCAGCTCTTTATGCTTATGATATTATGAATGAGCCATATGATCTTCCAACCAATACAGGAATTAATCCGGAAAAAATTTGGGAAGAATATGCTCAAGTGGCAGTAGATGCTATTCGCTCAAATAATGATGATATGCTGATTCATGTTGAGGGCTATAGTTATTCAGCTCCTCACCGTTGGAAGCAATATCATCCCAAGCCCTTTATTACAGATAAGTACAACAATCTAATGTATCATGCTCATCTTTATATGGATTGGGATACTAGTGGTAAGTATAAGAAGAGCTATGATGAGGAGCAAGCCATTGCCCGCTCAAAAGGGTATGCCTCGGTAGGAGCCTTAGGAATCGCAAATCTCAAAGTTTTCGCCGATTGGTGTGAACAATACAACCAACGCTGTTTTCTTGGTGAATTCGGTTGGCCGAATGCTCACCACGGTGGAGCAGAAAATGCGAGAAAATGGAACCTCGCTGGTGAAGAATTTATGGATTACATGGATTCAATCCGAATAGGGGGAACTATGTGGTCGACAGGATCTTGGTTGCTTGAAGCTGATAACGTTATGAATACTTATATCCTTCCAAACCCAAGTCGCTCTTTAACACCATTGTCTCAATCAGAAGTGCTTGAAAGACATATGGGTGAGCAATAAACAAGCCTTCAATCGGGTCGATGTTCATCATCGGCCCGATTTATCATTTTTTTTTTGCTGAGCTGCCAGACGAAGCAGATTGATCTTATTTCTACAATTCCCTTAATCGATGCTTTTAGATATCTGTGATTTTCGGGTCTACCTAACTAGGTATTGGGGGATCATTATCTAGTGACTATAGAAAAGCGTTTAACTGCCAGAATTCTTATGGTTACTGGAATTACTCTGTTTGGGATTATAACCGCTTCTCTTGGTGGCCTTCTCATACGAAATGATGAACCGGAGGCTTCTGAGAAGAACATAAATCCATTACTTCAAGATGTTAGAGAACTAAAAGAGGAGGTTCGAAGCCTCAAACATGGTAAATAAGAAACTCGTATTTTTTGGACTTGGTTTGCATAAAGAATTATGTGATAATTCAGCATATAAAAAAATGGAATTTCCATGTTTCAGCAATGGCGAAAAAGTGTCGTTAAAGCAATAGATCTAAAGTACCTAGTATCTTTAGTCGCCGTATTTTGTTTCTTATTTCATTTTTCTCTTCCTAGTTTAGCAAAAAAACAAATAATGAGCGACTCGATGGAGAGCTCATTTCAAGAACTTGAAACAGTTCATTCAGTTGAGTTTGAAGAAGCTGAAACTCATTATAGTGTTGGTTACTTCTCTGAAGGTTTTCCTCTAAAAATAAGTATTGCCTGGTTAGCTCTTGTTCTTTCTTTTGATCTTCAAGCATTTATTAAATCTATTCCCTTTCTTTTGTCTGACATTCCTCCGCCTGCCTTACTTTAATTCCAAGATTATCGCTTTAATTTAGACATGTGGTTTGTGCCTTTAGGCACCGGAGTGTGTATGACAAAACCTAATTTTCAATATGATATTAAATCATCTGTAGTAGTCTTTCTTGTTGCTCTTCCTCTATGTTTGGGAATTGCCCTGGCTTCTGGTGCGCCCCTTGCTTCTGGTCTCATCGCCGGAATTATTGGTGGAACAGTAGTGGGACTTTTTAGCAATTCACATATAAGTGTCTCAGGTCCTGCAGCGGGCTTAACAGTAATCGTGGCCAGTGGAATTACTCAATTAGGCGGTTTTGAGAAGTTTGGGTTGGCGATAATTATGGCCGGTATAATTCAAATTCTCTTTGGGCTTATGAAGGGAGGGGCGATTGGGGACTACTTTCCAACAGCGGTCATTAAGGGAATGCTTGCCGCAATTGGACTCATACTTATTATTAACCAATTTCCCAACGCCTTGGGGCTTAGCAAAGGGGATTATTCCCCTTCCCACATACAATGGGGAATCACCCTTATATCGGTGATATCGATTTCGATTATGTTACTTTGGGAGAAGTTTGCTTCACGAGGAGTAAGCTTTTTCAAACTAGTTCCTGGGCCCTTAGTTGCGGTAATTTTTTCTGTCGTCCTTAATGAAGTATTCCATCTGATTGATTCAGCTTTTCTGGTAAAACTGCCTGCAGCTATTTTTCAAGATGTTCGGTTTCCTTCTTTTTCTGGTTTTACAATTGATGTTCTAAAAATTGGTCTAACTATAGCTGTTGTTGCTTCTCTTGAGACTCTTTTATGTATTGATGCCGCTGATAAAATTGATCCTTTGAAACGCAAAACGGATAAGAATAAAGAACTAGTGGCGCAAGGATTGGGTAATTCTCTTGCGGGACTTTTAGGAGGTCTGCCCCTTACTGCTGTAATTGTCCGCACATCTGCCAATGTGGCCGCAGGAGCAAAAACTAAGTACTCTGCCGTTTTTCACGGCTGCTGGCTCTTACTCTGTGTGCTATTTATACCTGGGCTTCTTAATCTTATTCCCCTCGCAACATTGGCATCAGTTCTTCTTCTCGTTGGATACAAGCTTACTAAGCCGACTTTTTTTCTGGAGATGGCCAAGAGAGGGTGGGATCAACTTTTTGTATTCTGTTTCACGATTGGATCGATTCTCGCAACTGATCTTTTGAAAGGAATATTTGCGGGACTGATTGTAGCTATTCTTTTCGAATTAAGAAAACCATCCTTAACTTGTTATGAAGTCATTAATGATAATGACGATGTTCACTTTAAGTTTACTAAAAATGTTTCTTTCCTTCATAAACCCCTAATCGTGAAGCAGCTTCAAAACTCTTCTCAGAAGAAAACAATTCATATCCATGGTATGGAGCTGGTTCGTGTTCATGTTGATGTGAGAGAAATGATTATGGATTACCATGAAGAGGCCAAAAAGAATAATCTGATGGTAATTTTCAAATAGGAGAATCTTTATGGTAGTAGATGTAAAGTTTCTTAATGAAATAGCCATGGATCTTCCTATAATCAGACCTATTAAAGAGTTTATTCATCTTAATCTCCTGCTTCCTTACCAACATCTTCCATTCTGGGAAGCCTTGAAAGAGGTGAGTCAGAAGTTAGAAGCTAATCCATTCTCGAGTCTTGAATATTACCGAGAAAGAATAAAAGAAGGTGATATCCCGCTGAACCTTCTTAAGGAAAAACTTGGCTCAGAGGAAAGTTTACGCTTTATACTAGAAGGGCAGTATCAGTTTGTTCATCATGATTCTCGCTTTGGTAAGCTCCATGATATCTGGAATGAGCATCTAGGAATCAATGTGATGGAGCTCTCTGATGGGATGTTGATTAAATGGCTATCAATGTATCTTGACCAAGGCATCGGACAATGGCAGATGCCTGGAGCAGAATCAGAAAGCTTCTATCATTGTGTACGGAATTTACTTACTTCCAGTCATATCAAGCCTGATCCTTTCAAAAAGAGAAGTTTTGATGATAATTTCCCAGCTTCACCTGAAGACGCTATTCACAATCATCTAGCATATCTTTGTCCCAACATCAATTATCATCAAAACTATGCTCGAGAATCCATAATGACTTTAAGAGGGTGGGCCGGACTTATCTACAATATTCAACAGTCCCCTCAGCTCTTACCTTTTAAAAGACAGATTAGCCTAATTGATTTTCTCGCTGTAAAACTTGTTTTAGAAAGGGCGTGGATTGAGAAAGAAAAAGTGGATGAAACTTTTCCTTCTTTTTCTGGACGATTGGTTGAAGAGACACCCACTTTTGATGATGAAACATTTTTCATTTTCAAAACTCTGCAAGAGTCTTTAGAAGAGGCCACCTATCAAAAACTATTAAATGCTGTGAAACAGATAGGGGGTTATACTCGTAAAGACATTGGCTTTCAGGCCCTCTTTTGCATGGACGATCGAGAAAGTCCTTTAAGACGTCATTTAGAAAATATCTCAAGCAAGATTGAAACTTTTGGAACTGCAGGTCATTTCGGTATTGAATGCTTTTATCAACATCCGGAAGATGCTTTTGCCAAGAAGCATTGTCCAGCACCTGTTCCAGCGAAAGTATTTTTAAAAGATGTATATGTTGAAAAGAAGTCCCGAAAGAAAAAGTCAAAGAAAGTTCCCTTTGATGAGGTCCAACCAACCGGAAATCTTTTGCATGATTGGTTTTTTTCTCATCTAAGTGGTGTATCCTCCACTTTAAAGCTTACTCGGAATCTTTTTTTTCCACTGGCCTTTGAATCGTTGGAGAATGTTAAAGAAGTTGAGCCGGAGACTGAAATTCAACTCCTAAAAGATCCTTCCCAAGATCTAAGTGAAATGGGAGTTCCTCTGGGTTACACGCATGAAGAGATGGCCAGTGTTATCTATCAACAATTGCTCTTAATTGGCTTTATTCATCATTTTGCTCCTTTGATCTTTATCATTGGTCATGGCTCTCAAAGTGAGAATAATCCTTACTTTGCTACCTACGGGTGTGGTGCATGCTCTGGAAGGAATGGATCGGTTAATTCTCGTGCCTTTGTTGCTATGGCAAATAGTCCTGAAGTTCGAAAAATTATTAAAGAGAAGCATAATCTTGTCATTCCTGATTCTACCCATTTTATTGCGGGCTTTCATGATACTACCAGAGATACTGTTGAACTCTATGAGTATCGAAAAGTTCCAACGGAGCATCTAAAAAGATTCAATGATTTCAAGAGATATCTCTCCCTTGCCCTTTATAAGAATGCTAGAGAGCGTACTAAGTCTTTTAAGCTAGTAACCTATCAGCCAATTAGTAAAATTGCTCAAAAAGAGGTTCTAAGAAGATCACGCTCGCTGTATGAAACAAGACCCGAAATGGGTCATACCAATGTTGCTTATGCGATCGTAGGTTTAAGAGAAAATACCAAGGGTATAGTTCCCAATCACCCTTCGTTTTTTCAATCCTATGATCCCAAAATAGATGCTGATGGAAAACTTCTCGCGACTACTTTGGGAGCATTGATTCCAGTTTGTTCCGGTATTAATCTTGATTACTATTTCTCAAGAGTAGACAACCTTCGTTTTGGCGCAGGTTCTAAATTGCCTCAGAACATCGTTGGTAACTTTGGAGTTAGTCATGGGACTGAAAGTGATCTCCTCTTTGGGCTTCCTTTTCAGATGATTGATCAGCACAGAGCTTTGAGACTTTTTGTCCTGGTAGAACAAAGTCCAGAAGTTGCACTGATGGCAATCCAAGGAAATCCTCTAGTTAAGCAAATTGTCTACAATAATTGGATTCACTACGCTTGCTATGACAATGACACAAAGAGAATCCATATCTTCAAAGAAGGAAAATGGGAGAACTACGTATGAAAGAGTTATTTCTGGCCTATCTATTTCCGCTTGTAACTTCTTTGATGCTGGCGTGTCCATATAGGTTTTCGGAAAGATTTATTACTAGAGTTACTATTATAAGTATTTTGTTTCCTGCAATCGCGAGTGTTTTTCTTTTATATTTGCCTTTACCTACGGAAATCTTACTGGCCCAAATATCTCTCTCTGGACATGCTTTTCCGATTCTGGCCTGGATTGATCACAATACTCTGGCAATGTTAGGACTTACTCATGTATTAGGTCTACTGGTAGCAAAGTTCTCACATGGGTATTTGCACTTGGAGAAAGGTTATCAACGGTATTTTAGTACTATTCTTTTTTTTATTTTTGGTATGGATATTCTCTCTCTTGCAGGAAACATGGATCTTTTTTTTGCTGGATGGGAAGTAGTTGGTTTTAGCTCTTTTCTTCTTATTGCTTTTTATCGCTCACATTCACGTTCGGTTAATAATGCCTGGAGAATTTATAATCTCTATAGAATCTGCGATCTCGGTATTTTAATAGGTGCGGTATTAGGTCATGTTCTTTGGCATGAGGCGACTCGCTTTGGTTCATTAGCATCGATTCCTTCTGAAGCCTTTTCTTCTACTCATCAGACTTCATTGACAGTGTTATATATGTGTATTGTTTTTGCTTCGCTTGGTAAGTCTGCCCAGTTCCCATTCTACAATTGGCCTGCTCGCGCAATGGAAGGACCCACTCCTTCAAGTGCTATTTTTTACGGAGCTCTTTCGATTCATGCGGGTGTCTTCCTTCTCCTAAGAACGCAGCCCCTTTGGTCCCATAATCTTTTTGTAACTATTTCAATAGGACTTATAGGGCTTACTACTTTATTCTTATCTTCGATACAGGGTCGCATTCAAACCAATATTAAGGGGCAAATAGCTTATGCTAGTACTTCTCAAATTGGCATAATGTTTATAGAGCTTTCTTTTGGACTCAATAAGATAGTTCTTCTTCATTTAGTTTGCCATGCTCTTTATCGCTGCTTCCAGCTACTGGTATCTCCTTCTGTGGTAGCAAGTTCCACTAGTCTAAGTAATAAATCCATATTTCAGAAAATACAAAACCGGAAAAACTGGTTGGATGCCTTGCCTGTGAGATGGCGAGATACCTTATATGTGCTGGGAGCTTCTGAATTCTTTATGGATATATCATGGAGAGGGTTTGGCTTTTTGCCATGGCAGTTAATGCAAAGAAAATTAAAGATTTTAGTTAGTCATTCTGCTATTCCAGTGATCATGCTAACTCTTCCTCTGATAAGCCTTTTTTTCGACTATTATCATTCCGCATTGATCTTTTCAGTCGGTTCATTTTTCTTTTCGCTCAGATCGATTTGGGTTCATCATAGTCCCTTCTTGGCCATGAGAGATTTATCTCTGGGATTGGTAGGATGTATGATTACTGTCTACCTCTTGGGGCCACATGATCTTGCTCTTATCGAAGCTTATATGATCCCGATTACTCCGTTTTTATTAGCTGCGATCATCATCAGTTGGATTTTTAGAAAATGTGATTTGCGTATTTACCATGCTCTAGGAACTGCTCATACTCTTAAGGCCAATATTTTTATGGTCTGTTTCATGATACTTGCTGGTATGCCTATTAGTACGGCATTTATTGGTGAAGACATGCTGCTTGAGAACCTTCTTCACCATTCTCCCTTGATAACTGGTTTCATAACAGTATGTTTACTCATTAACGGTCTTCTCTGTGTAAAGATTTATAGTCGTTTATTTATGGGAAGGCCCACTCTTAATACACCTTGATTTACATGGGAGGGACAACTTAATGTTTCCTCCCATTTCAAAGATCCAGAATGAAACTCTCGATTTTATCAACACTTGTTAGAAATTTTTTTTTTAGAACGGGTAAACTTATGTCCTCTCCAAATTGGTTGGCGACATAGGTATCTTTCACAATATCTGAGAAAGGATCTTGAAACCTCTCTCTTAGAAGAGATGGTTTTATGTCATGCTGCTTCTTGGCCATACTCGCCTGAATTTCATACTGAAAACCCAGATAGTACTGTGTTTTAAGTTCTTTGAAAGGGATAAGTACTAAACGATTGAAGAAGGGGAGGCCATCTTTTCTATAGTTTAAAATATCCTGACAGACTGGCATGTATCTGGAAATAGATTTTTTGATAAAATTCGTTGCACCTTTGTCGGTTTCTATCCCCTGAAGGAAACGACAATTCCTACCAACAACTTCATCTTTATTGTAACCAGTGAGCTTTTGAAATCCCTCGTTAACATAGATGAGTGGCTGATCGCTCATATTCACATTCGCAAAAGAAATCGGATATTCGAAAATGTCTCCATATGCGAAAATAAAATTTGAAAGTAACATCGTTTACCTACTTAGTGTGATAACTGTTAGTTCGGTTTTCGTTCCTAGTCGAATGGGTGGACCCCAGGTTCCTGTTCCTGCACTCACATAGACCTTCATTGCTTTTTCCTGAGATAGACCCCAGTAATGAGGCTTGTGAACATTTTTTACAACGAGAGTCCATGGGAAAAACTGGCCCGCATGGGTGTGGCCAGACAACATAAGATCGAAGCCAGCCTCGGCTCCTTGTTGAGCGAGTTTTGGATTATGAGCAAGGAGAATCTTGAACACGGCATTCCCCTTCTTTCCTTGGTAGTGATTCTTAATAGCCTCTTTAGCATCTGGACTAGGATGTCCTGCCAAGGATGCTGCCGGATCTGTCACAGCTGCAAGCATGAAAGGTGACTCTTTATAGTTGATGAGATCATGAGCATTCAAGAGTACTTTCATTCCCATTTTTTCGAAGTATTCGATCCAGGGAGTTGCCCCTGAATAGTAATCATGATTACCCATGGCAAAATAGGCCCTACCGGTAGAGGCAAGTTTCTCCAAAGGTGCAGCGTCTTCACCAATATCGATAATTTTCCCATCTACGATATCCCCAGTCAGAACGATGAGATCTGGCTTTTGTTGCAGAGTCTTGGTAACGACTTTTTCCACATAGTTTTTTTTAAGCGTCGGCCCAATATGAAGATCACTTATCTGAACTATCCTAAGACCAATTAACTCTATAGGTAATTGAGGGTAACGAACTTCAACCTCTTTTATGGCAGGACCAAAATGACCTCTAATGAGACCCATGAAGAAGGCGAGAGAAGTTAGAGAAAAAACAATTAAAGCAAAGTAAGTCTCGATAAAATAATTCTGAGAGATCAGAAGAATGAGGTCGGTTAAGAGGAGAGAGATTATTAAAAAGTTAACAAGTCCCATACAAGTGTAACCCAAGATTTGTAAGATGTGATCGAAGGTCTTAATGGTACTTCTGTCGGTAGACCAAAAACGTACAGGAATCAGCCATACCAGAATGAAAGGAATTGCCAGAAGTAGAGACGTGGTTAAATCTCTAGTCAGCCTTGCCCACGCATAGGAATAACTGATGAGCAGAAGGAATGAAAAAGTGAGAATGATGCCAGAGAAGTATTTTTTCATGATTCAAACTATAGACTTATGTCCTTATCCAGTAAATGAGATTGAATCTGAGATGCGTGTCATGCAGTAACCTAAATATATGCTGAATAGCCGCGTTGAGTGAGTCATTTCCATTTATTTAAAAAGTATTATAACCTTTTCCTAATGAAGAAACCTAATTTTAAGTTTTGGATGATTCTCTTTATCCTGATCGCAGTTATTAGCTGGTCGGTTTTACCAAATTATAATCCTTCCTTTGACTTTGCTGGTAAAAAAGGCGAGAGCAAAAAAGAATTTTCTCGTTCTCAATCCACTTCTCAACCCGTTGGACAGGCCTTTATTGATGAAGAAGAAAGTCTTGAGAATTCTAAAAATGACATTGCTCCTGTTAGACAAGATTCAGACTACTCTCAAAATAAAAATCCAGAAAAAAATGACCAACAGATCAATCAGAATGCTGAGAAGGCCTTCAACGGACAAGATCGCAATCAAGTCAGAACTGCATTGGCCGCAAATAAAAATCTAAAAGAGTCTTCTTTGTCTTCTTCAGGCAGTGCTACTTCTCAAGGAAGCTTAATGGTAGGTGGAGCTAGTACTCCCAAAGAAATTAAGGTGAGTGAAACTGGCGAAGGTGAGACCTTACTTCTGCGCGAGGCGCTCCGACAGTTACTTCCTGGCGGTAGTATTTTTCTCCAGAAAGGCTACTACAAGGTACAACAAGGAGAGATGAGGATTCCGGATAGTACCATCAGAGGAGAAGGCCGAGAAAGTATCCTGGAGTTTAACGACACTTTTAGAGTGGGGACATCTAACTTAAAGTTTCAAAACTTAAAGATCATTCATTATGGAACCTCGGAAGCCTTCTCGGTTTCAGCAGGTAAAAAACTAACCTTGGAAAAAGTCTTTTTGCAAAACAATGCTAATGATGGTGTGTCAGTAGTAAACGCTCACTTGGTAGTAAATGATCTAGAACTCAGAGGATCTCAGCACGCCATCATCATGAGAGATCCGATTTCTCTTGAGGCACAAAATCTAAAGCTAAGTGATATCGATTATGGAATATCCTTTGAGGGTAATAAAAATTTCACTTTCAATGGGCTCGTTATCAAAAATAGTACTGTTTCACCTATTCAATTTGTCAACGAAGGCACAGGCCAGCTTATTTGCGTAAGATGCACCTTTGATAAACCTGCTAATAATTCCCCTAGGTTAATCCTAAGAAAGTAAATCAAGTATGCTCAAAAGGTATGTGACACTTTTGAACCTTTTGATCTTGGCCAGGGACATGCAGTTAGAGCTGTTAGTGAGGTTTATTATGCTTAAGAAATATCTTCTCCTTTTATCTGTTTTTATGCTTATGGCCTGCTCTAGTGCTCAGTATGATCAAGAGAGGCAAGAAGCGGAAGCCGAGTCTGAGTTGGATCAAGAAGAGCTATTCAGCGCTCTTATGAAGGACCAACCCCTTCCTGCCTTGAAAGAAGTGGTAGGTGAGGAAAGTTTAAATGGTCGCTCTGAACTTCATCAATTAGTGAACTGTAATAATCCAGAAACTGCGCTTTATCTTATTCAGAAGGGGGCCGCTCCCAAAGAGGAAGTTCAGGAGATAAAACTTCCTTCCGCGGTGACCGGTCAAAATGCAGGGAATATGACTCAAATGAAACCACCTTTAGAATCCTCTTTGGAAAATGGTTGTAAGGATTTAACTCAAGTTTATCTCGAGCATATGGCTGCGGATGAAGTGGCCCGCGGATCCCAAACGCTAGAGTTAGCGAGCATGACTCCGGAGTGGGAGATCAATCAATCTGAGATGAATTTCTCTTTTTTGACTCCTGAAATCCAAAGAGAGGCCATTATGGACAAAGTCACTGTAGCCGATTTGGCACTCAAGAAGAATGTTCAACTCTGTAATGAACAACATGAAAAAAATTGTGAGGCGATGAAACATATAGAAGGGCAGATTGCCTCACTCCTAGAAGCCAGAACAATTAGTCTTTTTTCTCATGCTTGTAGTGCCAATAATCAGCTTAACGCCTATCAGGAAAGAATGCGGCAGCAACTTGAATTTGGGGAGAGAACGGGAGTGGCCAGCCCCAAAACCTATGATGATCTCTCCAGTCAGGCCCAGCAAATGCAGGCAGCTGTTATTTACTTTAAGAATCTTTTTCAAATGGAGACTGGTCAGGAGTTAAATCTGCAATCCTGCGGAGTTTAATCCATAGGGTATTTTAGTCCAAGCTGATCTCTTAGATGATAGAGGTTACTTCGATGAAGGCCCAGATCCTTAGCTGCTTTGGCCCAATTCCCATTATGCCTTGTTACAGACCTTATAATCATTTTCTTTTTGAATTCAAGCATGGCCTCTTGCAGAGTGGCCTGATTATCGATTTCGATTGAAGCCTCTTCAAACGGTGCTGGTTTTGCATTTTCGGTATTTGGTAAGTAAAGATGCTCTGGTCTTAGAAGTATTACGGGTCCTTTATTATTCTTCATATGTGAAGCCTGCAGTGTGGCCCTTGATATTATATTTTTTAGTTCTCTCACGTTGCCTGGCCAGTCGTATTGCTTGAGTTTAGATATGGCATCTTCGCTCAAGCGAAAGGGTTTGCAACCCAAACGCCTTTGGTAATAATCACAGAAATATCCTACTAATAGTGGGATGTCGTGACGATGATCCCGTAGAGGAGGTGTCACCAGCGGATAGACATTGAGCCTATGGAAGAGATCTGATCTGAAGTTTCCTTTTTTTATTTCTTCATCTAAATTTCGATTTGTAGCTGCAATCACTCTTACGTCTACTTTTCTAATTTTATCCTCACCAACTCTTTGGATTTCTCCCTCTTGAATCGCTCTTAAGAGCTTCGCCTGGATAGATAAGGGGAGCTCTCCAATTTCATCCAGAAAGAGTGTTCCTTGATTAGAAACTTCAAACTTTCCTAGTCGATCTTGTATGGCACCGGTGAAGGCTCCTTTTTTATGACCAAAGAGTTCACTCTCGGCAATGCTTTCCGGAAGGGCAGCGCAATTTACATAAATAAGAGGCTTATCTGCTCTCCGAGAGTAAGCGTGAATTCCTCGTGCTACTAACTCTTTGCCCGTTCCTGTTTCCCCGATTACTAATACTGCTAAATCCGACTTGGCCACTAGCCTCATATCTTCTTTCAGTCTTTGAATCTGCTGACCAGTACCTATGAGCTCGCCGCCACTCTTTGAGGCGGCCTGGTTCATCAAGTCCTGGGCCACCATTCCTTGAAACTTTGCTGATTGTTCAATCGTCTCAAGCATAAGAGATGTTCTGAGAGTGGCCCCTGCCAGAGCCGCTAAGGCCCTGAGAAAATCATCGCTAATGTTATCAAAAGCATGAGGCTTCAGAGCGTCTGCAGTGAGAATGCCTATGGTCTTGCCTTCAATAATCAAGGGGCATCCTAGACAGGCATGAACATGTTCCAGGGCATGGGGATCAGAACTCACCATTCCATCAAAGGGATCAGGCAAATCGCAATCCACTGGAAATCGAACAGGGTTTTTGGAATGGTAGATTATATCTAAGCGAGGGTTTCTCTTTAAGGGATAGCTAATTTCTCTGGCCTCTGAGGTCAGGCCAAAACTTGCTAAGGGAATAAGCTCATCACCCTCAATTCTCATGAGCACAGAAGCATCATAGGGAATGGTCTCTCGGATGATCTTGAGGAGTTCCTGGTAGCGATCCTGAGAAGACAAAGTAGCGTTTAAATTAAGAGCGATATCGATGAGGTTATTGAGATTTTTCATATGATGTATTTTACATATCTTGATATGAATTTCATATCTTTAAATTTGATATAGAATTTACATCATCTGTGTTCAAGTCATCAAAAATACGAGCTTTTTGCCTTGGCATGCTGCTTGCCTAAGAGGAGGTACAAGCAAGGAGCTTATTATGAATTATGCTGATCAGAAACTATCAGATCTGGCCATCTCTTTTCCCCTGGCCCATGAGATCTTCAGGAAGAATCGTCTCGATTTTTGTTGTGGGGGAAAGCAAACGCTTAAAGATGCCTGTGAGAAGAAGAAACTCAATCTAAGTCTTATCATAGAAGAACTGAAGCTTCTTTCTCATCCCGGGAGCAATGACATTAAAGATAGACCTCTAAGTGAGTTAACTCATTTTATCATCCAGCGCTATCACGATGATCTCCGCAGAAGACTCCCAGATCTCGTGTTCTTAGCAGATAAGATTGAACGAGTTCATCACGATCACACACATTGTCCGCATGGCCTTCATTCGCTTTTAAAGGAGCTCCAGGAAGAAATGCTAATGCACATGATGAAAGAAGAGAATGTTCTCTTCCCTTTGATCGATTCAGGCAGAGGGAATATGGCCCTCATGCCAGTTAAGGTCATGACAGCAGAACACGATGCACACGGCAAGCAGTTAGATGAAATTCATCGGTTAACCTCGGATTTTACTCCACCCTTGGATGCCTGTAGTAGCTGGCAAACTCTCTATAAACGCTTGCAGGAACTTGAAGTAGAACTCATGGAACATATCCATCTGGAGAATAATATCTTATTCCCCAGAGCACTTATGCAATCCGGAATTTAAGAGAGGTTTTTTATGCAGAAGAATCCTGTGGATGGTTACATCGATAATTCTCTGGCCGCTATCTTTACTATGATGCTGCCGGGACTAGGGCAAATGTTAAAGGAGAGAATCATTCCTGGAATCATCTGGGCACTGCTAGTGGGAGGAGGGTACCTCCTTAATGGTTGGCTGGGGCTTATGTTTCACGTTCTTTGTATCTTAGATGCAGCTTTCTGGGGAGGGCTAACTCATCTATTTACTACTACCAGCGTCCCCAAGAAGTGTTCCCTCTTCTTAGGGCTCTCGGCACTACTTGTTTACACCTGTTTGCGAACGGCACTGTTTTAATATGAATAATTTTTATTAATCTCTACAACAAGAGGAAAAAATGAAACGCTATTGGCTCTTACTCATGTGCGTCCTAGTCGGGACGTTTACCATTTTAGGATTTTACGGAAGTGAAATTTATCGTCAGGCACCACCCATTTATTCAGAACTCCAAGATTCAGATGGGAAAACCCTCTACACCAAAGAGGATATTTTGGATGGGCAAGTTGTATGGCAATCCATTGGTGGGCAACAAATCGGATCTATCTGGGGGCATGGTGCTTATCAGGCCCCAGACTGGACAGCCGACTGGCTTCATCGTGAATTAGTAAACTACCAGGAAATCTATAGTCAAAGAACCTGGGGCAAGGCATTTCATGAGACAACTCGTTCAGAGAAAATGACCATTAAAGCCGCCATGCTGGATGATTATCGTGATGCTAAGTTGGTAGACAATAAAGTGCAGCTAACTGATTTAAGAAAAGAAGCTTTTGAGAAAACCAAGAGCTATTACCTAAGTCTTTTTAGTAATACTCAAGAACTAAGAGAAACCCGTAAGGCCTATGCTATTCATGAAGAAGTACTGCCTTCTCTAGAGAGAAGAGAAAAGATGATGGCCTTCTTTCATTGGTCCACTTGGGCGGCTTCGACCAATCGACCTAACAAGAATCATACCTATACCAATAACTGGCCTCATGAACCTTTGATCGACAATGTTCCTACTTCTGAGAATATTTTCTGGTCAATTATTTCTATCTTTCTTCTCCTGGCCTCGGTTGGCTTTCTTGTCTGGTACTACTCCTTTAAAAAAGAAGAAGATGAGACTAATCTCAATCTTCCAGAGTTTGATCCTTTGAAGACCTTTCAGATGACTCCTTCTATGAAGGCCTTGTGGAAATATTGGGGAACAGTGATTGCTCTCTTTATCCTACAGATCGGTTTAGGGGGAATTGTTGCTCACTACACTGTCGAAGGACAGGACTTTTACGGCTTTCCTTTATCAAAGTATCTTCCTTATAGCATTGTAAGAACCTGGCATATTCAAGTCGCTCTTTTTTGGATTGCCACTTCATTTCTTGCGGCCGGACTCTTCCTTGCTCCTATCGTCAATGGAGGAAAAGATCCCAAATATCAAAGATTGGGAGTGAATGTTCTCTTTGGTGCACTATTGGTTGTGGTATTAGGCTCATTGGGCGGAGAGTTTCTCGCTATTCATCAGAAACTTGATCTTAATCTGAGCTTCTGGTTCGGACATCAGGGTTATGAATATACAGATCTCGGACGTTTCTGGCAGATTCTTCTTCTCGCTGGTCTTGGTATTTGGTTATTTCTTATGCTTCGTTGTATCGCTCCGGCCCTTAAGATTGCAAGCGATTCTAAACAACTGCTTCTTCTCTTTACTGCATCTACTGTAGCGATCGGTCTCTTCTACGGAGGAGGACTTTTCTATGGAGCGAGAACTCACTTAAGTATTATGGAGTTCTGGAGATGGTGGGTAGTGCATCTTTGGGTTGAAGGCTTCTTTGAAGTATTTGCTACTGTCGCAATTGCCTTTATCTTTGTAACGTTAGGACTGATTAAGCCGAAGTCCGCAACCAAAGCGTCACTTTTATCTAGTTCGATCTTTTTATTAGGAGGAATTCCAGGAACCTTCCATCACTTGTACTTTAGCGGAACCCCTATATCCATAAGTGCCATTGGTGCATGCTTCTCTGCTCTTGAGGTTGTTCCTCTAGTTCTGGTAGGATTTGAAGCCTTCCATACTTATAAGATTCAAAGCATGACTTCTTGGACTAAGAACTATAAGTGGCCAATTCTTTTCTTTGTGGGTGTTGCATTCTGGAACTTGGTAGGAGCTGGTCTCTTCGGATTTTTGATTAATCCTCCAATTGCTCTTTTCTATATGCAAGGTCTAAATACTACCGCTGTTCATGCTCATGGCGCGACCTTTGGTGTGTATGGACTTCTCTCATTAGGGCTGATTTTAATTATCGTTCAGACAGCTTTTAGAGAAAGGGAGTGGAATGGCAAACTTATGGCCATGAGCTTCTGGGGATTAAATATCGGTCTGGTGCTCATGATTCTGTTAAGTCTGCTTCCTATTGGAATTATTCAGGTCATTGCTTCTATGCAAGAGGGCCTTTGGTATGCTCGTGGATCTGAAGTCATGCAAACCGATTTAATCCAATATCTGCGATGGGTAAGAGGTCTAGGTGATGTGGTGTTTGCTTTTGGAGCTCTCTCCTTTGCAGGGGCGGTTATTGATAAGACAGGACTTTACAAGTTTAAAGATTCAGAAATAATAACAGAAGAGATGGAAATTCAATAAATGCCCAAGTGGCGGAGAGATATTCTCCGCCACTTCTTTTCTGGAGTTATAGTGCTAATAAAAGAAATTCTTGTTCCAGGTTTAAGAACAATCCCTCCTGAAGCGACCATTCTAGAAGCCTCAAAGATAATGGAAGAAACTGGCTTTCGGCATCTTCCTGTTTCAGATGGGAAGAAGGTAATCGGGGTTTTAAGTGACAGAGATATTCAGCGAGCGATAACCGTTGTTTCCACTCCTAATGAGAAGACGAGTTTTCATATCCAGAAGCATAAGAAGGTTTCTGAATATATGTCTTCACCCGTTTTCAAAATGCGATGTGATGAAAGATTGGATAAGCTCATTCGTGAAGTGCTAGACCGAAAAATTTCCAGTGTGCTTATCGAAGATGAGGATTACAATGATATGGGCATCATCACCACTCAAGATTTAATGTTGGTCTTGCTGGATGAATTACATTCAAGAATCAGTTTTTTTCAAAAAGTTAAAAATATCTTCTATAAGTGATGTAAACTTTCAGCATGGAATACAAGTATTTTATCTTTGATCTGGACGGAGTCCTGGTTCACTCAGAGCATCTTTATACTGAGGCGAAGAAGAAAGTCCTGGACCGTCATGCTATCGATACGAGCTCCCTTGATACTAGTCTTTATCAAGGGAAGACTGATACTGATTTTTTCAGGGCCATGAAGCAATCATTTCCACAGCTCAAGTCCTCAGCAGAAGAGCTTGCCCTGGAGAGTGAAAAGATTTTCAAAGAGGAACTCTATACCCAGATGCGTCCCATGCCGGGGGCCAGTGAATTCATTCTTAAGCTTATCGATAGAGGTATTGCTGTGGCCAATGTGACCTCGGCGACTTCTCTTAGTCAGAATTTTGCTCTGGAATTGCTGGGGGTAAAAGATCATTTTCTGGTTCTTGTGAATGCCAATAATGTCTCTGAATACAAACCGAGTCCAGTACCATATCTTACGGCGCTCAAGAATATTCAGGTTCCCGCCAGTGAGTGCCTGGTAATCGAAGATACGGTTAGTGGAGTCCTTTCGGCCAAAGCTGCTGGTCTTAAGGTCTGTGGCTTTGGTCAGAGCTTTCCTGAAGACGCACTCCGAAATGCAGGGGCGAGTCTCTTCGCTAAGACCTATGATGAGTTGTGGAAACTAGTTTTTAGTTAAAACTCTGAAAAAAGAAACCATTTCAGAGCAAACTTCCGGCATTCTTTCTCGATGCACCCAATGAGATGCTCCTTTAAAATATCGCTTAGTAAGACCTTTCTTAAAAAAATCCTCCATACCCACAGTAATTTCCCTATGAAGAGTTATGTCTTTCTCGCCCCAGATAAGAAGCCCCGGCCTTTCGATGAGGGACCTCTGCCTAAAGAGTAATCGAAAGAGGTTTCTTCTGTAATAGTTCAAGGCCGGAGTGAGTCCTTTTTCATATGAGTTGCGGTATTCTTTTAAATCTTCCTCACTATAGGCCTTATCAGTGACGGCCTGCCTTTTGATCACGGAGCTTAATGCTCGATAGTTTGATCTTCGAAGGAGAGCTTCGGGAAGAAGGGGTAGCTGAAAGAAAAGTGCATACCAGAATTTAGTAGATTGTTTTAGGCTGAGTTTCAGGCTACTTCTCATATTCCTGAGCATCGTTCCTGCATGAGGAGCGTTGATGATAACGAATCCTTTACACAGCTCAGGGTACTTTTCTGCCAACTCCAGAGTAATAATGCCTCCCCAGTCATGGCCAACAAGGAAGGTTGGCTTATGGAAATAATCAATGACCTGTTTTATATCTCTTATTAGTAAATCTATATCGTATTGCTTCTTGCCTGAGGGGTGAGAGGATTGGCTATAGCCTCTGAGATCCAAGGCCACGGGGTGAAAGCCCTCCTTAGACAATAAGGGAAGATAATCTTGCCAGGTCTGAGAAGTTTCCGGAAAACCATGAAGCATGAGCACTAGGGGAGCATCTGGCCTGTGATTCGCCTCAATATAATGAAGCCTCACCAACGGGCTTTCCTGGGTTTGAATAAATCCACTTTGGTATTCCATAAGCACCTCATGACTTAATTTGCAAGTGCTCTGCCAGCATACTTACGGTAAGAACAAGTTTTCCGCTTTTGGGGGCAAGGATAGTATGGAGATGAAAAAGGGGGATCTATGCAAAAAAATATTCATAAATATGAGAGGGTAGTACGAACGGCGGGAGGGCTCGCCCTCTCTTCATTGGCCTTCTGGGGTCCTAAGAAATCACTATTTCTGGGTTTTCTTATTCCAGTTGTTACAGGGTTGGTTGGAAAATGTCCTCTTTATTCGGCCCTGGGAATTAATACCCGGAAGCAAGAAGAGAGACAGGGAGAAATCTCTGATAATGAGTATTTTGACAAGAAGAGTGATTCTGAGGTGGTGGCCGGACACCCTATCGTAGGAGTTTCCTGATTGGGCAAAAAAAAAGGCCAGCGACATAGTGCCGCTGGCCTAATGTTTAAGTCAGATTACTTAAGGTGCTTACCAATAAGGCTAGCTAGTTCGAACATAGTAACTTCTTTCTTACCGAAAACTTTTGCAAGCTTTTCATCGGCCATGATGTTTCTCTTGTTCTTAGGGTTCTGAAGATTGTTCTTCTTGATGTAGGCCCAAAGCTTCTTAACAACTTCAGTTCTTGGAACAGAAGCTGAACCGATCACAGCTGCTAGGTCTGCAGATGGGGTAAGAGCTTTCATGAAAGCAGCATTTGGCTTACGAGCTGATTTTGCTTTCTTAGCTGCAGGAGCTTTCTTAGTTGTAGCTTTTGCAGTTGCTTTCTTAGCAACTGGAGCTTTTTTTGCAGTTGCTTTCTTAGCAGGAGCTTTCTTAGTAGCTGGAGCTTTTTTAGCTGTAGCTTTCTTTGCAGTAGCTTTCTTAGCAGGAGCTTTCTTAGTAGTTGCCTTCTTAGCAGGAGCTTTCTTAGTTGCTGCTTTCTTTGTTGCTGTCTTCTTAGCCATGGTTTTCCTCCGGGTAAATAATTTTTTATAACTAGATACCTATAGGATTGTCTATTTCTCGTCGGAGATCAAACTAAAAGAAACAATTAAATTCAAAAAGATGATCTTTTTTTTCATCTCTGCCAGAGGGAGATAGGTCCTGCAATGATCTTTGACGATGATTAAATGAGGTTTCATCGAGGGGAATAGCAGATGCTAACTGCTTAAAACTAAATAGTTTTCTCCCCTAAAGAGCATCACTTCTTGATGTTGATTTTGACCCTGTTGGAGAGCAATTTTGAAGTCATAGAATAGTCTGCTCTGTCACTTATATCACCCACAACTTCCTCAATGATGTCCTCTATAGTTATGATTCCTACTCTTTGACCGGCATTATTTACTACTATCGCCAGTGGAATTTGCTTATCCTGCATTTTTAAAAAGGCTTCGAGAACCTTCTCTTGTTCCTGAATTAGTAAAGTTGGTCTGAGGATCCCTTGCCAAGGCAATTCTGTTTGATGACGTGAATCAGGGAACTCCTTTTTATGCAATACCCCTACGATGATTTCTGAATCCACCACAGGGAATCGAGAATAGGGGGTTCCAAAGATTTTGAGTCGGGCCTCTTCTTCTGAATCCCCAAATCCAAGGAAGGTCACTTTGTCCCAGGGTATCATGGCCTTTTGGACTTTTCTGCCCTTTAGGGCCACAAGATTTTGAACAAAACGCTGATGATAGTCTGGAAGATCTCCAATGATCACGGCTTGACCCATGCTCTCGTCCTCCTCATCTGCTTCATTTAAACCTAATTTTTTTAAGAAGAAGTTGGTGGAAGTTTCAAGAAAACTCACAATGGGCGAGAGAAAGTTATCTATGAGGCCTAGGGTTTTGGTGCCCAAGTGGATGACTTTTAAAGGGTGCTTGAGGGCAATTGTCTTGGGGACAAGTTCACCAAAAACCACACTAAAATAAGTAAGGGGTATGATCACCAGGGCCACTGCAATAGCCTCGGCCAGTGAATGGGAGATTCCATAATTTTGAACGATGTAAGGCTCAAGGGAGTCCACTGCTCCAGTCCCTCCTACGGCAGCAGCAACGGCCCCTACAAAAGTAATTCCTATCTGAATGACCGATAAAGTGCGCTCAGGCTTCTGCTTAAACTGGGCAAGACGTCTTTGGATGCTTGGACTTTCTTCAAGAGTTTCCATTTCTTCCCGGGAAACAGTAACAAAGGCCATTTCATAAGCAGAAAAAAAGGCATTTATTACAAGACAGGCCAGCACTATGAAAAAATCCAGCATGGCCTATTCTCTTTATTAATGGAGGACTTGTAAATTTGAAGCGCGTGAGTCTGGACAATCTTCGCTTTCTCCAACAAACTGTATTTAATGCACCACCATCATAATCATTCTTTGGTTGTTCTCTCTATTCTTATCTCTATCTTTGCCTCCTATACGGCATTAGATTTAGTTAATAGTCTTAGTAATTCCAGAGGAAAAGTTAAATGGGTTTGGCTTATAGGCGGCTCCCTAGCTATGGGAGTTGGGATTTGGAGTATGCACTTTATCGGCATGCTGGCCTTCCGCATCCCAGGCATCGATATCTACTATGATTTTCCCTTACTCTTTCTCTCAGTTGCCGTGGCGATTCTTGCCTCCGCCCTTGCTCTGTTTCTCATCTCACATCGTCAGGCAACCCTTGGTACCTATACTATGGGAAGTCTAGTGATGGGAGCAGCTATCGCTGGCATGCACTACATTGGCATTGGCTCAATGAGAATGGCGGCGGTCATTCATTGGGATATGCCCATGGTTGTGATTTCTATCTTGATAGCCATTGGAGCATCTTTTGCCGCTTTATACATGGCCTTTAAACTTCGCCATGATCTGACTCTTAAGGGCTTCCTCAATCGGGGAGTTGGGGGAGTCTTGATGGGAATAGCTATCTCCGGAATGCATTATACGGCCATGGCCGCCATGAGCTTTACCTTAAACAATGAGATCAGCTGGTCTGATCAGCATCTTCTGGCCACAGATGGTCTGGCCGCAGCGATTATCATTGGAACTCTCTTGATTCTGGGAATTGCTTTAAGTGGATCCAATATCGATCGAGCACTTTCTAAAAGGGCCCTGATGAATGAGATTCTTCAGGACGGGATTAAAGCACGGGACCAATTTCTTTCAGTGGCTTCCCATGAACTAAAGACTCCGCTAACGGCCTTAAAACTTCAAACCGAGTTTATCTTGAGGCAAATTTCACAGGGGAAGCTGGATAATGAGCAGGCCAAGTCGATGCTCAAGAAGACTACCGATAATTTTAATAGGATCAATCGCCTGGTCGATGAGATGCTGGATATTTCACGCATAAGTTCAGGCAAGCTCACCATTCACAAGACCGAAGCTGATTTGAAGCAAGTGATAGAGGAAGTGGTAGAAACATTTAGACCACAGTTTGAACACTCAGGTGTCCATGATCTGACTTTTCAAGGGGAATCTGCCATTGGGCAGTTTGACGTGTTTAGAATAGAGCAGGTTATGAATAATCTGCTTAGTAATGCTCTCAAATATGGAAATTTTAAGGAGGTTGAGGTTAAGCTTCAATGTGAAGATAATCACGCCCTTATTACAGTCAGAGATCAGGGGTTGGGAATTCCCCAAGAATCCCTCTCTCTGGTATTCAACCGCTTTGAAAGAGTAAGTGGAAGCACTACCATTAGTGGCCTTGGCTTAGGTCTTTACATCGTTAGGGAAATAGTTCAGGAACATAAGGGAAGCATCTGGGTGGAAAGTGAATTGGGCAAGGGATCCAGCTTCTTTGTGAGATTACCCCTTGTTTAACTACTGCTTGAGTTTATATCCCGTCTTAAAGATGAAGGTGATGATTATCAGACAAATGACGAGGAAGACCAATGTCATAACAAGACTGGTTTCCAGACTCACGTCTGAGACTCCATAGAAGCTCCATCTAAAACCACTAACTAAATACACCACGGGATTAAAAAGAGTAATTTTTTGCCAGAGAGGTGGAAGCATTTTAATGGAATAAAAACTTCCTCCCAGAAAGGTTAAAGGAGTTACTACAAGCAGTGGAACGATTTGCAGCTTTTCAAATCCATCGGCCCATATTCCTATGATAAAACCGAATAGCGAGAATGTGACAGAGGTGAGAACCAGAAAAGAGATCATCCAGAAAGGGTGAGCTATTTCGTAATTCACAAAAACTCGAGCAGTGAGCAGGATGATACAGGCAAGGATCATGGACTTGGTTGCCGCCGCCCCCACAAAGCCCAAGACAGTTTCAAAAGCCGATAGAGGTGCAGAGAGTATTTCATAAATAGTCCCAGCGAACTTAGGCATGTAGATGCCAAATGAGGCATTTGAAACACTCTCAGTTAAGATGGAGAGCATAACCAGTCCCGGAACGATGAAGGCTCCGTACTGAACTCCATTTATCTCTCCCATGCGAGAAGCCACTGCCGAACCAAAAACGATGAAATAAAGCGAAGTTGAAATAACTGGTGAAGCAATACTCTGAAAAAGAGTCCTAAAAAAGCGATTCATCTCAAAAAAGTAAATGGCCTTAATACTGTGGATATTCATACTTTCTTCTCCACTAATTGCACAAAGATTTCTTCAAGTGAACTCTGTTTTGTTTGAAGATCTTTAAAGTCTATCCCTAAATCGCTGAGGTTTTTTAAAAGATGAGGGATCCCGGTTTCATCTGCTTGGGAGTCATAGGTGTAGGTCAGTCGAGTTTTATCTTTTGAGACTTCAAAGGGAAGTTTGAAGTTTTCCGTTTTTAGAGGGCTTTTTAAGGTGAGTATAAGTTGCTTCTTACCCAGTTTTTTCATAAGTTCGCTCTTCTCTTCCACGAGAATGATCTTTCCCTGATTGATGACCCCAATCCTATCGGCCATTTCTTCGGCTTCTTCAATATAATGGGTAGTAAGAATAATGGTTACTCCCTTACTTCTGAGTTCTCTTACCATCTCCCACATTTCTCGGCGAAGGCTCACATCCACTCCAGCAGTAGGTTCATCTAAGAAAAGTATATCTGGCTCATGGGAGAGGGCCTTGGCGATCATGACTCTTCTCTTCATTCCACCAGAAAGCGTCATGATCTTATGGTCTTTCTTTTCCCAAAGAGTGAGATCTTTTAAGATTTTCTCCAGAAGTTTTGGATTCTGTGACTTTCCAAAAAGGCTTCTGCTGAACTTAACTGTATCCCAAACTTTTTCGAACATATCTGTTGCAAGCTCCTGGGGAACCAACCCAATCTTCGATCGGGCCAAGCGATAGTCTTGAATAATATCAAAGCCTGCCACCTTAACTTGTCCTTTTGAGGGTTTCACAATCCCGCATACCGTATTAATGAGAGTCGTTTTACCTGCGCCATTAGGTCCTAATAAGGCAAAGATTTCACCCTTTCTGATGGTCAGATCTATACTTTTTAAGGCCGAAAAACCGGAAGAATATGTCTTGGTGAGTCCATTAATAGAGATAATATCATTCATAAAAATGATTCTCTCAAACAATTATCGATCTGGCATTTCCTCGATGCAGCATCTTATGAGGCATCCTCCTTGCAGTCCAAGTCGGGATGATTCACTCATTACCAAGGAGAGTTGTATGGGTATTGCTAATAAGAACGTAAAAGATCTCATGTCTGAAAGCCTTATTTATTCCACCCCGGAATCTTCTCTGCAAGAGATAGCCGTCATGATGACCGAAGCCGATTGTGGAGAAATTCCACTCATTAGGGATCCTGATAAAATGGATGTGATTGGTGTGATTACCGATCGAGACATTGTTTGTCGGACTTTAGGAGTGGGCAAAAATCCTATGGAGCTTCTGGCCCAGGACTGCATGACGTCCCCAGCTGTAACTGCATCGGAGGATATGTCCGCCAAGGAATGTATCCGTCTAATGCAAGATAATAAGATTAGAAGAATACCCGTGGTTGATCAGGCAGGAAGACTTTGCGGCATGGTGGCCCAGGCAGATTTTGCGATGGTCGATGATGATGAAACCATTGAAATGGTTCAAGAGATTTCTAGACCAAGTGATTCGGCATCTCAGGTCACGCATTAATATTCGTGGAAGGGCACTTCCCTAAAAAAGGTAGTGATGTTGGGAGAGTCTTCTCACAGAACCCAAGAGTCTTCGATTTTATGAAGGGTCGGTGGTCATTCACCGGCCTTTTTTTTGCCAATTCTTCTCTTGTTCCCTAATAGCGACACATAAACTTGTCACTTTTTTCACTCGCAAATCTTCATAAAATATTTCTTTCGTTGCCATAAGCAACTGTAATTTTTCCGATATGGCAGATGGATTCAAGCTGTAGGGTGGTCTGGCCGATGAGGCTGGGTAGGATGAAAAGTAAGTAATAAAGAACATTGATTTTGAGAGTGAAATCTTGATTTGTAAAATGTTTTCAATCAATCCTTAACAAAGGACAGGTAATGAAGATTTGGAATTTTTGGGTAAGCAAACTGAGCATCATGGTTATCATGATGCTTAGTCTACTCCTCACATCGTCTGCTTGGGCGAGATTCGTCAACGCAGGTATGTACGTCAATGCGAGAACCGCCAAGGTAGGGCAGAGCTTTGTTTTAAGAGGTGTTATCAAATCTGATAAACAGCAGAGTGGTGTAGCCGTGAGACTTGGGTTACATCGCGTAATCAATGGACAAATTTCAGATTCAGCTTCTTACACTAAGGACTTCACAAGTCAGAGCTTCTCTTCAGGACAGAGTAGAACATATGATGCACCTTACACTGTTTCAAATTCCATTGTGACTGGTAAATATGCCATGGTCATGAAGGTAGGGAGCAAGACGGGTGCTCATGACCTCTTGAATGCTCAAGGCCTATCTACTGCTTGGGTTGTAGATATTATCGGTGCTCCTCAACCAGCACCGGCCCCAGCTCCTGCTCCCGCGCCAACTCCTGGCCCAGTAACGGGAGTGACTTTTACAAATACCGGTGTTTATATTCCAGATAATTTTAAAAATGTGAACGCAGGTTCTTCTGTTACAGTTCATAATGGCTTTAAATCTTCTAAAGATATTGTTGCTAACATTAGACTGGAAGTACGAAATGCTTCTAGCTCTTCTATTGTCGCTGTAAAAGAAATCAAAAACGAAAGCTATAAAGCGGGAGTTGCTAAAGCCGTTATTAGCACTATCACGATTCCAAGTTCTGCTTCTTCTGGGAAGCATATAATTGCTTCTCTGGTAACAGAAGCTTCAACTGGTAAGAGTCTTCTTACTTATACTTCTGTGGATGCCATTAACTCTTTTAATGTAGCTTCTTCAAATGTTCCAGCACCTGCTCCAGCTCCAGCTCCAGCACCATCGCCGTCACCTGCTCCGGCTCCTTCACCGATTCCATCACCGTCGCCTGTAGATCCATCACGAGCTTCTTATCTTCGTGGTATCAACATCATGGATATGGGTATCGATGATGCTAACATTCCAGGAACATATGGTAGAAACTATACGAGACCATCTCTAGAGTCGCTTAAACTTCTTAAGAGCCGAGGAATGCAAGTTGTTCGTCTACCGTTCAAGTGGGAGCGCGCTCAAAGAACTTTGGGTGGACCACTTAACGATGAATATATGGGCCATATTGTCCAGATGCTGAAAGATACCAAGACTGCAGGTATGTTAGCGATTCTTGATATGCATAACTACTGTCGCTATAAAGTGAACGGAAATATCACAATGTTTGGCCAGCCAAATGGTCCAACAACTGCTCATTATGCCGATGCTTGGAAAAAGATTGCTGCTCATCTAAAAGCAATTCCTGATGCATATAATGCTCTTTATGCTTACGACATTATGAATGAGCCATATGTTCTTCCTGATAGCGGAGGTCTAAAAGGGGAGAAGATCTGGGAGAAATATGCACAGGCAGCTGTTACGGCCATTCGTCAAAATGGTGATAACAAAATGATTCATATCGAGGGTTACCAGTGGTCAGCTCCATATAGATGGCCAACTCTGCACCCTGTGCCGTTCATCACAGATCCTGCCAACAACATCATGTATCACGCTCACTTGTACCTCGATAATGATTCAAGTGGTAAATACATAGCTTCTTACGATCAGGAACATAACAACGCTCGTTCACAAGGGTACGCTTCAGTTGGTGCTCGTGGTATTGCTAAACTTAAGCCCTTCTCTGACTGGTGTGCCAAATACAATCAGAGATGTTTCTTGGGTGAATTCGGTTGGCCGAACAGCTCTTTTGTTGGTGCAGCTAACGCTAAGAAATGGAATGAAGCTGGTGCTGAATTATATGAATTCATGGATACAGTCAGAATGGGTGGAACCATGTGGTCAACTGGTAGTTGGCTGGCCGAGAATGGTAACATTCTAAATACCTATGTTCTTCCAAGAGGAAGCATTCAATTCAAGGCCCTCTCTCAGTCTGAAATCTTAGAAAGATATTTAGGAGAAATTGTAGCTGGAGAACCAACACCATCTCCGGCCCCTGCTCCGGCCCCAACTCCTACGCCAACTGACCCGAGTGCTAAAACTATTCTTAAAGTGAGAGCAAGAAGCTCACTGTATCAGAACGTGGGAGCCTTGGTTGATGTACATGTAAATGGAAAAGTAATCGAGCAGATTCAGGTTAATAACACTTCTTATCAGGACTTCACTTTTAGCCTTAATCAGTCCATCAATGAGATTGATACGGTCTACCTCCGCTTCTTAAATGATCAGTATGGTAATGGGGAAGACAGAAACTTATTTGTTCAGAGAATTTCACTGAATAACGAGACATATCTGGCAACAGATTCAAAAGTAAGTCTTGATCAAGGTAGCCTTGGTGGAACGCTTATTGCTGGTCAAGAAGCCTTACCATGGAGTGGATACTTCATTCTTAATTTATCTGGATCAGNNGCTCCGGCCCCAGCTCCGGCACCAGTAACAGGTGTGACATTTGTTAACACTGGAGTTTATATTCCAGATAACTTCAAGAGTATAAGTGCAGGCTCTTCCGTCACTGTTCACAATGGCTTCAAGGCTTCAAAAGATATCGTTGTGAATATTAAACTAGAAGTTCGTAATGCAACTAATAACTCTGTAGTTACTTCGAAAGTATTAAATAACGAGAGATTCGTCGCAGGAACTGCTAGAGCTGTTGTTAACTCTCTATCTGTTCCTTCAAGTGCAGCCTCTGGTAAGCACATTGTGACTTCTTTGATTACTGAATCAGCTACTGGAAAGACTCTTCTTTCTTATAGCTCAGTGGATTCGATTAACAGCTTTATGGTTATTTCTCCTAATGCTCCGGCCCCAAGTCCATCACCAGCACCAGCTCCTTCACCAAGTCCAGCACCTGTTCCATCTCCTGTAGCAGGGTCTTATGTACGTGGTGTGAATATCATGGATATGGGGATTGGGGACAGTGTGCTTCCTGGTAAGTATGGGACTAACTATGTAAGACCGTCACTTGAATCTCTCAAGATCCTAAAGAGCCGTGGTCTTACAGTTGTTCGTCTTCCATTCAAATGGGAAAGAGCTCAGAGAACTCTCGGTGGTCCATTGGATGCAGAATACATGGGTCATATTGTTCAAATGTTGAAGGATACGAGAACAGCTGGTTTAGTGGCGATCCTTGATATGCACAACTATTGTCGCTACAAGATCAATGGAACGACCATGACCATCTTTGGTCAACCAAATGCTCCAACTACTGCTCACTATGCTGATGCCTGGAGAAAGATAGCTGCTCATATTAAGGCCGTGCCTGATGCTTATAATGCTCTATACGCTTATGATATTATGAATGAGCCATACAGTATCCCAACTGCTGGTGGCCTTAGCGGAGAAAAAATCTGGGAGAAGTATGCCCAGGTTGCTGTCGATGCTATTCGTAAGAATGGCGATAATAAGATGATTCACATTGAAGGATATCAGTTTGCTGCTCCTTATAGATGGGCAACACTTCATCCGAAGCCGTTCATCAATGATCCAGCAAACAACATCATGTATCACGCTCACCTTTACCTGGATAACGATTCCAGTGGTAAGTACCTCAAGAGCTTTGATGAGGAAGATCAACTTTCACGCTCTCAGGGTTATGCTTCGGTTGGGGCGCGCGGTATTGCGAGACTAAAAATATTCTCTGACTGGTGTGCCAAATTCAATCAAAGATGTTTCCTAGGAGAATTTGGTTGGCCGAATGCTCATGTTCTAAAGAGTGAAGCTCATGCTCAGAAGTGGAACGTAGCAGGTGATCAACTTTATACCTTCATGAATCAAGTTAAAATGGGTGGAACCATGTGGTCCACGGGAACTTGGTTATCTGAGACGGGAAATATCTTGAACACCTACGTTCTTCCGAGAGGAAATATTCAGTTCAAGGCGCTCTCTCAATCGCAAGTCTTGGAAAGACATCCTGGAAGATAGTTGTTTAATAATAGCGGAATAAAAAAAATGCCGATGGTGATCCCATCGGCATTTTTTTTCTAGGGGCCTTTTTCACCTTTCTGGCACAAAATGTTGCCAGATTAACACCTAGCGAAAATCAAGATTTCTTATAGTTAAGCACCTAAGTGTTTGAAGTTATGAGTGTATTCTTTTTTGACTTCAGATGTCCATCATTCGGCCCGATAGGCTTAGCCTACAATATAGTCTGTTTCGAAAGAAACCGAAGTTCTTTGAAGGTTAATACTCACGTTTGCTAACAGGTCTAAGACCACTAACAAGGAAAGAAGAATGAAGAGCAGGAATTTAAGGAAAGGAAAAAAGCTAGGAGTCATCACGATGACCGCCTGGACTTTATTCTGTACCTCACCAGTTTTGGCGGCCTTCCAAAATGCTGGTATCTACATCAACGATGATCATGCAAAATTTGGTGAAAGTTTTGTACTAAAAGGTGCGATTAAATCTGACAAACAGCAGACAGCCGTCGTGACGATCGGCCTTCACCCAGTTTCTTCTAGTGGTTCGATTTCATCATCACCAGCCTTTACAAAAGTTTTCTCAAATCAAAGTTTTGCTGCTGGTGAAAAGAAAGTCTATGATGTTCCTTATACAGTTCCTAGCTCGATTGCTACTGGTAAATATGCCATGGTAATGAAAGTTGGAAACTCAGCTGGTTCAAGTGAGTATTTACATGCTCAAGGTCTATCCAGTTCTTGGGTGGTAAATCTAGAAGGTGCTCCTCAGTCAGCTCCAGTAGTAGGGGATGTAAAAATTACGAATACCGGTGTTTATATTCCAAATAAATCTATTCAGGCCGGATCATCTCTCTCGGTCACAAATGGCTTTAAGTCCGATAAAGATGTCACAGCTAATATCAGACTAGAAGTTCGTAAGGTTTCTTCTAGTGGCGCGATCTCTTCTTCATCAGTTGTAGTAAGAGAAATCAATGGTGAGAAGTTTGTTGCAGGAACAGCGAGAGCTTTCGTAAGCTCAATTGTTATTCCAAAAGATGTGGGAGATGGGAAACATATTGTTTCTTCTTTCGTAACCGATTCTTCAGGGAAGTCACTTCTATCCTTCAATGAAATACATGATATCAACAGCTTTAGCGTGACAGGTTCAGTTATTGCTCCACCTCCGGCACCTGCTCCAGCACCAACGCCAACTCCAGATCCAGTTATTGGCGTAACATTCACCAATACTGGTGTTTATATTCCAAATCCGACCGTTAATGCTGGTTCTTCTGTATCCGTTCATAACGGATTCCAGTCTTCTAAGACTATTACAACCAATGTAAGACTCGAAGTACGTAACATTGGTACTTCTGCCTTAGTTGCTGCTAAAGACATCAAAGGTGAAGTTTTTGTTGCGAATACTAGAAGAGCACTTATCAACTCAATTGCAATTCCTACTAGTGCTGTTGCAGGAAAGCATAAGATTACATCTCTGGTAACTGAAGCTTCAACTGGTAAGTCGCTTCTTTCTTATACTTCCACAGATGCAATCAATACCTTTACTGTAAATTCGACTAATACTCCTGCTCCTTCGCCAGCTCCGGCACCAGCTCCGGCACCAGCTCCGGCACCAGCTCCAGCACCAACTCCAACACCGGTTCCTTCTCCAGTAGCTGGTTCTTATCTACGCGGTGTAAATATCATGGATATGGGTATTGGTGACAGTGTTCTTCCTGGAGTATATGGTACTAACTATGTAAGGCCTTCTGCTGAATCTTTGAAGATTCTTAAAAACAGAGGTCTTCAAGTTGTTCGTCTTCCATTCAAATGGGAGCGCGCTCAAAGAACTCTTAATGGTGAACTAAACGCTGAATATATGGGCCATATCGTTCAGATGTTGAAAGACACTAAAGCGGCTGGATATGTAGCGATTCTAGATATGCATAACTATGCTCGCTATAAAGTGAATGGTCAGACAATGACTCTCTTTGGTCAGTCAAATGGTCCAACAACTGCTCAGTATGCTGATGCCTGGAGAAGAATCGCTTCTCATATTAAAGCTATTCCAGATGCCTATAATGCCCTTTATGCTTATGACATCATGAACGAACCTTATGGTCTTCCAGATGCTGGCGGTCTTACTGGTCAGAAGATTTGGGAGAAGTATGCTCAGGCAGCAGTAAGTGCAATTCGTGCTACTGGTGATAACAAGATGATTCATGTTGAAGGTTATCAGTATGCAGCTCCATATAGATGGCCAGCTCTACATCCTGTTCCGTTCGTTACGGATCCTGCTAACAACATTATGTATCACGCTCATATGTATCTTGATAATGATTCAAGTGGTAAGTATGCTGCTTCTTATGATCAGGAACATAGCAACGCGAGAGCTCAGGGTTATGCTTCGGTAGCTGCTCGTGGTATTGCTAAGCTTAAACCTTTCCATGACTGGTGTGTTAAATTCAGCCAGCGATGTTTCTTGGGTGAATTTGGATGGCCAAATGCTCACCACAGTGGTGCCTATAATGGTAAGAAGTGGAATGAAGCTGGTGAAGAGTTTATGACTTATATGGACCAGATCAAGATGGGTGGTACTATGTGGTCAACTGGTAGCTGGTTATCTCCTACTGGTAACGTGATGAATACTTATGTTCTTCCTAGAGGAACTACTCAATTCCTTCCACTCTCTCAGTCTGAAGTTCTTGAGAGACATATGGGTAAGTAATTTCTAATTCCTTGATCACTGATCAATAAAAGAGGGGCCGATGGTTAATCCATCGGCCCCTTTTTCTTTAGAATATCTTATTATTCAACTATTGATACTTCCGCCATTTGAGTCGATGAGTATTCTAGAGATTCTTTATCTTTGGTGACCCTATGAGATTTAAAGTACTCTTGATTCATCTGAGTGTGCTGATCAGTTTGGTTGGGTGTAATCGAATAACTGCTTCTTATAATGAACTTATTAAGCCTAGTGCAGCCGAGACCTCTCCTAGTATCAGCTTCAGTGGTGCCAGTGGAACTAGTGGTGGAGTGGGAGCTCTCCTAAATATCGCTCCGACCAGCTTCAGTAATAACGGTTTTCCCATTACAAATTGTAGTATTGCACCTGTTTTACCTTCAGGGCTCTCAATAGATCCTCAAACGTGTGTGATTAGTGGGACCCCCACATCTATGTTTCCTTTAACCGAATTTCTTGTCACCGTGACAAACTCTCAAGGTGAGACCAGTGCCGCAGTATCTTTAGAAGTGACTCCTTCAGTTCCTAGTTTGAGCTATAGCAATGTCATTGGTAATGTCGGGGTTGAGATGACAATTATTCCCGTCCTAAATAGCAATGGTGCAACTATTACAAGTTGTATGGCTTCTCCTGCTCTACCGGCTGAGTTAACCCTGAATAATACAACTTGCTCAATTAATGGAACTCCACTTGCAAGACTTGCTTCAACTCTTTATACAGTGACGGTCTCGAACTCTAGAGGCTCAACAAGTAGTTCTTTTAATTTAGAAGTGGGGTGTCCCTTAGGGTATCTACCGATTGCCGCTAACAGTGATCTTTCTTCAGAAAGCTTTTGCATAATGAGATATGAAGCCAAATGTTCTAGCTCTCTCGATGGCCCTAGTATTTGTTCGCCTTCTGAAGGAGCTCCAAGTTCCTCCAAAATAGCAATCTCTGTTGCTGCAGGAATTCCCTGGATGAGAATTAGCGCTCCTCAAGCTTTGACTGCTTGTCAGAATCTCAATGCTCTCTATGGGGTTAGTGGAAAGTTTGATCTTCTCTCCAATCAAGAAAGAATGGCCGTAGCCAGAAGCATAGAAGCAGAGAGTTCTAATTGGACCACTGATGGAGGAGTTCGAAAAATTAATCGTGGTCACTCAGATAGAAGCCCTAATGCTCCATGTGATGGAAGCTTCTCGAATGTGGATACCAATTGTTCAACTGTTGGGACCAATCCTTATCAAAAAAGAACTCATACAATCTCAGGGGATGTTATTTGGGACTTCGCTGGAAATGTCTGGGAATGGACCGATTGGACTATTGAAACTCCTGCGAATTCTTTTTCCTTAGCTTCGTCCACATGTCCGCTCGCCTTGAGAGAAATTCAAGACAAGATGATCGAGTGTGCTGGAGATTTTGGAGATCCAGCTCTGGCCTCTCCTTTTGATCCCTTACTTACTTCGACTAATAACATTGGATTGATATGGGGAGCTCAAGATGGCTCCCGAGGAGGGCTTCATATGGGTGGGTCTTTCAGAGAAGACGAGGTAGAGGCAGGAGTGTATTCGTTCTCTTTGAACACCTCGAGTGCCACTAATTACTCGACAAATTTAGGTTTTCGTTGCGTTTTCCGCAAGTAATCCCTTCCAAGTTCTTAATACCTGATATTACCTCTACCTATTAATTTATTATTCATATGTGTCGATAAAGTAATGAAATAACAGGCCAAATATGCCCATCAGGTCACACATTTTCTTGTGCTTTTTACTGATCTTCATGAGCAGCTGTAATTATATTAAGGCGGACTTTAAAGAAAAAACCGATCCTTCAACTGCACCGATCTCTATTCCTGATCTGAGCTTCATTGGTGCCACTGGCACCAATGGCGGAGTTGGCTCAACCATGACGGTGGTGCCACCCCTTATAAATGATAATGGATCTCCCATCACAAATTGTACAATAACCCCGTCACTACCAGCTGGGCTTACGATCGATCCCAATACTTGTAGCATTAGTGGAGTTCCAAGTGCTCCACTTAGTCCAACAATTTTCACTATCACTGTCTATAATTCCGTGGGCTCTATTGATGCAGATGTTACTCTCTCTATTACTGCTTCAGTGCCTTCACTGAGTTATTCCGGGGCAACCGGTACGAATGGTGCCATTGGTGTAGTGATGACCGTCACTCCCTCCACTTTAAATTCAAATGGAGCGGTGGTTTCAAATTGTACTTCTTCTCCTGCTCTACCAGCAGGACTCTCGATTAGTACTACCACATGTGTAATTAGTGGAACGCCTACGACCGCCACCGCCTCGGCCTCCTATACTATTACTGCCACTAATTCAGTTGGATCAAATACTGCTACTGTTACCTTGGTGGTTGGGGCCTCAGCTCCCACTATTAGTTATTCAGGGGCCACTGGAACTAGTGGAAATGCAGGGACTGCCATGACAGTTACTCCTACAACTTTAAGTGATAATGGGGCCGCTGTTACGGCCTGCTCGTCTTCTCCCGCCCTGCCAACGGGACTTACTATCAATGCTACAACTTGCGTAATTAGCGGAACACCTTCTGTTGCGGCGGCTTCGGCTTCCTATACAATTACTGCAACAAACTCAGCGGGTTCAAATACCGGCACAGTTACTCTGGTGATAGCAGCTGCTGCCCCTGTTCTGAGTTATACTGGCTCCACCGGTACGAGTGGTAGTGTAGGGGTCGCGATGACAGTAACCCCATCAACTCTCGCAACTAATGGAGCCGCAATCACTGCTTGCTCGTCAGGAACTGCTCTGCCAACAGGTTTATCCATCAGTGCCACGACGTGTGTAATCAGTGGTACTCCAACCAGTCCATTTGCCTCAGCTTCCTATACCATTACGGCCACAAATTCGGCCGGTACTGGATCAGGTACTGTTACCCTGAGTGTCGCGGCTTCAGCGCCCTCTATCAGTTTTGTAGGGGCCACAGGGACCAGTGGGACTGTGGGGACTGCTATGAGCGTTGCTCCAATGGTATTGAATAATAATGGTGCTTCTATTACGGGATGCTCTTCTTCGCCCGCCTTACCGTCCGGACTAAGTATTAACTCCTCGACTTGTATTATTAGTGGAACTCCTACAGCAGTGACTAGTTCTACCACCTATACAATTACTGCTACTAATTCCGCCGGCTCAACGAATGCCAGCGTAGATTTAGCGGTCGTTGCGGGAGCTCCAACCATAAGCTTTGCAAGCTCAACTGGAACAGTTGGCAATGCTGGAGCAGCTATGAGTGTGACCCCATCAACCTTAACTAATAACGGCTCTGCTATTACAAATTGTGTGGCCTCAACCACCTTGCCAACAGGTCTCTCTATCAATGCCACAAATTGTGTCATCAGCGGCACTCCGTCAGCAAGACTTTCTTCAACCTCATTCACCATTACTGCTACCAATGGAATTGGTTCAACCAATGCAACGGTAAGTCTAGAAGTGGGGTGTCCTATTGGTTATATTCCTGTGGATGCGGACCCTACTCTGGGACTTCCTGCCTTTTGTGTTATGAAGTACGAAGCCAAGTGTGCAACCACAATAGCTGGGACTACAAGCTGTTCCTCTTCGACAGGTGCGGCGAGTGCCTCTAAGATCGCTGTCTCCACTGCCAATGGTCTTCCTTGGCTACAGATCAGTGGAAATGATGCAATCATCGCTTGCCAGAATTTGAATGCGATTCATGGTGTTACCACAAAATATGATATTCTCTCGAATACTGAGTGGATCGCTATTGCTAGAAGTATTGAACTAGAACCTACAAATTGGACAAATGTGGCCGGTGTTGAAAAATTGAATATAGGTCATACTGATTCTAGTCCTGCAGGTGTTTGTGATGGAAATCAGGTTAATGTTCAAACTAATTGCTCAACAGTTGGAACAGACTTTCATCAGAAGAGAACTCACACTCTTCTGAATAATTCAGAGATTTGGGATATGGCCGGAAATGTTTGGGAATTAGTAGACTGGGTGGTGGAAGTTCCGAACTCGAATTTTTCCATTGGGCCATCGAACTGTCAGAATACCTGGCTAGAAATTCAAAACCAAATTACCAACTGCAATCCCAACTTAGGAAGCCCTTCTCCCTCCGCCTCAAGTAGTGCTTCACCTGTAAATATTAATCTCGATTCAAGTAATAATATTGGTTATATCTATGGCAGTGATAACGGCGGACAGGGAGCAGCTCACAGAGGAGGAAGTTTTAATGCGGGTGTCTTTGCAGGCATTTTTACACTTTCTTTAAACTATGTCCCTAATGGATCGTCTAGTAATACGCTAGGTTTCCGTTGTGTCTTTAGAGATTAATAAAGTTCCAATTTCTTTATGTAGACAAAAGAGCAATGCTATTTAGTGTCGCCCCTAAAAGAAATGCTCTGAATCTGCTTTCTTTCTCCTCTGGTAATTCTTCTTTAAGCACGTTAAGAATGATTCCTCCTGATATGAAAGCGAGGAGAATGACAAAAGAACTCTGGCTAATCTTGGTTAAAGCACCTGCCATCCAACCACATAAGATACTCAAAGCAAGAATCCATCTGCCTTTTGAGACATAGAGATTTCTGAACTTTTTTTGAAAGCCGAAGTCGTTCACTATGAAGTGGGCCGCAATGGCGAGAATGAAGAAGAAGATCTTTTGATAACTTTGCTCTTCTCTGTGGTGAAGAATATAACCAAGCATCATATTGTAGATAGCAAAAGATAAAAGATGAATCCAGAAAACATGGGGATAATAATCTTCACGCTCATGCTCTGATTGAGACTTAATGGCAAGTTTTTCAAGACCGTAGAAGAAGATGAGACCCGAAAGGGAAAGCAAAAAGACGTGATCTTCGAGAAATGAGAGAATGTTTGCGTTTTCTAAAACGTGTTGGCCTTCATGAAGCTCGGGCAAGATATCCAGAAATACATAGGAGACAGATATTCCCCCACCAAAAGAGAGCCAGATATTTTTCGGGGCATTATGAAAGAAGGTCCATTTATAGGCCCAAATATGAATGACAGCGAGTAAAGCCGCCAAACTAAAAGATAAAGCAATGCTCATGAATTCTCCTTATCTTTTGATTGTGCTCATTTATTTGCTGCATCACTCTTTATTATTATGGAGGCAGTTTTTATTTTCTTGCTAAGGAGCGTCTATGTTTCAGACCATTTTTTTTCTTATGCTAGCATTTTTTTTAGGCTCTTGCAGTAGTGGCCAATCTAAAAAGAAAGTTGATGATACCATTAAAGGAATTAGAAATTATTCAAAGGTGAGAGGATGGCCTGAGGGCATTACTCCGATCGCTCCTGCTGGATTTAAAGTCACTAAATTTGCTGAAGATTTTAGAAATCCCCGCTGGGCCTACGTTATGCCCAATGGAGATATACTAATCTCGGAAGCTGAAACCATGCCAAAGAAAATTGATTATGAAGCAAAGGCATTATCACAAAACCTAGGAAAGAGTGCTAATCGCATCACCTTACTTCGTGATGCTAATCGTGATGGTAAGCCTGAAGTTAGAACGACTTTTCTCGAGAACTTAGAGCAGCCTTTTGGCATGCTGGAGCTAAATGGATATTTCTATGTTGCCAATACCGATGGCATTTGGAGATATCCTTATAAGAAAGGCTCTACCAAAATAACTTCTAAGGGTGAGAAAATTTTAGATCTTCCCAAGGGTGGTTATAATAATCACTGGACTCGTAATATCATTTCTTCACCAGATAAGAAAAAGATTTACGTTTCTGTTGGATCCGCCAGCAATGTGGGTGAGTACGGAATGGAAGAAGAGCGAAGACGCGCCAATATTCTTATCATCAATCCCGATGGTACTGGTGAAAAAATCTTCGCGGGGGGGTTAAGAAATCCTGTCGGAATGGACTTTCATCCAGAAACAAAAAAACTTTGGACAGCGGTGAATGAACGAGATGGATTGGGAGACGATCTTGTTCCAGATTATCTTACCAAAGTTAAGGAGAATGGATTCTATGGATGGCCTTATGTCTATGGAACGACACTGGATCCCCGTCGAATTGGGGAGAGGGATGATTTATTAAATGATGTTATTCAACCAGATGTCTTGTTAGGTTCCCATACTGCTTCTCTAGGTCTAACTTTCTTTTCCTCTTCAAAGTTTGGTCGAAAGTATAAACATGGTGCCTTTATTGGACAGCATGGTTCTTGGAATTCTTCTGAGCTAGTTGGATATAAGGTTGTCTTCGTACCGTTTAAGGATGGTAAGCCGACAGGAGGACCTGAAGATTTTTTAACAGGCTTCTTCAAAGATAAAATAAATAATGAAGTTTATGGTAGACCAGTTTGTGTTACTGAACTTCCTGGTGGAAGACTCCTTGTTTGTGATGACTCTGCAAATACCCTTTGGCTTATTGAAAAGAAAGATAATATGACAGTTCGAAAAACAAAAACTGGCTATCTCATGGTTCTTGAAGAAGGAGAAAATTCTTTTGATAGAATCGAGGAGTTGGCCATGAAGGAGAAAATCAAAGGAGCGACTTTTTCGGCCATGGGATTTGTAAAGGCTAAGTTTGCCTTCTTTGATTCTGAACAGAAAAGATATCTTAACCAAGCTTTTCCAGGCATGGAGCTTGCTAGTTTTTCTGGCTCTATTGCTTGGGAAAAAGATAAACCTTCACTTCATGCTCACGGGGTAGTTACGGGTAGTGATTTCAAGGCCTATGGTGGGCATATTCAGGAGGCCATCGTGGATAAAGGATCTATGGAGATTACTATTGTGGAGCATGGAATTGATTTAAACAGGGTCATGGATGAAGAGCTAGGAGCTAAAATATTGCGATGAATCTGATTGATTTGTTCAATAATTGAGCTAAGATATTCATTGTGAAATCACTTTTTCTAACCATCCTCATGCTGCTTTCTGTTACTTTCGTTTCGCTCTTCGAGGCGAACTGCGTAGATCTGGATAATGAAGTGAGTCATGTAACAGATAATCATCATGAAAATTCAGAAAATGCTGTTGAAGACCAGGGGCACTGCTCCCACATCTGTATGCAATGTCATTTCATTGCCGTTAAAGTTCAGGCCTACTCTTACTCCGCCTTAACTAGCTTTCGTAGGATTCAATTTTTTACTAGAAGTTCTCATACCCGCTATATCAAACAATCCCTTTATCGACCTCCCATCGCTTAACCAACTTTCATTGGTTTCTTAACTATCTCTGATCGTTAAAGGGTTACTTTGTGCTAAATTCAATTATTAAGTTGGCCTTGAAGCAGAGGCTAATATTTCTTACAGCGGCTATTATTCTTCTCATTGTAGGAGCATGGCAGGCACTTCATCTTCCAGTTGATGTTTTTCCAGATCTTAATCGACCCATCGTCACGGTGATGACAGAGGCCCCTGGATTTGCGCCAGAAGAAACAGAAATAGAAATCTCTTTGCCAATTGAATATGCCTTAAACGGCCTACCGGATCTTTTAAGGCTGCGCTCTTCAAGTGGTCCAGGAATCTCCATTGTTCATGCGGAATTTGATTGGGGAACTGATATTTACAAGAATCGACAAATGGTTGCCGAAAGGCTTCAGCTCGCTAAAGAAAAACTTCCTCCCGGTATTTCTCCCATTATGACTCCTAGTTCATCCATCATGGGTGAGATTATGTTCATTGCACTTACTTCTCCCTCTGGGGAGATGAGTCCCATGGAGCTTAGGACTCTAGCTGAATGGACAGTGCGTCCTCGATTGCTCTCAATTTCCGGAGTGAGTCAGATTGTGACTATTGGAGGAGATCTCAAGCAGTTTCAAATACTTGTTTCAGCTGAAAAAATGCAGTCTAAAGGGCTAACCGTTGAGGATTTGAAACACTCTTTATCCGAGATTGGGCTAAATACTTCAGGTGGATTTATTAATATTGGTGAGAGGGAATATCTCATCAGGGCCATGGGGAGAGTTGAGAGCCTTGAACACATGGCAGAGTCCTATGTGGGAACTCACCTGGGTAACCCCATTAGTGTGAAAGAAATCGCTGAAGTTCGTATTGGATCCCATTTCAAAAGAGGTAATGGATCGATAAATGGCAATCCAGCAGTTGTCATGACGATTCAGAAACAGCCCTCTGCTGAGACTCTCTCACTTACTCGCACTATTGAAAAAGAACTAAAGCTCCTTTCTGAATCCTTACCTAACGGTGTGGAACTAAAAACAGATCTCTTTAAGCAGTCCTATTTTATTGAAAATGCCATAGGCAATGTGAGTGAAGCTTTACGAGATGGAACAATCATGGTGGCGATCGTCCTCATGCTCTTCTTAATGAACTGGCGAACCACTTTCATCACACTTACAGCAATACCAATGTCACTTGTTCTCACGGCCATCATTTTTCATTTTTTTGGAATTGGCGTTAACACCATGACGTTAGGCGGACTAGCGGTGGCGATTGGTGAATTGGTTGATGATGCTATCGTCGATGTTGAGAATGTTCATAGACGATTGTCTGAGAATCGGCTTCTTGAATATCCTAGTCCGGTTCTTAAAGTCATTTACGAAGCTTCTAAAGAAATCAGAAATTCCATCGTCTTCTCCACTCTCATCATTGTGTTGGTCTTTCTTCCACTGTTTGCCCTTAGCGGTTTGGAAGGTAGGCTATTCTCTCCCATGGGAGTTGCTTACATCATATCCATTCTCTCCTCTTTATTAGTTTCACTGACTGTTACTCCGGTGCTTTGTTACTACCTTATAGGGAAAAAGAGTGGAGAAGCTAAAGTAAATAAAGAAGGCTTTTTTGTAAGATTCTTGAAGAAGTATGCTCAAAGATTGATCGAAATAACTCTAGTTCATCCTAGAGTTATTCTTATAGGTGTTGGGGTCATCTCTTTCATAGCTATCTATGCAGTTACCTTTATGGGTAGAGACTTTCTTCCAACCTTCAATGAAGGCTCGGCGACTATCGGTCTGCAGGCTGCTCCTGGTATATCTCTTTTTACTTCTAACCAAAAAGGGATGGAAGTTGAGAAGGCCCTCCTTGAAATTCCAGAAGTGAAGTCAACTACGAGAAGAGTTGGCCGGGCAGAGATGGATGAGCATGCCGAGGGAGTGAGCTGGAATGAGATTGATGTCGATCTTCATAAGAGCGAGAAAAGCAAAGAAAAAGTCTTCAGTCAAATTAGAACAAAGATCAAAGAAGTCTGGCCGGAAGTCTATGTAAACCTGGGGCAACCTATATCTCACCGTTTGGATCACATGCTGTCCGGAGTTCGATCTCAAATTGCTCTTAAAATTTTTGGACCTGATATTGTTGAACTTCGCAGACTAGGTGGAGAGATTTATCAAAAGATTAAAGACATTGAGGGACTCACAGATTTACAAGTCGAACCTCTGGTGCAAATTCCCCAACTCAAAATCTTTATCGATAAAGAAGAAGTTAAGAAGGCCAGGATGAGCGCCGGAACCATGGCAAAAGATCTTGAAGCTCTTCTAAACGGTTACAGTGTCGGTCAACTGATAGAAGGTCAGCAGATTCATAATATTCTTTTACGGTTAGATGAAAAATCCCGGTCTCAGCCAGAAACAATCGAGAATATTAGCCTTAAACTTCTACCGACAGGGGATCATGTCAAAGTTAAAGAACTGGGTAACGTCTATAAGGGCACGGGCCCCAATATGATAAATCGAGAAGGTTTACAACGACGCCTGGTGGTTTCAGCAAACTCGGTAGGTGTCGATCTCAATGAATTAGTGAGCACCATCAAAAAGGCCATTCAGGAAACGAACTTGCCAACTGGCTATCATATCGAAATAGGTGGGCAGTTTGAAGGCCAGGAGCGATCAACTCGACAAATGATTTGGCTGGGTCTTTTATCCCTACTTCTCATTTTCCTGGTTCTTTTCTTTCATTTCAATTCAGCTGTCTTAGCATCTCAGATAATGCTTAACATTCCTTTGGCATTGATTGGTAGTGTGGGGGCGATTTATCTTACCTCCAGATCATTTTCTCTGGCTTCGCTTATCGCTTTTGTGACCCTTTGTGGTATCGCTTCCAGAAACGGTATCATGATGATTTCTCATTATCTTCATCTCATGATGGAGGAGAATGAAACATTTGGAAAAAAGATGATTATTCGTGGAACTCTGGAGCGTCTGGTTCCTGTTCTTATGACGGCACTTACTGCCATTCTCGCCCTTACTCCCTTGCTTTTTGCCAAAGGAGAACCTGGAAAAGAAATCCTTCATCCTGTAGCAGTCGTGATTGTGGGAGGACTGCTGACATCAACACTTCTTGATCTTTTAGTTACTCCCGCTATCTTCTGGCTATTTGGAGAAAAAGCGGCCCAGAAGGCCATACAAAAATATCAACGTTCAAAAACTGAGGAGTTTTAATGAAAACATTTTTTTCTATCATTTTATTGGCTTTATCTTTTTCTCTTTTCGCTCATGAAGGTGGGCACGGAGATGTTGAAGATGGAGGTAAGTTCGGAGGGGTTCTCTCTCCCATAGTCGCTAAGTCTGAAGCAGGTAAAGGAAATAAAGCCAAGTTTCTTTACAAAGCCGAACTAGTGAGATCAGCGGCCGGTGTCCTGAGTTTTTATATCTTTGATAATGAAATGAAGCTCATGGATCTTAAAGATTTCTCTCCAGAAATAGCGGCTAAGCTGGAAGTTAAGAAAAAAGGCAAGTTTTCCTATGTAGGTGACTTCAAACTTCAAAAGAATGGTAATCACTACAAAGGACAGCTTCCTAAAATTGAGTACAAACCATTTAATATTGATTTCTTCTTATCTCATGGCAAGCAAGACCTTTTTGTAGGCTTCTCCAATTTAGACTAGGTGTGAATATGGGTTTCTTATTTTTCTCGCTGTTTATTTCATTTACTGCTTGGGGAACCATTGCTGTCGATCAAAAATATCTGGAGACTCAAATTGAGTCAGCGCCAAGTATATTAAGTTTGCAGGAAAGAATTACCGAAGCCCAAAAGTTGAGCGGTTCTTTGAGAAGATCATTTCTTCCTAAAATGAAGCTCATCTACGGCCAAGAAAGATTTACCACAGGACCTCTTCATCGGGTTAATCAGCCTTTCGGAGGAATTGAAGCAGAAGTTAATTTGTTCAATTTCGGACGAGATAGTTTAGAGGATAAACGCAGATCAAAAGAAGCTCAGCTGGCCCAGGTTAACTCTAAAATCACTAAGGCTGAGATATTGGCCAAGGGAAGAGAAGCTCTTGCTCAGTATGCATATCTTAATGAGATTAGCTCTATTCTCCGAGAAGCGATGCTCATGAATGAGAAGAATATTTCAGGTGCTGAAAAGCGAATTCGGGCAGGTCTCTCTACTAGTACGGATTTAATTGATTTTCAACATCAAAAAATAGCTCTTAATCAGGAGTATGAGACCCTTAAATTTGAAATAGGTTTAGTGGAGAGACTATTAGCAGTTATCTTGGGACATAATCCTGATCAAGAAGTCATCGTTAAGTTTCAGAATGAGCATCCTGAGCATGGACCTCTCTTCAATGCGCCAGGGGAATTTTTAAACTCGGCCCTGATTAAAAAAGCTGAGCTTACTCTAGAGATTGCAAGTTTAAATAAAAGTAAGGTCTCTCGGTGGTGGGGGCCAAGGCTTGACCTTTATGGATATGCGTTGAGGTTTACGCAAAAAGAAAGAGAGTACCCGGAGCCTGGACAGAGGAATGATGTAACTTTTGGATTCAGATTTACGCTGCCTTTCTTTGATGGAGGTGAAGCTATTGCTGAGACTCAAGCAAGTTCGGCCCGCACCCGTGCCTTAGAGTATGATTTCAGGCAAAGGATTCTTGAAGTAAAGAATGAGACTGGGAATGCTTTGAGAAAGCTAGATCTGGCCCATAATCTTATTCATGGCGCCGAGGATAGCGTGAAACTCATGTCGGAATATCGTAAAGGTATCATGAATGAATATACAAAGGGTGTGAAAAACTCACCCGATGTTCTTCAGGCCAATCAGAGATGGATCGAGGCCAAGACTAAATTTGCCGAGGTAAAAAGAAACTATCAGTTCGCAAAATCAGAAGCTCAATATCTGATAAGTTTAAGCGGGGGATGATCTTCTTTCCACATAGGGAAGATAGATTTCTATATACAAAGTTCTGATGATCGCCAAAAGGGGAGGGGCCACGAAGACTCCGAGTATCCCGAAGAACGATCCAAGAAACATCATAAATATGAGTAAAGGCACCACCGGAAGTTGTGCTCCCCCTTTCATAACAAGGGGTAAAATCACATCACCCTCAATTTGTTGAGTGACGCCGAAGATGAGAAGAATCCAAGGAATTTTACTGGGATCTGATGAGAGACTAATCAGACAAGTGGCCATGACCACCAGGATGATTCCCACATATGGGATGATACCAAGGATTGCTGTTAAGAGACCAAAGACGGCCCAGTATTCTACTCCAGCAATCCAGAGACCGAGTCCTGTCATAAAACCAATAATGACCATATCTATTAACTGGGCCTTAAACCATCCTCTTATAACCCTAGCACAATCAATGAGGACATTCTTGGCCTTCTCTCGCTTTGAGGGGAGAAAGGCCTCAACTGTTTTTTCAAAATATTCTCCTCCATTGACTGCGGTATATAGGCCAATGATGAGGGCAAAGACACCCCCACTGATGGCCACTATTCCAGTCCGAAAGCCTTGGATTAAGCTCATCGCACTTGAGTTAACTGAACCCGCTATATCAAAGCTCAAAATTTGTTCTTGAATCCAAGGAAATCTTGTAAAGAGATTTGAGATGTAGCCTTCAGCTGTACGTTGAATTTCAGGCCATCTTTCCTTCAGTGAACTCACCTGATCGGCCACCAGATAATATAAACTTCCAAGGACTACCAGAGATACTAGAATCACCGTGATGAGAACGATAAGAGCCGATAGCGCTCTGGGTAAATGAATCTTTTTTCGCAAATAGCCAAGAACAGGATTGATCAAGACTCCAATTCCGATTCCTATCATTGAAATTAGAAGGATGTAGCGTGAATAGTAAGCAATGATTAACATCATAATAAATAAGACGGTAAATACAATGGTGCTTTTTGAGATTTCTACTCTTTCCATTTCACTATGAGAAAGGAAGTAAGAAGTTCAGTAAAGGGAGCTTGCTTCCTGTTGAGTCTGATCAGAGATTTAGAAACAAATTGTTAATATGCTCAACTTTGATATGGTTAAACATTAGTCTTATAGTATGATAAAATAGCCCATCATCTGAGGATTAATTATGGCTTTCATGTCTCCCACACAAAAGATTTTTGAAACTTTGCATGAGATAGCGCAAGGTCCTTTGCAGAAAAATGCTCGCTACATTGATGAGTCTTCTTCTTGGCCGGAAGAGAATATTCAGGTCTTGAAAGATTCAAAGCTCTCGGGCCTTCTAATCTCCAAAGATTTAGGTGGGCATGGTGAGGGATATCTAACCATGGCAAAGGCTTGCGAGATTCTGGGCTCTTCATGCGCCTCGACCTCTATGTGTTTCGGTATGCACCTGGTGGGGTCTGCAGTAATGTCTGCCAAGGCAACAGCATTTCATCAGGAAAAATTTCTTAGACCAATTGCTGAAGGCGAACATTGGACTACTCTTAGTCTAAGTGAGCCCGGAACAGGGGCCCATTTTTACATTCCACAAACGGAAATGATCCAAGAGGGAGATTCCTTAGTCATCAATGGTGAAAAATCCTTTGTAACCAATGGCGCTCATGCTGATTCCTATGTCCTGAGTGCGGTTGTTCCGAGTGAGAGTCGAACTTTGGGACAATTTTCATGCGCCATTGTCCCGAAAAATACCAAGGGACTTTTATGGGGAAAACAATGGGATGGCCTCGGAATGAGAGGGAACTCATCCACCAGTGCCAAGTTAAAAAATGTAAAAGTTCCTGTTGATCATCTTCTGGGCAATATCGGTGACCAACTATGGTATGTCTTCGAAGTCATTGCACCTAACTTTCTAGTTGCTATGTCTGGAACCTATTTGGGCATTGCTAAGGCTGCTTTAAAAGAAACAACTGAGCACCTAAAAAATAGACATTATGAACATTCAGGATCATCTCTAGCAAGCCTGCAAGTACTTCAGCATCGACTTGGTGAGCTTTGGGCCCAGGTTGAGCGCGCGAGGCAATTACTTTATTTTGCGGCAGCTCTAGGTGATAAGAATGATCCAGCTGCTCCGATATCTATTATGTCGGCCAAAGCCGAAGTGGGTGAGTGTGTAGTATCAGTTGTGAATGAGTGCATGACCCTTAGGGGTGGAGAGTCGTACGGAAATTCTGATCTGATGGGCCGGCATTTAAGAGACGCGAGGGCCGCCCATGTCATGTCTCCAACGACAGATATCTTGAGAGTCTGGACCGGAAGGTCCCTCTTGGGTTTACCAATCTTAGGTGATTAAGTGAAAGAATCAGTAGTCATCGTTCAAGGTCCTAGTTTAGCGGCAACTTTCCAAGACAGTGATCTTGGGGAGAAATATTGTATCCTCTCAGTTTCCTCAAGTGAAGAAGCATTGAAGGTCTGTAAAACTCAGAGTCAAAATGTGGCCACAGTGATCTTAGGATCAGATGTTAGTGATCCCATTCAGACTTCTCAGCGAATCCATTCTCTTGATAAAAATTTATCTGTGATCATTCTTGCTTCTTCTGAGAACGTTGAATCGGTTCGCAGAAGCATCAGCTTTACACCTTTCTTGGGAAATTCGATATATTGTTTATCCGAATCAGACTTGGGTTTACTTTTTAAAGAATTAGTAATTGCAACTGAAAGGACCTTTAAGCAAAGAAAGGTCAAAGCGATAAATAATGAACTCAATTCACAGCTAAGTTCAATTTCAGCTTTAAAGACCAATCATGCCTCACCTACTAAGGAGTATATTGAAAAACTCTTTGATGCCGCTCCAATTGGGATAGTAACTGTAAATGCAGAAGGAAAAATTTTAGCATTAAATAGGGCCTCTTCAGAAATGTTTGGTATGTCTGAGCATCAGACAATAGGAATAAACATCCGGGATATTTTGCCTGGTCTCATCTTGAAATCAGATAGGGTTGAAGAAATTTCCAAAGAATTGAAAAATGGAAAACGCTACTTTGATTTAACTGTTACAGAGATCATCGGTAATGATTTCTCCATGGGATATCTCCTTCTTTTAGTCGATACGACTCAACGTATAAATGATGAAATTTCTTTAAGAAAAGCCATTCAATCTAGAGATGAGTTCTTATCCATTGCTTCTCATGAGTTGAAAACACCTCTGACTTCCCTTAAGTTGCAACTACAACTATCTCAAAGAAATTTAAAAAGAGAGGACGCTCATAATTTGATTTCGAAAATAAGCAAGTCCACAGAAATCTCTCTCAAACAAGTAGATAAGCTAACTGCATTAGTTGAAGATCTTTTAGATGTCTCTAAGATAGAAGCTGGAAGAATTAGTTTTACCTTTGATACTATAAATCTCAAAAACCTTGTTGAACAGGTTGTCGATAGATTAGAAGATCAGGCCAGATACGCTCAATGTGAAATTAATCTAGAATCTCCTCAAGATATAGTAATAAGTGCTGATCAATTTCGACTGGATCAAGTTCTGACCAATCTTTTAATTAATGCATTCAAGTACGCTTCAGGAAAACCAATTCTTATTAAGATCGTTAAATATGAAAAATCGGTTAAGATTCTTGTCATCGATCAAGGGATGGGTATTGATCCAAGTAAATTAAAGATCATTTTCAATAGATTTGAGAGGGCCATCTCACATAATAATATTAGTGGATTGGGGCTTGGCCTTTACATTTCGAAGAGAATTGTTGAAGGTCACGGAGGCACTTTGAGTGTTAAAAGTGAGCTTGGTAAAGGTTCTACTTTCATAGTTGAATTACCCTCTGTTTGACGGTCGTTGGTGATTATCGTAACTTGATAGTTATCAAGGCAGGTGAACAGTATGGAGAAAATTACTCTCAAAGAGCAGTGGAAAGTCTGGTCATATGTAGCGGCTCATAGTTTTGGTGGACCTGCTGGGCAAATTGCTGTCATTCACAAGCTGGTGGTCGAGGACAAAAAGCTCATCTCTGAAGAGCGCTTTCTTCATGCTCTAAATTTCTGTATGCTTCTGCCTGGGCCAGAGGCCCAACAGTTAGCTACTTATATGGGCTGGCTTATGAACCGATGGAGGGGAGGGCTAATTGCTGGTGGCCTCTTTATCTTGCCGGGCTTTTTATCCATTCTTTTATTATCTTATCTCTATGTGATCTTCCATGATGTTCCCTTTGTTCAAGGCATCTTTTATGGAGTTAAGCCGGCAATCATTGCTGTGGTCACAGCAGCTCTTTACAGAATCTCCAAAAAATCACTTAAGAATTCCTTCTACTGGACGATGGCGATTCTCGCCTTTATTGCTCTTTTCTTTTTCAATCTATCCTTCCCTGTAGTTGTTGTACTATCGGCCGTGATAGGAGTTTTATACGGTAAGCTTTTTTATCGACATGATTCAGCTTCTGAGGTTAATGCAATTGTTCTTCCACCTTTAAGAGGAACAATTATAACTCTTTCAGTATGGAGCTTCGTCTGGGTAGTTCCCATTTTACTAACTCTTTTTATCTTCGGAGCTGATTCAACTTTTCATGCTTTGAATCTTTTTTTTAGTAAAATGTCCATGGTCACTTTTGGTGGGGCCTATGCGGCCTTGAGTTATGTGGCACAGAAAGCTGTGGAAGTTTATGGTTGGCTCCAAGGTGTAGAGATGCTGGATGGACTGGCCATGGCAGAAACCACTCCTGGTCCCCTTATTCAAACGGTTCAATTTGTCGGCTTCATGGGATCTTATCGTTTTCCGGATCTCGCCTCTCCCTATCTCTCTGCCTTCATTGGTTCTGTACTAACAACCTGGATGACCTTTGCTCCCTGCTTTTTGTGGATATTTACCTTTGCTCCCTATGTAGAATTCATTCGAGGTCAGAAAGCATTTTCTGATGCTCTTCAAGCAATTACGGCTTCTGTTGTGGGAGTCATCTTTAATCTTTCGCTATGGTTTGCTTTAAAGGCCCTTTTTCTAAAATCTTTTGACGTTAAAACGGGGCCGCTTGAATTTGAGTATCCTGATTTATCGTCTGTGGATTTCTACGCAGTCGGGATCTGCCTGGTGGCGCTTCTGATGCAATTTAAATTCAAGAGTTCCCTCTTCATCATCTTAGGAACCTGCACCGCCCTAGGTATAATGGTAAAGTATCTCTTATAGATGTTGGCATGGCGTTGATAAGCTGATCCATATCATAATTGTGCAGTACGCAGATAGAAAAGATATAAATCTTTACGGAATAGCGGTAGAATAGAATCGATTCTACTGAGAGTTTACAAGAGTAAAAAAGGGGAAACATGAATATACAAGTTAATACCGACAACCATATTGAAGGCAGTGAAGATCTTACTAGCTATGTTCAGGGAAATCTTTCTGAGCATTTTGAAAGATATAAAAATGCTATTACACGGATTGAGGTTTACCTCTCGGATGTGAATGCAGGGAAAGTAGCTGCAGATGATAAGCGCTGCTTACTAGAGGCCCGCATTGCCAATCATCAGCCTTTGGTTGTGAGTCACCAAGCAGATAATATCCACCAGGCGATTGAGACTGCCTGTGATAAGCTTCTTCGTGCCCTGGATAATATGGCCGGTAAGCTTACTAATCGCACTAGTCCTAAAGATCTTTTGAATAATAATGATGAGAGTATCGAAGACGAAGAAGAAATTTAATATTGCAGATCTTGGGAGATTGACTATCTCCCAAGATCTTAGTCTTATTGCTTCATCGAATCTGGTTTTGTCATGTTCCCATGAATGCTGGCCCGTTGTTTCTCCGACATAACCTTAGCTGCCGCTGCCTGTATACTGTTCTTAATCGACCCCCCAATGACATGATCCTTACCTTTCATGAGAGCCTCATATCCATCCTGAGCAACCTGGGCCGGATCATCTTTTGAGTCACTTTCTCCTACCATCGTGTGCTCCATGTTCCCGCGCTCAAAGAAGTTCGTATCCGTAGGTCCTGGTTGAAGGGCAGTGACGGTAATGTTTCTGCCGGTATCTTTCATTTCATACCGAATGGCCTCGGCAAATGATTGCACGAAGGACTTTGAGGCCGCATAGGTGGCGTAATAAGGCCCTGGCATCTCAGCAGCAATAGATGAAGTGAAAAGAACTTTTCCTTCATTTCTCTGGGCCATATCTTTCATGACTTTCTTTGCGAGATAAACCAGATAAACCATATTAAGATTCATGAGGTTTAATTCATCTTCAAAATCATTTTCCAAAAATTCTCCACCCACTGCAACTCCCGCATTGAGAACCAGAACATCGATGGGTCTACCAGCATAATTGGCCTTCATATATAATTCTTCGGCCCCTTCGCGAGTGGCCAAATCCGCTATGACTCCCGTAACTTCAACGCCTAAATCCTTCAACTCATCAACTTTATCCATCAAAGAATTACTGCTGGAATTGATAATCAGATCATAATTATTCTTTGCAAAGACTCGTGCCAGCTCAAACCCGATCCCACTGGAGGCTCCGGTGATCATGGCGAGTTTTCTTGGTTCTGTTTTCATATTTTTTCTCCTATTGCATTTTCATAACGATCTTGAATTTTTATAGGCATCAGGCCCATCTTGCTGCTTGAATCAGAAAGGACTGAGGACTTTTTCCCCATAAAGGAAATCCTGACAGCTTTGATAGGCCTCTTGAGGAGAGCAAGTAAGACTGCCACTAGCGAATTGGCCATGACTTTTATCTAGGAGGGGTGCTTGTGATCTTTGATGAGTATGGTTAGTTTGATCTGCTGGCAGCATAAGTTCTCCTTTGGAAGTAATAAAAAATACTTCTGCAAGAGAACTGCCACTCAGAGTGGTGGGGAAGCCCGACCACTCTGAGATGTAATAATTAGAATTTGAATCCCAGACCTAAACCGACAATCAATGGATTGATGTCAACTTCGGCGTCCACACTTCCATTAGCATAGGTTGAGACATGAACATCGGTAGAGAGATAAATCTTTTTGATATCTAGGTTCAGATAAAGATTGTCTCCAATTTGGTAGTCTCCACCTAATTGCAAGGCATAGCCCAGGCTATTTTCATATCGGACACTCTTTGCAATACCAGGATCGGCGCCATAGAAAATGGTATAGTTTAAACCCGCACCCACGTATGGCTTAAATTTTCCCATTTCAAAATGGTACTGAGCGGTTAAGGTAGGAGGAAGCAGGGAGACGTCACCCAGATCAAGATTATTTAAAGCCGTCTTAGTGGCCGAAGCTTCATGCGTAGTTGTTGCAAGAATTAGCTCCAGTGCAAAATTTTTATTAAAGAAGTAAGTGAAGTCAATTTCTGGAACAGAAGCATTATTGAGTTGAACATCACCCCCAATAACTGTTGGGCTTCCTGATTCATCAGGCATCACATTTATCGCCCTCATACGAACCATCATATCTGAGCTCATGGCCGCAGACGAAAGCAGAAGACTTGTTCCAATTAGTAATCCACTGATACTTTTTTTCATAACATTTCCTTTCGGTTAAGAAGTATACATAGATTGACTATATAAAATTGTCCGGGCTTCAAAACTGATATGGAGCAATAGTCAGTTATGATTATGATCATTAATTTTTGACTATTTTAATTAGCCTCGGCCGAGAAAGGAGGTGGATTCGATTACGTACTTCAGGATATCACTAAGGGTGATGATACCTACTAGTTCTCTTTTATGATTTATAATCGGAAGAGCATTGAGCTTTTCCTTAAGCAAAATGATCGCAATTTCATTGATACTGGTATGTTCCTCACAAACGATTACCTTCTGGGCCATGATGTCTTTACAACTTTTTCCTGCTAAGACTCCGCTAAGTTCAAAATAAGAAATCATCCCTTCGATGACATTCAAATCATTGACTACCGGCAGATGTCTAAAGCCCTTGTGCTTGAAGAGTATTTCTGCTTCTGTGGCCGGAGCATCTTTTGAAATAAGCTGCACTGGTGAGCTCATAATGTCTTTGGCATAATAGCGCTTCTTATCTTCCTCAAATTTCTTAGCAGCTTGCTCATAGATCTCGAGCTTCTTTAAGGCCTTCTTAGGGGCTTCCTCCTTAAAATCTCTTAGAACTTCTTCAAACTCTTCAATATGCTCAGGATTATCCAAGGGCTGGACGATAGGGATGGACCTACCAGAGGTATTGCTCGGGTGAACCAAGGGGGAGAATTGTCCATTAAAGACCACAAGGAAGCTCATAAAAGTATTTTAAGGGGAATCTGGGTTAAGTGATACCTCAAAAATTTTAAAACACTGTATTTTTAACACGTCACGAAAATCTTGATTTCTTCGGATTCATTCTTAGTGCTATAACCCCCCCAAATTTTAATCATTGGAGTATCTGTGTTTGAGTGTTTTGGGCCTCAGTTGGGGCAAATAAAGTTCGACCTAGAACCCATGAAGTTTAATCATAAGCTAGCGGATCACCCTGCTTTGGGCCTGGAGAGCCTTTCTAAGGCTCTTCCTGAATTGCCTAAACATCAGGTGATATTCTCAAAAGGCAATGGGGATCATAAGCATGGACTGCGGTTGGAAGAGGCGATTGAGTCTATCAAGGTCTCAAACTCCTATATTGCTGTAAAGAACCCCGAGGAGCATGCCTCCTTTAGAGATCTCTTCTGTGATTTGGAATATGACCTCACAAAATTAATTAAGATGAAGAAGAAGGGCATTAAGGCCAAGGACGCTATGCTTTACCTCTTCATCGCTTCTCCCAATGCTCAAACTCCTTTTAAGTTTGATCAATATACAAATTTCTTAATGCAATTTCGTGGCAGCAAGGAGATTGCTGTTTTTCCACCTTTAGATCACAGAGTAATCAGTGCTGAAGAGTATGAAGCCTTAATCGATCATGATGAAAAACGGCTTCCACTTAACCCAGAAGTTGATCATCTTGCCCAGAAATTTCAGTTCAATGCCGGAGAAGTTCTGCATGTACCCTTTGGCTCTGGGCACTATATGAAAAACGGTTCTGAGGATATTTCTATTTCTCTATCCATGCTCTTTCATACTGATGAAACACTTATGCTTACAAATGCCATGAGAATGAATCATCATATGAGAAGAAGAATGAAAAAGTTAGGGGTTCAGCCAAGGCAAGTAGGGAAGTCTTCTCATTTTGATGCTTTAAAGGCGCGCATTCTTCCTGGTGCAAATCTCGCTCATAATATCATGAACCGTTTCCGCTACTAGGAATCAATTGTTTCCATGAGAATTTTTCGAGCGTCGATTCTTGCTCCTAAGGCTTTTAGCATAAAGAAAACCCCACCAATTTTCCTATCGATGAAAATGGCATGGCTAGGGGGATTTCCAATAGAGACTTCCTTCATTAAGCGCGGCATGAATTTAAACATCTCATCCGGAATGGAAGAATTACCCCAGTCATAGTCTCCACCCTTGAATGGTTCAGCAATAAGATTAGCATATTCCCATAAAAGGTCAGTGTTACTGGTCTTGGATGTAGAGAGATAGCCCATTTCATGAATCGTCTTAAAATAAAGATCTCTGTCTAAGAGGGCGCAGGATAAGATGAGGTTTTTGTAAGATTTCAAAAAATCGTCAGGGGGAATTTTTGATGCCCCAAAGTCCAGTAGTCCCCAGCGTGGGTAATCCTGATAGTCGAGTATAAGATAGTTTCCAAAATTAGGATCAGTCTGGACCATGCCCCATTCAAAAAGTTCGAGAAGAAAGAGTCGCATAAATTCCGCTCCAAGCTTATCCCTTTTTTCTTGAGACAGAGCAAGGGCTTCAGCTGATCGAGGAGATACTCCATCTAGATAAGAGGTACTAAGAATGGAATCATGAGAATACTTTTCTATCACGAGAGGTATTTCATATTGCGGATAATTTTTTATCATTTCCCTGAAAGTTTTGGTGGCGGCACTTTCGGCCAGGTAATCGGTTTCCTGATGAAGCATGTTCTTCACCTCTTGGAAAACCTCACTGAGATCAAGATCTTTGGGAAGAAGATTTAAGGCAGATAAAAGCCACTTGAGAGCGCGCACATCATTATCAATAGCCTTTTTGATTCCCTCATACTGAATCTTCATGACAAAGGGGAGATCGCCGTTTTTGGGTGTGGCCAAGTGAACTTGACCCAAGGATGCAGCAGCCAGAGGAGTTGGATTTATATCTAATTCTTCTAACCAATCCTTTGGAATTCTTCTTTTTATCACATCCCATTCCAGAAAGTGGGACTGATTCTCTAATACCTTTAAAACTTTTTGAGCTTCCGGAGAGAGGAAGGCACTGGAATAGAGGGAGAGCATCTGACCCGCTTTCATAAGCGAGCCTTTCATGATTCCTAATTCTGCGACAATTTCTTCAAGTTGCTTTTCGAGTCCATTTTTTAATCTATCCTTGAGACTCATATCACCGGCAAAAAAAGCTCCGGCACTTGCCTTGATCGCCATCTTCGCAAAAGAATACTGACGAGAGAGGAGACCACTTTTGATATTTTTTACACTTTTCATAGTGCGTGTATTTTAGCCTGTCAGAGAGGTATTGCCTACCTCCCTGACAGAGTGAAATTACTTGAGCATTATATCTTCAAAGGAAGTGAGTCCTGCCTTTGCCCCTTCTCCCATGGCAATAATGATTTGCTTATAGGGAACATTGGTTACATCTCCTGCGGCATAAATACCGGGTTCATTAGTGCGACATTTTTCATCGATTAAGATCTCACCAAATTTATTTGTTTCCACTACATCCTTGATAAAAGAACTATTAGGTAGAAGACCAATCTGGACAAAAACTCCCTCGAGTTCTACAGCTTTAATTATGCCTGTGTCTCGTTCTTCATATTCAAGAGCAGTGACCTTACCATTGTCTCCAATCACTCTAGTGGTCTTGGCATTTCTGATAACGCGAACATTAGGTAAAGACTCTAGCTTATCCACGAGCACTTTATCCGCCTTGAGAGTTGGCATAAACTCAAAGACCGTAACTGATTTTACAATCCCAGCTAAATCGATGGCCGCTTCCACCCCAGAATTACCACCTCCCACAACGGCAATATCTTTTCCTTTAAAGTAAGGTCCATCGCAGTGAGGACAGAAGGCCACACCTCGGCCGAGATATTCTTTCTCCCCGGGAATACCCATCTCACGCCATTTGGCTCCGGTGGCAACGATGAGCGATTTAGTCTCCAGGTGCTCACCACTTTCCAGCTCAATTTTTTTGATCAAACCCTTTCCCACAGACTTCACCCGACGATGCTCCAAGAGCTTTATGTCGTAGGCCGAGATATGCTGGAAGAGTTGGGCCGCTAGCTGCGGGCCCTCAGTGTATTTAACTGAAATAAGATTCTCAATGCCTTTGGTATCTTGAACTTGTCCTCCAATTCTTTCAGCAATGATTGCGGTCTTAAGACCTTTTCTCGCGGAATAAATGGCGGCAGAAGCTCCTCCTGGACCGGCACCAACGACTACCACATCAAATCTGCCCAGGTCGAGATTCTTGACATCGATTTCGATAGAATTATCGATACCAAATTCTTCTTCTAGTTTTGCTATAAGCTCAACCATCCCGATCTTTCCAGAGCTAATGAGATGATCTCCACTCATGACACTGGGAACTCCCTGAATGCCAAGACGAGTAACTTCATCCTGGACCAGCCCACCGTCTATCATGGTATGACTGAAATCCAGTTTAAACAGGCTCAGTAGATTGAGGGCCTGAACAACTTCAGGGCAATTCTCACAGGTAAGTGAGATGAAAGTTTTTAACTCAATTGGACCCTTAAGTCTTCTGATGCGATTAATGATGGCCTCATCAGGAAGTTTACCCTTTCCATCGGTATTCAGAATAGCGAGTACTAGTGAAGTGAATTCATGTCCGCCGGGAACTCCTAGAAACGTAATACCGGTGGGTTTTCCCTGGTACTCCAGGCCAAGCTTGGGTACCTCTGAGTACTCTTCAGATTCTTTCATGAGAAGTTTTTCAGAAGTTGAAAGTAATCCTTCCACTAGTTGAATTAAATCCTTCTGTCTCTCATGATGTGAGCGAGAAACTACTAAAGTCACTTCATGATCCAGGACCTTATATACGTTCTTAAGTTGTTCGATAATATTCGCGTCTAACATAAACTACCTCACTAGCATCACGGCTTTATTAAATCTTACCTACCAGATCAAGACCCGGCTTAAGTGTTTCGCTACCTGGTTTCCACTTAGCTGGACAGACTTCATTTGGATTTTTACGAATGAACTGAGCGGCCTGAACCTTTCTCATAAGCTCTTCAGCATTTCGTCCAATTCCATTGTCTTGAATTTCGGCTAGCTTAATGGCGCCATCTGGATCAACCAGGAAGGTTCCCCGGTAAGCAAGACCTTCTTCTTCGATATAAACACCAAAAGCTCTTGAAAGTGCACCGGTTGGATCAGCTAGCATGGGGTAATTGATTTTTTTAATTGAATCCGAAGTGTCATGCCACGCTTTATGGGTGAAATGAGTATCAGTACTAACTGAGTAAACTTCTACTCCCATCTTTTTGAATTCTTCATACTTCTCTGCAACGTCGACTAGCTCAGTTGGACAGACAAAAGTAAAGTCAGCTGGGTAGAAGAAAAAGATGGCCCATTTCCCGGCCAGGTCTTTATTAGTCACGGTTTTGAATGAGTTTTCGTGATAGGCCTGGACCTTAAATTCTGGAACCTTGGTATTGATCAATGTGTTCATTTAGACCTCCTTACATTTGGAAAATGTTCACGTAAGGATAATCGTATAGAACGCAATTTTTATCTAATCTTTGATTTCTATAGGGTCATAGACAATATCTATGACCATTATAGTTATTGGAGAGATTCTAGCTCATTAGACCTATTTGAGTGAGGAAGAAAGTCATCTCCCTCAGAAATGGCCATCAATTCGCTCAAAAGCTCCTGGGTCGCTTTGGGGAAGCTCTCCATAATAATGCCTTCAATTTGGAGCTGTTTTAGCCTTTTAATGAGCTTTTTTAGCCCCATATCGATCTCGAGGAACTCTTTCTGATGAGGTAGGTTAGGAGTAGCAGAGATGGCCTCCTGAACCCCTTGAACCTTGGCTAATTTTACAAACTTTTTAATTTCCCTCACTGGGAGATCTTTAATGTGTTCAATCGCCTCTTGTTGATCTTCTTTATTGAGTTTGATGATCTCATTGGTTTGACTCATAGAAAGCTCACCATTGAGGCGGGCCTCTTTAACCACGGGTGCGGCCATTTCATCTCGGTTAATGGCCTCATGAATTTGGCGAGGAGAAAGACCCGTTTTTTCCGAGACCATATGAAGAAATTTTTCAGCAGGTAAGACCACTTTTTTCTTCTCTTCTTCCTGCTTTTCTTCTGTGGTCTCAATAGAACTTTGAGTTACTACTGGCTCAGGATTGAGTTCTTGATAAATGGCTTTGGCCCTTCTCAGATGAGATTCAATCTCCATTTTAGAGAGATCTTTTCTGACTAGGTTTTCATCTATAGAAACTAGTTCTTTTTCCAGTGAGTTTCTATCCACCACCATAACAGGTGCTTCCGTATGGCCGAGATTTAGGAGTGCCTGATAACGACGGGCCCCAGCTAGGATGACATTGTCGGGAGAGATCACTAAAGGAGCAATAAGACCCAAGGTTTGAATCGATTTTTCTAGCTCGGTCACATCTGTTCCTAAGCGCAAATATGGATTCGTTGCCTTCAGCTCATTGAGCTTTCTTATTTCCACGGGTATCTCCTAGCATAAATGTTTGTGAGAGGTGATTGTGGCTTTAGGAGTCGCTATTTGTCAGGTAAAACAAGTTCACAAATCCTGACATTGAAGGAAATTTATTGAATTAAATAAAAACTTACTAGCTTAGGGCATGCTAGTGGGAAGAATTTGGGAGAGCTCAGCAAAGCCACCAAGATTTTCTGCACCAGGGAGATTTTCTTGCTTTAAAGCTGCCTTAAATTTTTCTACTCGTCTTCCGCTTCGACAGTAGAGATAGACCTTTTTGTTTTCTACTAATAGTCTAAACATCTTTGGCCAATTCTGGTTGTTCTCTAAGTGGGACAGGGGAAACCACTTGGCCTCTTTAACCATTCCTTGCTTCAATTCATCCAGCTCTCTTATATCGAGGATGACAGCTTTTCCCTTTTCTTGTAAGGAATAGGCCAGTTGAGGATCACTAAAGGCCATAACTGAGGTCGATATTAAACCGAAAATCAAGGTGAAGAATTTTAACATAGAATCTCCTTGATTCTGAGATTACTCCCTAAGAAAGCGACTCACAATCTTTCTAAGTAACGCAAAGGCGAAGTAACTAGACACGCCAGATCAGACCAAATTAAATACAAATTAAGTCTTATCTCCCTCAAGAAAGAACTAAGATTTACTGGTATATATAGCAGTTCATCAGAGCATGATATTCATCAACTCAAGTTTAAATAAGTACTGCTAGGATGATAGAGGGAGCTAGGAAAAAAATGAATAAGCAATTACCACCGCATGCTGTTGAGCTTGATGAACTGCTTCAGAATCTAAAGACTAAACCATCTGGTCTCTCCCCACATGAATCCAAGCAGCGTTTAGATAAATATGGACGCAATATCTTTCCTTCTAATCCTCCTAAGACCATTCCCAGCATTTTCTTTCATCAGTTTCTGGACCCATTAATCTATGTTCTTGCCTTTGCTGGGATCGTAGCCGTCTCCCTTGGAGATTATACCGACGCATTTTTTATACTATTAGTGCTCATTATTAATGCAGTTATTGGCACTATTCAGGAGTATGGAGCCGAGAAAAGTGCACTCGCCTTAAAACAGATGAGTGCAACCAAGGCCGTTGTTATTCGGGAAGGAGAGTCTTTTGAAATCGATGCGGAAGAATTAGTCCCGGGAGATATTATAACTCTTGAGTCAGGAAATAAGGTTCCAGCGGATATTCGTCTTTTGGGCCTGCAAAATTTGGAAGTCGATGAATCCCTTCTTACGGGAGAATCTTTAGCTGTTGCAAAAAATGTTAGCCTTAAACCTGAGAAAGAGGCGAGTCTTGGTGACCGCAAAAATATGGCCTACAGTGGTTCGATAGTCATCAAAGGGCGCGGAAGAGGAGTCGTGGTTGGAACGGGATTTTCTACCGAACTAGGTAAAATTGCTGAAGCCATTAGTTTTAGTGAATCTGCTAAGCCACCTCTTATTATTCGCATGGAGATTTTTACTAAGAAGCTCACTTTCTATTTTGTCTTAGTAACGATTGCGATGGCCCTATATCTTTTTTACAAGGGACAAGGATGGCATGAAATCCTGATGTTCAGTGTTGCCTTAGCAGTTTCTGCTATTCCGGAAGGTCTTCCAGTCGCCCTAACTATTGCTTTGGCCGTTGCAAGTCGGAAGATGGCCAAAAGAAATGTCATCGTGAGAAAACTTCCGGCGGTTGAATCATTGGGGTCATGTACCTTCATTGCTACCGATAAAACGGGAACCTTGACCGTCAATCAATTAACCGTGAAGCAAATTGCTTTTCCTGAACAAGACTCACTTATGGTGAGTGGTACGGGTTTGAGTCCTGAAGGCCGAGTTCATTTCACCAAAGATGAATCTCAATTGCGAGAGTCGTTATATCTTCTCCTAAGAGGAGGAGTTCTGTGCAATGAGGCCCAGCTTTATAGAAAGGATGATAGCTGGAAGGGAAGCGGAGATGCAGTAGACTTGGCTTTTTTGGTACTTTCTCATAAAGCTGGACAGCATCCAGATGACTTCCATCAAAACTATAAAGTTGTTCAGGAAATCCCTTATGAACCTGAGAACAAGTTTGCAGCTTCTCTTCATGAATTTAAGGAAACTGGAAGATGTATCATTTCAGTTAAGGGAGCCTTAGAGAAAATTCTTACACTTTCTGACGTCGGCAATAAGGATATTATCATAGCTCAGGCAGATGCTATGGCAGAGGAAGGTCTAAGAGTTCTTGCTCTCGCAGGAGGAGAGTCTTTGAACAAAGACCAACCACTGATAGATCAGCTTAGTAACCTACATTTTTATGGAATTGTAGGAATGATGGATCCCCTAAGATCAGATGCTCTTGATGCAGTGGCCGCCTGCCATGAGGCAGGTATCCAAGTTGCAATGGTAACTGGAGACCATCCTAAAACGGCCTTGGCCATTGCTAAAGAATTAGGACTAGCTAGTTCCCAAGATCAAGTTGTGACTGGACCTCAGTTAAAAGAAAGTGATGAAGGTTCTAAAAGAAAGTTAATAGATGGCGCTCGAGTTTTTGCTCGAGTTGAACCCAAGCAGAAATTAGAAATTGTTACTCATCTGATAGATAACTCTCATTTTGTGGCGGTCACTGGTGATGGCGCCAATGATGCTCCCGCTTTAAAGAAGGCGAATGTGGGAATTGCCATGGGTAAAAGTGGAACTGATGTTGCCAAGGAGACGGCTGATCTCATTCTTACCGATGATAAGTTCTCTTCCATTGTTTCAGGAATAGAAGAGGGGCGAATTGCTTATAGCAATATTAGAAAGGTTGTGAGCCTTTTGGTTACTACCGGTGTCGCGGAAATTTTCATGTTCAGTCTTTGCCTTGTTTTGGACACTCCTCTTCCGCTCACTGCTATTCAATTGCTTTGGTTAAACCTAGTGACTAATAGTATTCAGCACATTGGAATTTCCTTCGAACCAGGTGAAGGAGATGAGCTTAAACGATCTCCCCGACATCCCGATGAGCCTATCTTTGACAGATTAATGATAGAGAGAGTTTTTCTCTCAGCACTAGTAATTGGTGGAGTTTCCTTCTGGCAGTTTCAGGACTTTTTAAAGTCTGGAATGGAGCTCTCACAAGCTCGAAATTATACCCTTCTCCTCATGGTTCTCTTTGAGAATATGATGGTAGGTAATTGCCGTTCAGAAAAAAAATCTCTTTTTGCCATGAATCCCTTAAATAACCCAATTCTTCTTTTTGGAACAATTGCTGCCCAACTTTTCCATATCGCCTGCATGTATATTCCGAGTGTCGCAGAAGTAGTGGGTCTCTCTCCTGTAGAACTCGTGGAATGGACGCGGCTTCTGGCCTTATCGGCTACGGTGTTGATGGCGATGGAGGTCTATAAATTCATTAGGTTCAGATCCTGAAGGTGATAAAACAGTGACTCTTTTTCCGGTTTTTCATTGATAGAGATGTGGATTAGAATGGATTTATGAAAAAAACCATACTTGCTATTTTTATTGCAGCATCCTCTTACTCCGTCCTCGCTGCAGATGCCAAGCTCACCTTTGAGCCACTCTATGGTGTTGAGACAACTTTGGTCAGATACCCCGAGCCCGCTCGTTATGTCACTCGTGCGACTTATGGGGCCCGCGCCTTATATGGGACAACTTTTCTTTCAGGAGAACTTGAATATACAACAGCTAAGTCGAGAAAGGATTACCCAGCTTTAGATCAAGTGATTGAAGATCATGCAGAGAGAGCAAGTCTGGGTCTCAGAAGTACTATACCTATCGGTTCTTATATTGGATTTTATCTTAGAGCTGGGGGCAGGGCCAGTCAGGGAGCGACCAAGATTATCACTGCTGGAGTAAGCGAAACTAAAGATAATCCTCTACGAGTTGATCCTTATGCTGGAGCAGGGCTTCAATTCGCTTTTCATTCCAACTTTGCTTTAAATGCAGGGGCCACATTAATAAGAAATGCTGAAGGAGAGTATGATTCTCAATATACACTTGCTCTTTCGGCCCGCTTTGGTAATAGATAAGAATAGTAACTCATTCAAGAGTAATATTTTTATATGTCAGAGCATGTTCTTCTCTTACACAGCAATTCGGACGTCAGGTTCAACCTGCGGATAGTCCTTGAGCGGGGTGGATTTGCTGTTGTTGAAGCATGTAATATCCAAGAAGCAATTAAACTTGCCGTAAAACCTCTTGTTACAATCACAGAATATGAAGAATTTGGCCCTTTAAGCTTAACGAGTGCCAATATTATCATTTCTGATGAATTGCTTAAGGTGAAAGCTGAAGCCGACGCTTATCTAAGCTATCCTGTCTCGGCTCACATTCTTCTGAGTACCGTAAAATCCTGGATGCTTGTAAAGCAGGCGGAAAGAGAAGCAAAAAGACAAGAATCTATCATTGAAAGTGAAAGGCAATTCCAATCTTTAGCAGAATCAATGCCTCAAATCGTGTGGACAGCTCGTTCTGATGGATTCTTAGATTGGTATAATCAGGTTTGGTATGATTACACTGGCTCAACTTTTGAAAGAGGTTGGGAAAACGATGAAATTGTTCACCCAGACGATATGGAGCAAACTCGAAAAAGATGGAATCAGTCGATTGCTTCCGGAGAATTTTACGAAAACGAGTATCGACTAAAGAGAAAAAGCGATGGCATGTACCGCTGGCATTTAGGACGCGCTGTTCCCATCAAGGACCGTGAAGGTAGAGTTATAAAATGGTTTGGAACAGATACCGATATTCATGAAAAAACTGAAGCGGAACGAATTCTTGAAATGCAGAATGAGTTGTTCAAAAAAATCACTGAAGCTATCCCTCAAGGAATCTGGAGAACAAATCTTGATGGATCTGCGGACTACTTTAGCCATCGCTTTAGCGAGATAGTAGGACATAAAGTTGAGGACATGCTTGCCTGGGGATGGTTTAATTTTATTCATCCAGACGATCAGGAAAAGGTAAGCTCTGAGTGGCAAAGTTGTAGAGAGTGCCTAATACCAGTCTCTTTCGAATTCAGAGTGAAGCAAAAAGATGGGAGCTATAAATGGTTTCTCTCCCAGGGAAATCCCTATCGGGATGTGAGTGGCAATGTCATTAAGTATTATGGGACCTGGACAGATATTCATGAACAAAAACAAGCTCAGGAAGAACTTTCGAATGCTGTAAATGCGCGAGATGAGTTCATCTCTATTGCTAGTCATGAACTCAAGACACCTCTGACATCTCTTAAACTCCAATCTCAAATGTTCTCACGTGTTGTTAGATTAAAAGGAGTCTTGGCCTATGATAAGGAGCGGGTGGACGCTTTCTCAGAACATATAGAGAAGCATACAAGTCGTCTTACCCGGTTGGTCGACGATATGTTGGATATCTCGCGTCTTCGAACAGGTAAAATGAGTATTCAGAAGTCGATGGTTGAGTTCACTGGCCTATTGGAAGAGGTTATTGAGAGAATGCGTCCTCATTCACTGGCAAACATTTCAGTTATAAAACCTCAGGATAAGATCGATATCCTGATAGATTCCTTGAGGATTGAGCAGGTTATTTCAAATCTTATTCTCAATGCCATTAGATATGGAAATGAAAGGCCAATTGAAATCAGGCTCGAGAAAACAAACAATGAGTTACTTCTTCATATCAAAGATGAAGGCATGGGGATTTCAAGTGAAAAGATATCTCTCATCTTTGATCGTTTTGAGAGAGCAGTTTCTGCTAATGAAGTTAGTGGACTAGGATTAGGACTTTATATTTCTCGTCAAATTCTTCAGCTTCATGGAGGAGATATTAGAGTTAATAGCCAAATGAATAAGGGATCAACCTTTACTGCCATAATTCCTCTCTCTTAAAAATTCTCTCCCACCATTGGACTTGTCACATCTTTAACCCAATCACTTCGACTGAGGACGAGCCAGGATAGTATTCCTGCTAAGATATTACTGATACAAAAGGCCCACCAAACACCTTCAACTTCTAAGGAAGTATGATTTGAAAGTACGTATGCAAGGGGAAATCTGAAAACCCAAAGTGTGGTCATCGCCAATAGCATTGCACTCAAAGTACTACCTCCGCCTCTTAAAGCTCCACTTACCACTTGTTGAACTCCAATAAGGCCGAAGGTGAGAGAGATAATCTGTATAAACCGAGCTCCCTCGGCCTGAACGATGGGAGAATTAGGAATAAAAATCTCCATGAGGTGATGGGCACTGAAAATCAGAACGATACCGATAGCAGTGAGTGTTCCGAAAATAATCCCACAGGCAGCATAAGCAGATTTTCTTGCTCTCTCATTTTGGGAAGCCCCGATATTTTGCCCAACGATGGTAGAGGTTGCCATGGAGAAGCCGAGGGAAGGAATGATGACAAAACTCAGGACACGAGCACCTACCCCGTAAGCAGCGGTTCCTGTTACCCCAAAGCTCGCTACAATGAACATCATCAGCATCATGCTGAGAGCACGGGTTGATTGTTCAGCAGAAGCAGGAAGCCCCAATTTTATGATCTGATGTATCTCATGGGCAACTGGTTTTAGATGATGCCACTTTAGATGAAGGCCGGATTGACCTTTGACCATCAGGTAAATACCCAAGACCGCCGCGATACCCTGGGTGATGATAGTGGCATAAGCGGCACCGTTGACACCATATGCGGGAAAGGGACCCCAACCTGTAATAAGAAGAGGATCCAGGATAAAGTTGAGAGTGATGGTTATGAGAACAATGATAAGAGGTGCTCTGACATTTCCGACTCCTCTAAAGAGGGATTGAAACATCACGTAGGAGTAGGTGAAAAATAATCCATAAAGGGAGATCTGCAAATAATCGATGGCAAGATCATTCATTTCCTTATCTCCTCCCATAAGATTTATAACTGAAGGAGTAAGGTAGTAACCGATAATGGATATGAAAAAGGAGAATAACGTCATGACAAAGAAGGCTTGCCCACTAATAAGATTTACTTTTGAAAAGGATCTTTGTCCTGTGTACTGAGCGACCAGAACAGTTCCTGCAATAGAGAAGCCTGCACCAAGAGAAGTCAGCAGAAAAATGATAGGGAAGGAAAGCGAGACGGCCGCAACCGCTGTAGCTCCAATTCTGCCAACCCAGAACATATCTGTAAGTTGGTAGGTCGACTGCAAAATATTTGTCAGAACGATAGGAATGGAAAGCTTAAGAAGAGACTTTACTACTGAACCTTCAAGGAGGGAGCTTTTATAGGGCTTAATCATTTACCTTTTATTATGAGAGAGGGAAGGCTTAACATAGTCAGGCTTCCCTCTAGTGAATTTACTTAGTAATAAGTTTAACAACTACTTTTCTTTGATCTCTGTTTTTTACGATTCTAGAAGATAGGCTGCAATTCCCATTTAAGTAAATCGTTGGTCTTTTAAAGACGCGACTTACTCCCAGTTTTCCACATTCAACATCAGCAGTTTCTCCACGATAGATAATCTTGTCACCCATAAGCATTAGTCCATCGACCTTAACTTGGTCTGAAAAAACCACCACTGTCATTCTATTTGGCATGGGCGAGCGGGGAGAGCCACTAGAGATAACTCTTTCTTCAAGAGCTTCCACATTCACATACCCTTCATGAGTGTCCAAATCGACAGCAAATCGAGAGTGAACTTGGGTTGGATAATCATGAACACTTCTATAGTTGGTTTCAAGAACATTAATCTCTGCGGCCTGGGCCCCAGAAATGCAGAAGGCCAGGATGGCCAGGATAAGCTTATTCATGGAGATCTCCTGTAAGTTTAAAAGTCAAAACGAGCTCATCTATATTCCTGAAAGTCAGGAAAGTTAAGACACGTTGTGTAGTCTTGTAAAACCTATAGGAATAATCTATCGATTTCCGTTGATTGGGCCCTTAGGCTTGTCAAACTTCTGCACTTTGAAGTCCGAAGGGCTACGAGTGGCGCCATGCTCTCTGCGAAACATTTTTTTGATTGATGTATCACTTTGAGCAGTTTGTCGGAAGGTATCCGCAATTTTTAATTGATCAGCACATTTTACGCAGATCCATTCGGCTTCAGTAGTTGGGTTACGGTGATAATAAAGTTCTACATCCGGACGTACCAGTTGGCATTCTTCACAAAAGTTCCGCTGTTCTTGATGAATAACGGCTTCAGTGACTTGCTTCTTTTTAATCTGCTCCCTTTCATTAGGGGCCTTTGGTTTTTGAGTTGCCTTGAGTCCGGCCTTAAGCAGTTCGTCTTTTAAGCTTCCCATGTGTCTTCTCCGTCCAGTGTATTTTTCCAGAATCTTAGCAAAACTTGCTCTGTTTATCTAGCGATTGCTGCAGAGCTTTTGTCCGCCTAATTTAATCATCTTGTAAATTTCCTAAGCATTCCTTTATAGTGGTTCTATGAAAAAACTCGTTTTTTATGGCCTTATTCTTTTATTCCCCGGCTTATCTCTGGCGAATGCGGTGGATGCCCTGCGGTCTTATATCCCTTTTTATCGGCATGAAGGAGTCAATGATATTGGTGAAAAATGCTCAATTGACTTCTTTTTTCGCTCTGACAGAAAACTCATGGTTGAGTTTATGAACCCCCGGTTAGCTCGCTTTTTGTTATCCCCGGAGGATCAGTTTGAACGCCAAGAAGGCTTCTTTATGGGGAATCATCCAGAAAGAGAAGAAAACGGTGGACTAGTTACCATGAGTCTGGTCTTTAGGGGGACCGAAGTTCAGATACAAAGACGCTTTTGCACTGAAGAGCGCTGCTGGGTCTCGGGCAATACCTGTTTGCTCAATACATGGAAATAACAAATTTATAAGGAAGAAAATGGAAGACGGTCAGTGGCTCAGCCAAGAAGATAAAAAGAAGATGGAAACTCTCAAAAAAGAACTTACCGTTCTTAAAAAAGAGCACAAGGCCTTTGCCAGTAGAAAGGGCGGGATCTCTCCAGAAGAAAGAGAGACTTGGCGCTTAAATTCTCAAAGAACCAATGAAATTTACATCGAGATCAAAGAGCTCAGATTTAAGAATGTCATGGAAGCTGGTAAAGGAGGCTAGGCCTTCTTAAGAAAGTTCGCCACTAGTACGATTTGAATCCCGTTAACTTTGCCTTCAATATGTTTAGGATTATTGGTAAGACTGATGTTTCTTACCAGTGTTCCTCTCTTCGCAGTAAATCCCGCTCCTTTCACGTCCAAATCCTTAATAAGGGTAACCGAGTCCCCTTCCATAAGTCGGGTGCCATTACTATCAAGAGTTGGTGCAGAGCTATCGATTTCTTCCTCTGCTGGAAGACCAGATTTGGCCCACTCCAGGGCACTCTCTTCTAAGTAGAGCTGCTCTAAAAGGTCTTGGGCCCAAACTTCTGACTTCAAAAGGGAGAGCATTCTATAGGACATTACCTGAACCGGCAGATATTCACTCCACATGCTTTCATTTAAGCAGCGCCAGTGATTGGTATCCATTTTTTCAGAGTTGTTTATTTGGTCCTGGCAGATATCGCAGGCGATAATGGAGTTGTTTTCATCGGTTTTATTCACAGGGGGAATCGCATATAGAGACAAACTTTCGGTTTTTCCACATAATTCGCATTTAGACTGACTACGATCCAGAAGGCTCTCAAATAAGGCCATAATTCACTCCATGTCTGTTGAGCTTAGGAGTGTCTCATAAACCATCAAGGTTGTTAAGAAGCAGATACTTTTATTTCTCCCTTAGTCACTGCCATAATCTGGCCTTCTTCTAAGGGGCGCCAGTTATCCTCATTAAGGGGAACGCTGGCAAAGAGAGTAACAATATCATTAACGCCCTTAAGAGAAATACTGGACTTACTACTTTCTTCAAAACCACTTTCTCTTCTATCGCAGATGACTTGAACATAATGAAGTCCTGGCCATTCTACTTTCTCAGTAATGGGGTCATGCCTTTGATGTCCGTGCGCAAAAAGAGTTTCACCATCAGAATAAAGGAAATTCAGAGTTCCAAGCTTTTTCATATCGTCGGTGAATTGTTTTATGATCTCCATTCTGCTCTCCAGAGAAGGAATATGATCATTTTCTTTCCAGATAACTTTCATTCTATCCATCAATAAGCAAAAGGCATATTCGGAATCGGTGGTACCCACTGGCCGATAGTAGGTACTTTTATATAGGGCGTTCTTCGCAATATCCTTCAGAGTTCCATTGTGAGCAAAGGTATGAACTCTTCCGCAGAGCTCTCTGATGAATGGATGGGTATTGCGGTAAGAAACCTCTCCGATGGTGGACTTTCTGATATGAGCTATAACATCGTGACTGTGAATCTCTTGTGCTTTGATAAGTTCCACCCATTGACTATTTTTGGCTTCACCAGAATCCTTAATGAGACGAACATCATTGCCCTCATAAAAGGCAACACCCCAACCATCACCATGTAGCTTCGGATTCTCCCCCCGTTGGGCAAGGGTAGTTAAAGAGAGATTAATTGTTGTTCTGTGATTACTCGACATTCCCAGAAGCTCACACATACTGCCCCTTACTCCTCTGGATAGATAATTTCTTCAGAAGAGATACTCTTTTTTTGATAGGCCATTTGCTTTCCTATTTCAGAGAGAAATTCAGGTGAGGCCATGGCCCTGATTTTGGGAAATAAATCAACTTCCTCATCATCGATATGATTCAGAACCAGCCTCTTAAGGGCAATGACCTTTGAGGGCCAGATCTCATTATCTTTTGGGGTTTGGTCGATTTCCTGAACAAGCTGCATAATGAGGTTATGCTCTTCCCAGGCAGCTCGAGTGATGATCTCCAATGCTGGAACTTTGAGCAGACTTGGATAGAGTATCGCTTCTTCAATATTGACGTGATGGATAAGTTCTTCTCTGAATTTTTCAAAAAGATAAGTTTCTTTTTCTATGTTCTTTAAAAGTTTGCGATGTGAGTTATGCTCCTCAATTAGATAATCGATAGCATTCATAGTAGCTCTTCCAAGAAAATTCCCGGTGACTTTTGGCGCTTCAAAATAAAGAAGAAAGGCTCTTCCATATCCCGCATATCCATCAGACCCATGACGGTGTCTTGATCGATTTTTCTAAAGACATCATTAATCGGCAGAAAATCATAGATCATAGTAGTAGTGGGCACTCCACGAAAGTGAGTCATCCTCAATCTCGCAGTTGGTTGTTTAGTCTTAAGAAATGGGCCTGATTTAATGAAGGGTTTCAGAAACTCAATATTTCTTGTCGAGACTATATTCATCAATCTAGAGGGAATTAACTTAGTGTTTAAAGAATAAAGTTTCTCATGATGATTTTTGAAAACAAGGGGATGAACTCTATCTGAAGTAATGAAGGCCTTACCGAACCAACCTAAATTTTTTAACTTTCCATTTAAAGGATGATTGGTTTTTATCTCGGCACCTTTCCAAAGTCCTGACATCATTTCTAAAGGTACAGCTTCTAAGGAATCAAAAAAACTTAATGCTTCGTCAGTGGATGTCGCGGCCCTAACATGCTCACTTAACCAATTATTCAATTCTTCCGGTTCAAGCATAAACACCTTCCTCGAAATAGACTCTGACAGCATTTTTTAAGGAAGAAAAGAAGCATTGGTTTGCTGGGGCGCGTGTAGTAAATGTTGCTCTGTAGTTATATTTTCCATCAATAACTTACAATGGCGCCCTTGATATGGACAATAGGTTTCTAACCGGGGGATTATATCGTGAAAAATATGTGGTGCTGGATCATTTGCCCGGATGCAATAACTTTTTCCAGAAGACTTAAGGAGTAAGAATGAAAGCTTTATTAACCCTGCTTATTTTGCCTCAACTGGCCTTTGCTGCTCTTCCAACGAAAGAGTTTCAATTCAAGGCCAGTGTAAAGACATTGATTGATAATTCTACCAAGCCGGATGTTTATCCCGGAATGGTCGTTGCGTCTCCTTCTCGTGAAAATCCAAACTATTATTTTGACTGGGTTCGCGACACGGCACTCGTGATGAGAACATTGATTGATTATTGGGAAATCAATAAAGATCCAAAAATCAAGCAAATGCTTCTTACTTGGGTTGAAGCTGAAACATTCCGTCAAAATGGCCCGGCACTTGGTGGCCTTGGTGAGCCGAAATACAATATCGATGGGACTGGCTACAAAGGTCCTTGGGGACGTCCCCAGAATGACGGTCCTGCTCTTCGCGCCATAGCAATGATCAAGTTTGCGCGTCTCCTCATTGACGATGGTGAGATGGACTATGTTCAAAGAAAACTTTTCTACGGACTTATCCCTGCTAACACTCCCATCAAAAAAGATCTAGAGTACACGGCCCATCACTGGCGTGAGCAAAACTATGAGCCATGGGAAGAAGAGATGGGAATGCATTTCTATAATCTTCTTGCTCAGCACACTGCCCTTCAGGAAGGAGCTAAGCTAGCTCAGGAATTAGGCGATGGGGGTGCTGCTCATTTTTATGCTGAGCAATCAAAACTAATTGGTGAGTACATCAAAGAGAATTTCCTCGACGATACCATTGGTATCGTTGTTTCTCGCCATGTCAGTCGTCCTCTTGGTTATAAGAATTCTGGTATCGACGTAAGTCCACTACTTGCTCTTAACCACACCTGGCCATATCAAAAACTTATTTCTTTCAAGGATCCTCATGTGAAGAAATATGTTAGTACATTGATCGAAACTTTCTCTAACCGTTATAAAGTGAATACTATTTTCACTGATATGGGTGTGGCCATTGGTCGCTATCCTGAAGATAAGTACAATGGCTATCACACCAATGGTGTAGGTAACCCTTGGTTCCTGGCCACTCTTGCTCTTGGTGAGCATTACTGCCTAGCTAACGGTGGAAAGCTTACTCATAAGGCGGATATGCAGTTTAAGCGCGCCCTTTTCCATTCAAACCGTAAAGGTCGTATGGATGAGCAGATTCATTTAGAAAGCGGTGAGATGCAGGGGGCAAGAGAGCTTACCTGGTCACATGGAGCTTTCATGACGGCTTCAATGAGATGTGGCCTCGTTAAATAAATAATCAAAAAAAATGCTCCCGAAAGGGAGCATTTTTTTTAGCTTTTAGTGAGAAACTTTTTGATCTCGATTGAACTTGGAAGTTTTAAAACCTTCTCGGTTAGCTTCTTCGCCTCGGAAAATTGAGAATTGCGAATCTTCTTTCTGGTTCTGAGAATCCCAGATGGGGCCATGCTGAAATGGGTGAGTCCCATACCCAGTAAAACCTCTGTTAATCTTTCATTAGAGGCCATCTCTCCGCACATTCCGACCTCGATATTGGCCTTATGACCAGCTTCTATCACTTGCTGAATAAGGCGAAGCACTGCTGGATGGAAGGGATCATAGAGTTCATGCACGTTTTCATTCATCCGATCAACAGCACAAACATATTGAATAAGATCATTNNATTTCAATCATGATTCCCGTCTTAACATCAGCAACCTTTATACCCTTTGCTACTAGCTCTTCTCTGGCTTCATTGAGGAGGGCCTTAGCCTTTAGGATCTCATCCAAGTTAGAGATCATAGGGAACATGATATGAAGCTTTCCATGCACCGAAGCTCTGAGAAGAGCTCTTAATTGGATCTTGAAAGTTTCTGTATTTTTTAAACAGTACCTAATGGCCCTAAGACCAAGGAAAGGATTCTCTTCTTTTGGAATTTTGAGGTAAGAAATATTTTTATCTCCCCCCACATCTAAAGTTCTGATGACGCAAGGTTTGCCTTCCATTCTCTCTAGAACATTCTTATAGATCTCAAACTGCTCGTTCTCACTTGGTGCAGTGGTGCGATCCATGTAGATAAATTCAGTTCTAAATAGACCAATGCCTTGAGCGTCGTTTTTGATGACTGAATCAAGGTCCATGGCCGAGGCTATATTGGCCTCCAATATAACTTCTCGATGATCAAGAGTTTCGCTTTTTTGTCCTACAAACTGGAGGAGTTCTTGTTTAGATTTAAGGTCTTTCTCTTTCTTGCTTTCAAAGCGAGATATAGCTTCTGGACTGGGAGATCTGTGAACTTCACCGGCCTCACCATCGATGACAACCATCTCGCCATCTTTGATTGAAGTCGTTGCTTCTTTGAGTCCTACCACTGCTGGCAGCTCTAAGGTGCGGGCCATAATGGCAGTATGAGAAGTCTTGCCACCAATTTCGGTGATAATCCCTTGGACGAACTTTAGGTTTACACTGGCCATTTGAGAAGGAGTAATATCATTGGCAACCAGGATAACCGGATGCTCGAGAGTGCTGAGATCCTGCACTTTGATCCCTAGTAGGTTTCGTAGGATTCTCTGGGTGACATCTCTAACGTCCAGAGCTCGCTCACGCATATACTCCTGACCCATGGCCTCAAACATACTGATAAAAGTTTGGGCCACATCATTCACGGCCTTGGTGGCCATGACCTTATCATTTTTTATCATGCCTTCAATGGAGTCAGTGAGTTCTGGATCTTCCAGAATCATCTGATGAGCTTCAAAGATTTGGGCCTTGTCATTTCCTAAAGTTTCTAGAACTCTGGCATGAAGAGCACGTATTTCCTCAGCTGAAACCTTGAGGGCCTCTTTAAAACGATTCAGCTCTTGTTCGACCTCAGTTGTTGTACCCGTTTCAATTTTTATTTCTTGTGGTTTAAGAACCAGGGCCTTGCCAATGGCAACACCTTGAGAAGCACTTTTTCCAACTAACATTTAAGGCCTTAGATTTGAAATTTATTTTCGATAAGGAATCCGAGCTTGTTTAAAGCTGCTTCGGCGTCTTCGCCATTGGCGATAACAGTAATCTCTGAATCTTTACTAAGACCAAGACTCATTAAACCCATAATGGATTTACCATTCTTAGTCATATTGTTTGCTTTGACTTCGATATTTGATTTGAATTCATTAGCAACTTTTACGAAAGCCCCCGCTGGACGAGCGTGCATGCCTTCTTCATTTAAAATGATAAATGTTTTTTCCATGATGTTACTTCCTAATCTTAATGATTGGTGATTGGACTTTGAGTTTCCCCTGAGTTTGTTCAAAGACCAACTCAGATAGATCTCCACTATTGGTGATAACGATAGGTGTAATATGTGATTTAGCTTTTGCTTTTACCATATTCAAATCAAATTCAATGAGTAGCTGACCGCGTGTGATTTTATCGCCATTTTTAACATGGCCACGGAAACCTTCACCATTCATTTTTACGGTATCTATACCAACATGCACAAGGACTTCTGCGCCATTATCTGCAGCTATGGCCACAGCATGGTTCGTTTTAAAAATCGTGGCCACTGTTCCATCACAAGGAGCATAAACTTTGCCCTCACTTGGATCGATGGCAATTCCATCACCCATCATTTTTTGAGAGAACATTTCATCGGGAACTAATGAGATATCTAAAAGTTCTCCGGCCATGGGAGAGGTGAGAACGTTGCTATCTATAACAGGAGAACTCGTGCCAACAGTACTGGCCATAAACTTTTTGATTTCTTCTTTCAGAAGGTCTGATTCCGTACCAAACACCACTTGAAAGTTTCCTCCACCTGCATGAACACTTCCCGTCGCCCCAAGGTTTTTAAGCTTCTGAGTGTCCACGGCGTCAGCATTATTCACACTTAAGCGGAGGCGAGTGATACAAGCATCTAGATGCTTGATGTTTTCCTTACCACCGAGAGCCTCTAGAACTCCAGCTGCCTTATCTGAGAGCGTGGCACCGCTATTGTTTTGGGCATCACCCATGGTTTCATCTTCGCGACCTGGTGTTTTAAGATTAAACCACCCGATAGTGAAGTAGAAAGAAAAGAAGTAGGCCAGGGCCGTTAGTGGACCAAGGATAATGAAAAGCGAGAGCATATTTTTCTGGTTAAAGGCCCCCAGACCTAAATCGATCAAAGAAGCCGAGAAGGTATACCCGAGATGGATATCGAGTAGAGAGCTGGCGTATCCTGAGAGGAAGGTCAGGATTACGTGATAAACAAAAAGGACTGGTGCCACAAAGATAAAGGCAAACTCAATAGGCTCACTGATCCCGGTCACGATAGCTGTAAGAGCTGCTGCAAACATCACCCCGGCAATGGCCTTTCTTCTGGTTGGCTTTGCTCGACGGTAAATCGCAAAGGCAGCCGCAGGAAGTCCAAAGAGCATCATGGCATATTCAGCGGCCATAAATGATCCTGCGGTCGGATCCCCACCAAAATAGCGAGCAGCTTCTCCACGCAAGACTTCTCCGCTGGAAGTTACAAATTCGCCAAACTGATAAAGGAAAGGAGGATAGAATACATGGTGAAGCCCAACCGGAATAAGCAGACGTTTTACTGCTGCATAGAAGGCCGGCCCAAAAGTTGATCCCATGATTGCCACACCAAAGTCATTAATCCCTTGCTGAATGGGTGGCCAAATAAGTCCCAGTGCCAAACCAAGGACAACTGAAGAGGCAGCAGTGATGATAGGTACTAGACGCTTGCCTGAGAAGAAACCAAGGAAGGGAGGAAGCCTTGTTTCGTGGAAGCGCTTATAAACAGCTGCACTAAGTAGCCCCACCAGAATACCTCCGAAAACACCGGTATTGATGGCAAGTTCGAGGTCGGCCAATGTTGAAATAGACTTGAGGACGTTTTGGAGAGTGTAGTAACCAGCAACCGCCGCCAGAGCAGAAACCGCAGCTCCACCGCTAAAGCCAATAGCTACACCTACCGCAAACAGGGTAGGAAGTTGTTCAAAAATAGCAATACCGCCACTAAAGCAGATTTCACCCACGTAATTAAGAGCAGCAAACTGCTTCTGGCCTTGCATAAGTCGACCTAAGGCAACCAATAGACCTGCAGCAGGAAGTACCGAGACAGGAACCATTAAAGATTGACCTAGTTTTTGGAGGAGGGAAAAAGCATTAGATCGAAGTGCACTCACAATAAAAACCCTTATTTAAAGTTTAGGACATAATTGTTTACCTCGTTGGAACACTACTGATCAAATTTTTTATGAATAAATCTTCATTTTAAGGTTCCAGCATTAAATAATTGCTTTCTCTGGATAAGATTTCTTAAGGAAGAGGAGAAGGGATGCGACGAATAAAGAATAAAGAAGACGAAGACCTATCTACGATAGCCAGATCCAAATTCACTTAGCTGCTCGATGCGCTCACGCCTAGTTAATTGATCGTCGGAAGATATTTTGCGATTTTGACTAGAGCAAGCTAGGAGCATGGTAGATAGAATCAAAAGAGTTAGATATTTCATAAGTACCTCTTTAAGTTACTATGAAACTTATCGGGATCGCCTTTGGAAAAATTAAAATTTAGCCAGATATCCAAAGGTTAGAGTGATAAGCGGGGGTAACCAGGCCACTTTTTATTATACTCCAGTCTGGCTGGGTGTCAAATTGAGGTTAGCTCTAGAACCATATCTCGGTTTGGGCCCCGACCACGCTGGCATTTCGCTGATCGTCTTCTCCGGGAACATTAACACCAATTTGAGATTGAGAAGCTGCCGCCTTATTCCAGTTAAAGTAGGTGTAATAAAAGCGAATGGCCGGACGATCCCAGAAATCACTGGCATCGGTTGAGGCCTGAAGAGCAATGGTATATTTATCTAAATTTTGCATGGTCTGAAAGGAGTTATCATTGACTCGCTCTAAACGCATAAATCCTACATCCGATACAATGCTCCAATATTTAGACAGCATATAGTGAGGACGAATGCCGACACTCGACCAGCGATTAAAATCATCTGATTCCTGATGAAGGAGTAAATAGTGCATTTTAAATCGAGGAGTGAAGTTGAAGACCCCGCTGGTAAAAATACGATAAGCATCGCTTCCTTCCTGTGCCGTCGAATTAAAGCATTGCCCATCCGTTCCAAAGCAGCCAGGATTCTCAGACATTGAGCCTTGAGCGTATTGGCCCACAACTCTGTTATTCAGGAAGCCGAATTCTCTTTGCCATTGAAGAGTTATAGTGCGTCCATCGGGTCGACTATTACTACCTTTAGCTTTTGTAACCACCAAGTTTTGAAGAGCAAACTGATAGTTGTTAAGACCGAAATTATAAGAAGCACGCAAATCGAATAAATAACTTTGTTCATTTACATTATCATCTTGGTTCTCACGACCATAACCAATGACAGCAACATTATACTTTCCACCTGCAAAAGGGATGTCAGATACACCAGCACCATTGCCTGAACTTTGGACATGGAAGCCATCCAAGACATGAAGGTCTCCAATATCACCAATATTACGGTAGTAACGTCGACCCACCCAAAGAGCGGCATCATTATCGAAAATGCCCTTGATCTCTACAAAGAGCTGACGCGTTCGTCGTGACCAAGGTTCCATTTCCGTTGGACCACGAGAATCTCCCGCTAAATCGACCATAAAGTAGGGACGAAATTCGATGCCATTTTTTTTATACCATTGAGAAAAACTAAATTCTGCGTAGTCTCGGCACTCATTACCGTAACGATAAAAGAGACCATCATTTCTAGGGAAGTCTAAAGAGATGCATGAACCGTAATTCCGGCTACCACCGGTAGTAAAAAAATTAGTGCCTGAACGAAAGTAGCCATGCATTTCCAAAGGCTGATCGCTAATTTCCTTATTAACTACTACTTCTTCTTTCTTGATTGCTTCTTCTTTTCTTTCTTTGGCATAAAGCTCATCGATATATTTTTTGATTTCAGGAGAGAGTTTGTCGAATTTCTCTCTTTCTCCTTGGGCGTAAAGAAAGCTGGAAGAAAGAGCTAGCGTCAAAATAATTAGAATCTTCATTAAGTGCCTTAATTTATAGAGCGAAGTGAGGACTCTATTTATGAGAAACTTAAGTGCCTGTCAATGAAGCAGAGGTTGGCTGAAATATGAATTTTGGGAGTTCAATCTTGAGATTTCCAATATACATAAGTGAAAGTATGAAAAAAGAAAGCCCACTACAGAGAGTGGGCTTTCTTTTATTCTTTAATAAACTCTAAGGCCAGACCCCCTCCAGGGGCGAGATGTAGATCAAAGAGTCCATTGGAGTGAACCCTGGTGGAGTAGATTTCCATACCATAGGGATTGGTCGTCCAAGAAGCTCCTCTTGAGTCCTGATAAGCATTGACCGTATACCAGCTATCCTTATCTAAGAAGTTCAAATCGATACTAATGGAGCGGCCATTTTCATCGGTAATAGCACCCAGATACCAATTATTTCCGTCACGCTCTTTTCTAGCAATGACTGTGTAGTCGCCAATACGAGAATCAAGGGCAACGGTTTTTTCCCAGTCGGTGGGAACTTTCTTGATGAATTCAAAGGCTTCCGGAAATTTTAAGTAGTTTTCCGGCATATCACTGGCCATCTGCCAGGGAGAGTAGATCACGACAAACAGGGCCAGCTGCTTGGCCAAGGTCGTGTGAACTCGGTTATCCCGTCTCCAGTCATTAAAAAGAAGATCAAAGGTTCCAGGGGTAAAATCGATGGGGCCCGCGAGCATTCTAGTGAAAGGAATAATCGTAGTGTGCTCAGGAGGATTTCCTTCTGACCATGCATCGTACTCCTGACCACGAACACCTTCGGCCGACATGAGATTTGGATAAGTTCGACTTAAACCTGTCTGCTTAATAGGTTCATGAACCACCTGCATGACTTTTCTTTCGGCAGCATACTTCATCATTTTTGTGTAATGACGCACTCCGTACTGACCGTGATGCCATTCATTTTTATCCAAGCGAGTGCCTACGTATCCCGTCTTAACAACGTCTATATGATGACGGTTGAGAAAATCATAGGCCCCGACCATCTGGTTTTCGTAGTTTTTTGTTGAGGAAGAGGTCTCATGATGCCCTACGAGTCGAACATTTTTTGATTTAGCGTAATTGCCGAGGAATTCAGCATCAAAACTTGGATGGGCCTCATAGAAACGAAAGACGTCTCCATTGCTCATCCAACCGCCATCCCAGCCAATATTCCAACCCTCAACTAGAACACCCTTAAATCCGTGCTCAGCAGCAAAGTCGATATACTGTTTTACGTTTTCAGTCGTAGCACCATGCTTGGGCCCACTCTCAAAAGTGAATTTCCCTATATGAATGCCCCACCACATACCAATGAACTTTCCAGTATAGACCCATGAGCTATCGATAGCAGGTGCATCGTTTAGATTAAGCATCATGGTTGATTCAAGGAGATCTTTGTGTTTATCGGCAACGATAATCATTCTCCAGGGAGATCGATGAGGGGCCGTTGCCTTAACTTTTACTCCATCTGCCCAAGGAACAAGGTCCGCTTTGAGAGTTCCATTTCTCCAACTCTTCAGCGCCATACTGGCAAAATCGATCAATTGAGCTTCATGCAGGGCCACTGTGTAACCGTTCGTTAGTTCAATGGTAAAAGGAGTATGAGCAACATCTAAATCACTAAGTCTGTTTTTCTGATAGAGATATTCATAACGATTATCCTGGAAGGCCGGAATCCACCAGGCCTCATCGTCCCAACTAAAGCGAAACTGAGTCAGTTCATCATCGATTTCAAAGTAGCTAAGTTTCTCTTGCTGGGGCCAAGAGTAGCGGAAAGCCACTCCATCATTGAAGACTCGAAATTCAATTTTCATTAGGACATTGCTATCCTTATGCTTAAGAGAGAAGATCATGCCATTGAAATGATCCCTTACAAACTTATTCTCGCCCCAGACTTGTTTCCAGGTCTCATCTTTCTGGGTCTTTTCTGTAGAAACCATTTCCAAATTCTTCGAATGATCTCCCAGGCCTCTCAGCACCATCCCCAACTTAGAAGGCTTAACGATATGAGTATGACGTTTAGTTACACCATAGGATATCTCACCATTTTCAAAATTTACTCTAGCTTTAACCAGGTCATTAGGGGAGGAGATGAGGTAGGTCTCACCGAAGGCCATTTGACAGCTCAGTGCCATAAGAAAAATGAATATCCTCATATGCTCTCCTTTAAGAAATAACGAATCAGAAAATTTTCACAAAATAGACTGCTACCGTCCAGAAAAAAGGAGACAAGAATCATAGAGTCACAGAGCAGGAGGGGATTTAGTGGCCAAAGATTTATACTCTCGCAATTCTTTGATGCAGATTAATGGCCCCTTGAATGACGCCGACGATTCCTTGTCCTGGAAAACCAGTGTCGCCGATTTGATAGAGATCTTTGAAGGGGGATTTAGGGGAGAAGTTTAATGGGCTGCGTTTCATACTGTGAGGAATTCCTCCCACTAATCCATTAAATCTTTCCGTATATTCAATAAAGGTATCAGGATCGCCTAATCCAACTGGGATAATATCCAGCAACTTAGTGCCTAAATAATCCTGAACCACCTTCAAAAATTCATTCTTCCAAACCACTCTGGCCATATCCCGGCTTTCTGAAATGGCATTCACATAATTCTGATACCGGATATGAGTGGAGAGAGTTAAGGTTTGGTAGATCCCATCACTTCTTGAAAGATCATCTTTAGGACAGAAAGAGAAGAAGACCGAACCAGAGCCACTGTGAGAAATTCCTTTCGTGTGCACTTGATGATAGAGCGGAATCTCAGAGTTTAATTTCACTTTAAAGTAGGCGGTAAGTGCGCCCCAAGGCTGAACCTGATGCTCTTCGGTAATCTTAATGTCCAGAAGCTTTTGGGTATTCCAAGTAGGAATGGAACTGATAATTCTTCGACTTTTAAATTGCCCCTTACTCGTTTGAATATGGTAGAAATCTTTTATCTTGGCAATGGAGGTGACCTTGTGGCCGAAGAGTATTTGATCTTTTATAGGCAAAAGAAGAGAATCGTTGAAGCCCTTCATTCCTCCTTCATGATACCAGGTATCTTGAGGATAGGATAGGCCCATTACTGCCATCATGGCCGGAGTGTCTCGAGTAGTATTTTGAGTCGAAATAAGCAGCAATTCATCCAGCATCTCTCGGTACTCTTGAGATATTTTAAGTTCCTTCAGAAAATAATCATCAAAACTTTTCAAAAGAAGCGGAAGAGCTCTGAGCTTACTGGGTATTTTCTTACTCAGTAACTTAAGAGCAGAGGAGAAATTATGAGGAGGGAAATTCGCTGACTCTTCTGCCAGTTTCCAGCAAAGTTCATTGGCTTTCTCTATCTCGGTCCATAGCTCAGGTATAAAATCCGCTTTAAAAATTTTTTGTTGCTCATCAATCCATGACTTCTGATCGCTGAATCTTGTTATATCTCCTTTGGCCAAGGAAATGATGAGACCGGGATCGACCTTTCTTAAATTGAGTTCAATTCCTGAAGCCTCGAGGAATTTACTTAGTGGACCCTGGTATTTAAGTCCTGAAAGAGTGGTGGCCCCTGCATCGAAGATGAACTTTCCTCTTGAGAAGTAACCAGCACAACCTCCGGGAGTTCGATGAGATTCAAGGCAGAGAAATTCATTCTTATCTTGTTGAAGCAAATTACTGATGGCCAGACCAGCTGCTCCAGCACCAATAATTATTGTGTCGATGAATTGAGACATTTTATTCCCTGCGAAGTGGAAGCTCCACGATAAAGGTGGCACCCTGGCCTAGCTCACTTTCCACCCAGATTTTCCCTTGATGGGCCACAACGATCTGTTCAGAGATGAATAGTCCAAGACCAAGACCACTTACTTCATTGGCATTTACTGCTCTTTCAAAACGATTGAAGATTTTTAGCTGAGATTCCTTGGCAATTCCTATTCCATGATCTTTTACTTCAAGACGAGCATTCTCTCCAACCGTATAAACTTTAACTTCTACAGGCTTGCCTTCCCCATAGCGAATTGCATTGGTTAGAAGATTATTAACCACCTGCTCAATTCTTAAAGTGTCCCAGTAACCCCTGGTCTCCGTTCCCTGAAACAGAGGTCTTTCATAACCCGCTTGCTCGAACTGGGTCTTCATCCTTTCAAGAACTTCTTCAGTGATCTTCATAAAATCAACTTCTTGCTTCGAGAGGTTTAGCTTACCAGATCTTATTCTAGAAATATCGAGCATATCATCTACAATCCGATTAAGGCGATTAGAGATCTTTTCAGTCTGCTCAGTAAACTGATTAATTCTTTCCTTATTGTACGCTTTCTCATCTCCCTTCATCACAAACCTCTTATGCAATTGCGATTGGATGAGAAGAGTTGTGAGAGGTGTTTTTAACTCATGACTAGCTATAGATAAAAACTCATCCCGGGCGTGAACGGCATCGATCAGGGCCTTTTCATTTGCCTTCTGGATGGTGATATCTCTGAATTCAAGAACTGCTCCTGTTATTCTTCCATTCTTTTCCAAAGGAGCAACCGAATAAGATACTGGAAAGATGCGCCCATTCTTATCAATGAGTTTATCTTCCTGATTTTGTCGAAGACTAAAATCAACGGGCTCACTTTTCTCTTTCATATAATGGATAGAGTGATTGAGTGGGCGATCCTGGATCTCTGCAAGAGTATACCCAGTCAGTTTCATCGCTGAGGGGTTCATGAAGGTGGGATGTCCATTTTCATCCATCATAAAGAGGCAGGATGAGGCATTGTCGGTTATGGCCTTGAGGAGCTTCTCCGTATTAAAGTATTCTTCTGTTCTCTCTCTAATTCTTTCTTCCAAGTTTTGGGTCAAAGCTTCCAGGTCTAGGCGCCTTTCTTCAGCAAGCTTTGTGGCTTCTGCCACCTGCAATATCACATGTCTTAAACGATAGAGGTAAATACCTGTACCTACGGAGGCTATGGCAGTAATGACCTTAACCCACGCTCCCCACCAATAATCAGCATTCCATAGATTCCAGACCTCCATAAAATGGGTCACCCCACATGCCCCTATGAAGAGACCAAAACAAAGGACTATCCGGTTAAATGAAATATTAATTTTTTTAACAATGGTATAAAGAGTTATCGAGATGGAGAGATAAGCAAAACCAATTAGCAGGTCAGATATGACATGCATATAGACCAGAAGTGGTTTCCAGAGGTAGCAATGCCCGTGTGGCATGAAGCCATACTGTGAGAAGGTATCCTGAAGTTTCTCATAGAAGCTCAGGCCTTCTGAGCTTACTTTTCCTGCTTGGGGGAGAGGATGGTTATGATCCAACGAAAGTCCCTTTGTGTTATTAGACTTCTGGCATAAAGGTACTGAATCATAACGTTAGAAAGACTCGATTGAGAAGTAAATTGAGCTCCTTGAACCGTTGAGTTATTTTTTCTTTACAGAGAGTTCGAGAAAACCCGTCTTGGAGTCAGGCTTTCTCTCGAAGATTAAGTCTGGTAAGACAAGAAGGACGATTTCTAAGGTGGTATACACCTTCGAGCCTTCCTGGAGATGGCCTCCAAGAGTTGTTCCCTGGGAATCTGACACACTCAGATGTAAGTGAGCGCCATGTTCATGACTCAAGGTCCCCGTCAGTGAGACGATCTCTCGAAAGCCCTCAAGAGTGGTGGTATTGTTTTGGTTAGCATAGCGAAGTGTTGTTACCTTGAGGCTACCGACGGCCGAAACTATTGCCGCTGCGGCAATCTTGTTCTCCTTTACATAATTCAATAAGGCCACTTTGGGATCATCGTCTGGAGTTAGCCGCAGCACATGAGCTTCACTTGAACTCTTAAGAGGAGCTGCATGAAGGGATGTCATAGTGAATAATATGAGAAAGATAAGATATGGCATATTTAGTCTAGGATAGTGACTTCTGGTCTCACTGCATGTGCACGAAACATGGCAACCAGGAATCTTAGTCTTTGGGAAAGATCACCCCAGTCCTTTACCCCCGTCTTTTGAAAATATCTTCCGGAAGGAATTAGCTCAACTTGGTGCTGCCTATGAAGTGTAATGTATTCCTGAAGCGATATGTTTTTAAGTTCCGGTGCTAGGTGTATTGTGCTCACATTCTTGGTAAGTGGTATGACTTCTTCAAATGACACCTTAAGGGCCCCACTATGGGAAGCATACCAGCGGTAGAAGTGCTCTATAGGATCTTTGAGTTCTGATCCCAGCTTAAAGACAGTGTCGATGTTCTCATGGACTCTTTTCTGTTCTGATAAAACCTGAAGAGTTGCGGCCAGAGAAATAAGTTGCCTTTTTTGGGAGAGATCTTTCTCAAAAATTGCATGAAAATAATTTTTGAATGCATTTTCTAATTCGATCTCTTTTTCGTCAGATTGAGAAAAATTTTTTGAGAATGTGCTGAAAGCTTTGCGGTTAGTTTTATTATTGCAGAATTCATTCACAAAATGACGGCCAATAGGAACCATTTCGATGGCAATAAGTGTATTTGTTCTAGCGAACATGGCCGCCAATTCTTTCTCGGTTGGAATAACTCGCAGCTTTGAAGCTGCTCCATATAGTGAGCGAGATATGACGTCATAGGAATTGAACTTATGGCCAGCAATGACTTCTCCTGCACTCTTAGAAGCCCAATAAGCATAGTGATACCAATTGGCCTGGTCAAATGTTTCAGTACAGTGAGCTAATTTATAGGCAATGTCTCTATAGCTTTCAGAAATATAAGTGTTTCTTCTGATAGCATCTGTAGAGAGATCAAGATTGATTCTATCACTTTGATTTATTGGAATAGTTAAGTGAGGAAGTGCTGGGCGCTCTTTAACTGGTATCTTTTTCCATTGATCAAGAAGCCATTTCCCATTGGAAGATATTGAATTTAGCTTATTCTTATACAGCATCTCTGAAAAATGTTTTGAATCCTGAAGAAAGTCCCTGCCCAGTTGATCCCGGTAACTAGGATCCTTATAGCAGCTCATGGCAGGATCAAAATCTAACTTTTCGAAGATGAGGAAGAATTCTCTTGCTTGCTCAATGCGATCGTTGAGAGAGAGGAAATTTTTGGTTCTTAAATGTCTTTTGACTGGAAAACACTGAAGATATAGAGTGGTGCTGACATCAAATACTGGCTTCATGATGAGAGCTTCGGTCATTCGGCCGGGCACATTTCTTAAAGATATCTTCCATAGGAGATTCAGATCTTTTGCTTTTTCTTCCATTCTGTTTTGGATAACAAACTTGTGCTCCCAGAGAACCAGGCGCTCAAAGTGGTCTCTTCTTATTTCTTCTGAAAGAACTTCATTTCTTAAATTGGCCTTATGAACTTCCATCATTACTTTTAGAATGATAGGCATGCCCTCATTCTCAAGTTTTAAATGTGTGAGTAGGGTAGCTAGTTCAGTTGACCCAGGAATATCTTGGCCTTGTTTGGCAAGATATTCAGTCCACAAATAGCTAAAAGTAAAGAGTTCAACCATTCTTCGATTTATGGAACGAAGTTCTTCTCCCCATTCTTTCCACTCCCGGGCCAGTGACTTCATACTGAAATATTCTAACTGCTTTATGAGTCTCGGGGAGTAAGTGGAGTTTTCTATGGCGAGGGTTAAATGGGAGATGGTGAGGGCGAAAGGGAGATTTTTTTTGGATTGATGATAGAGGTGCAAAAGAATAAGCGCACGATCGGTCATATCATCTCTTGGCCCTGCCAGAATTTCGGCCTTATCCAGATGCACACGAGCTTCTTCAATAAGTTCATGAGAGTCGTGATCTCCGGCCATTACCAGAGCGGGTAAGACAAGAAGAAATACTAGCATTTGAAAGAGCTTAAACATGAGGGCTTCCTTTAGGCGATGACGCAGGAGGTATCATGTTCGAGAAGTGCCTAAAAAGTGAACTTCCCCCGGTATGTAAACTTTATACAAGTACTCCGATATCCCTTTCCTTCAAATTAAGGCAAACCTGATTTGCATCAGCCATTCTCCTCTTTCATTATGTTAGTCTTGGGCATAAGGAGAATAATTATGGAAAGATTAGAAATGACGGTTGAAGAATTTACCAGCCCGTCTGTGGTAACAATTGGTACTGATGAGAATCTTGATAAGGCCCTGGAGCTGATGCAGGAGAATGGGATCAGGCATTTACCCGTGATTCAGAAGGATAAAGTTGTGGGTATCATTTCCGAGAGAGACATTCTGACTCATATTGGGAAAGACTGGGGGAAGATGCTAAGGATCGAAGATATCATGAACGATTCAGTTCTCTCTGTTTATCAACATGATAATCTTGGAGAGGTGGCCTTCCAGCTATCCTCTCAAAAAAAAGGATCTGCAATTGTTTTAGATAATGACGGGAATCTTTACGGGATATTCACTACCACCGATGCTCTAAATGCTTTAGTTGAAATCTTGTTTCCCATGGCGAACTCTAAGAGTGATTATAAGTCAGACTCTTAGACTTTAAAAAAATAATGAAGTTTTGGGAGGTCTAATTACAAATAATCAGACCTCCCAAAAGTTATAGCTTTGATTGAATTTTTTGAGCGTGCTGAAGATGTTGCTGAACACTTTCTTTGGTCGTCGACAACATCGCTTTGAGTTCTTTATTTTGCGTATTAGGGATCAGAGTGTCTTCTAATCTTTTTAGTACATTCTGATGCATTTCTACCTGGGTTTGAATGTATTCCTTATCGAACTCCTTACCACTTAATTTTTTGAGTTTCTCGGATTTATCTTCTTTGGTGAATTTATACTTTTCTGAAGCTGCAGTCTTATCGAGTCCGATCTTCTGTTTATCTCTTAACTTGGCCGCCTTATCATTGTTTTCAGCATGCTCTTTAAACATCTTCTCAGCATAATCTTTAACTTCTTTATTCTCTGCCCTGGTTCTAGCTATTTTAGCTAGGTTCATTTCCTGAGTATTTACCGTCATGAGCATGTTCACGACTTCGGCTTCGGTGGTTGGCCTGGCAGATGCCGTTAGGGCAAGGGACAATGTCAGTAAGGCAAAGATCATTTTTTTCATGGATACTCCTTGGTTAAAAAGATTCAGTCATAGCTATCTTAGACCGAGAACCTCTTTAACCAAGGCTATCCGCAATGTTAACGACAAGAACGATTGGATACTGTGCGACTTTCTGAGCGACATGAAATAACTGAGCAGTGTCTCATATTGCGATTAAATTCGCAGCTCCTGCGAGCTGCCATTTCTGCCGAGCGACGATCCGGACCCGCCCCTCTAAAGACTCTGGTTGAACCATCATAGGTCGTTCCACGGGCCTCACAAACTTCCATTTGTTCTGAGCATCTTTCTACACATCGGTTGTGATGTTGTAGGCAAGAGCCGCAGTTTCTATGTCCACCCCAGTGCTCCTCCCAACCAGTATCAGTTGCAGTGCAAGTCACACGGCCACGGGGATAATCGGGACGATACTGAGCAGAAACGTCTTGAACTGAAGCAAAGGCCACAAATACAAAAGCTATCAAAAGTTTAAAATTAAGCATCGAAATCTCCTCATGATGAAAACCGTCTCGTTGGTTTATCAATCTAATAAAGAGAAATCTTTGTCAAAACCAATGCGTTGATTTGAGGCGATGTTAGTTATTTGGGATCATACTGATACCTATTGGTGTCGAAAGGAAACCATATAATGCTATATGCATCTCTCACTTTCTCTCCATTCTCTCTCCAGTCTTTCTCGATGGTCGGGATGAGCGATGCTGATAAGTGCCTTGGCCCTTTGCCCCAGAGTTTTACCATATAGATTTACAACGCCATATTCCGTGGCCACATAATGTATATGGGCCCGGGTCGTCACAACACCAGCACCTGGGCGTAGAAAATTTTGAATGCGGGATATCCCTTTTTTGGTGGTGGAAGTAAAGGCAAGGATAGGTTTACCACCGGTGGATAAGGCAGCAGCTCGTAAAAAATCCATCTGTCCTCCAACTCCAGAAATGACCTTAGCACCGATGGAATCAGCACATACCTGTCCTGTGAGGTCGATTTCAACTGCCGAATTGATTGCTGTGACCTTCGGATTTCTCATGATATTGATGGGGAAATTCACATAGCTGGCATCAAGAGTGAGGACAGACATATTGTCATTGGTGAAATCATAAAGTTCTTGCGAGCCTATAATAAAAGCAGATGTTGATTTTCCTTGATGAAACTTCTTCAGAGAATTATCAACAGCACCTTCCTTTATTAATTTAAACGCCCCGTCGCTCCACATCTCAGTATGCAGACCCAGGTGTTTATGTTGAGTTAAGTAGTGGCAGACGGCATCGGGGATGGATCCAATTCCTAACTGTAAGGTAGCTCCATCCTCAACAAGCTCAGCAATATTCTTTCCGATCTTCATCTCAATATCTGTCAGATTCCCTTTTTTGGGAGAATAGAGAGGCTCGTCATATTCAAAAGCATAATCAATATCATTCACATGTATGAGTCCATCACCCAGAATACGGGGCATATATTTATTTATCTGGGCTATAACAATGTCTGCGACTTCAACTGCAGCTTTAGCGACATCAACACTAACACCTAGGGAGACATAACCGTGTTTGTCCGGAGGTGAAACATTAATAATGGCCACGTTAATGGGTTTTATACCAGATCTAAATAAACCAGGTATCTCTGAAAGAAAGCAGGGGAGATAGTCGATTCGATCATAGTCGAGGCTCCCCCTTAAATTTTTACCTACAAAGAGATTGGTGACTTTAAAAGCAGAAGAAAAATCTGATTTTGAATAGACTGCTGGGCCTTCTGTGTGAAGATGCACCAGTTCCACATTCTTTAATCGACCGGCCTCTTTTGTAAGCTCATTCAAGAGATAGATGGGAGTAGCTGCTCCTGCATGAACGAATACAGTGTCGTTAGATTTGATATGTTGAAATAATTCTGTGGTGGTTTTTAAAGTTTTCATACAGCGATGTTATCTCCCTATTATTTGCTCGTCATTATATGATTAATCATAATTATCCTAGTATGACTTTGATCATATTTCTTCAGATAAGATCAAGGATAAAAGAGTTCTCTCACTCTTGTTCTCTGACTACCATGACGTTTCACCTTTAAAGGAGGATCCGATGAAAAAGTTAGATGAATTAATTAGAGGAGAGAAGTCTGCTATCGAGAGTATAGATACTGTTCTAAATAGAATCGATGATACTGCTGAAAGAAGCGAGCTGAGTGCTATCAGGGAGGATCATGTTCGGGCCGCCGATACCTTGCAGCGATACGGCAGCTTTGATTCTAACGAAGAAGCGCAATCTTCGGGTCCTTGGGGTTCATTTGCCCAGGCCTTCGCAGGAGGAGCTTCTCTCTTCGGAGACAAGGCGGCCCTGCAGGCGCTTAAAGTGGGTGAGCAACATGGAATAAATGATTATAGAGAAGCATTAGAGAGTGATGGGATTACTCCTGAGCTTAAAAATATCATCCAAACAGAACTTCTACCCAATCAAGAAAGACACCTAAGTACCATCAATCAGTATCTTTAGGATTGCTTAAGTTGGTGTCGCCTCTCTGCGACATCAACTTCTTTTCGTGGCCAATGATTCAGGGACTTGTTAAAAAGGCTTATGTATAAGTCGCGATCTCTTAAGATTCTCGGACTATTTTTTATTGCAGTATCTTGCAAGTTCAATGTGTCTCCCTATACAACAGATGCCCCTAAATTATCGCTAAACGATCTCAATGTTCGAACGATTAAATCTTTAGAAGCTGAAACTCCTACAAGCTTCAAGGTCGCTTTTATATCGGATACTCACAATTACTATAAAGAGTTAGAAAAACAAATCGATGTTATTAACTCTTCTTCATATGCATTTGCTATAGTTGCCGGAGATATTACAAATTTGGGTCTTATAGATGAATTTCATGAAGCGAGATCTTATCTGAATGGATTAAAGATTCCTTATCTCGTGGCCGTTGGAAATCATGATCTTATTTCAGGCGGAAGAAAAATTTACAAGCGACTCTTTGGTAGCGATACCTTTCATTTTATCTTTCATGATACCCATTTCATCATCTTCAATAATAACAATTGGGAGTCACCAGGAAGGGTTCCAGATATGGATTGGGTGGAAGCAGTGTTGTCACAATCAGATCCTTCTCATAAAAGAGTTTTAATAGCCCATGTTTCTCCTGAGGATACCGATCGCTTTACCCCTGAGGAGATAAGTCGATGGGAAGATTTAATGGTAAGGTATAATGTGGACTATTTTTTAAATGGGCATGATCACAATCCTTATGAAAAATCTTTTGGAAATGGGGTTCGGATTACCATCGGAGCGTCATCTAAAAAATCCTTTTATGAGCTTTCGATTACCTCAGGAGCAGGAGGAATATCCCATCAGAAAATATCTTTTTAGCCTTCTCCTTATTTTTAATAGTCAGGCCGCTACTAATTATCTTGATCATATTAATTCGCAGTTTGCAGGAGAAATTGGTCTTATTTCTGTTGGTGCAGGTAGGGAATTCGGTCGATATAGTCTGGGACTTATGTACGGGATTGTGCCCGCTGAAATATCTTTGGGGCGCCAACTTGAAACGGTTACTTTTAGGCAGACCTATCGCTTATTTGATTGGAGTAGATTCAGCTTTCATATGGGGCTTAATATTTATCATGTTCTAGGACTTGAGTATGAGACACATAAATACGGAGAACCTCCTCGTAAGTATTATCCTATAGGCTCGGTGAGAGCAATCGCAAGCTTCGGGGCTTCCTACTTCCTGGATAAGGCCAGAAGGGATTCTTTTTACTTTGAAACCGGGCTGAATGATGTGTGGATCATGAACTGGTTCTCAAACTTTGGAGAAATTAATCCAACTGAACATCTCTCGATGGGAATAGGTTTTAAGACGAAGTTTTAAAAACCGTAAATTAAACCGAAGGTAAGGGACTGAGTCTTCTCTTGACCTTCTAGATTAGAAGGCGATCCTTTTACAAAATAATCATTCTTTGAATAGCTATAACTTAAATCTCCTAAGAGCTGATTGGTGAAGTAAGTCTTCATTCCTAAGCGGAAGATACTGCCTGTACCTGATTGAATATCCAGTTCCACATCATCTCGGCCCTCTATAACTTGAGTTCCCCGATACCGAAATCCAATACTACCATTTATAAACATATTGTTCATAACTTGATTCTGAACTTGAAAATTGAATATAAAATGTCGATTGGGAAGTAAGTCATACGTCTTGTCATTGACGGTATTTTCTATAAGGCCCTCATTAAAGTAAATAAATCTCATGCTGGTTCTGTATTCCCATTCTCCTTCATACTTTCCATGATGAAGAGCAATCTCGTACTTGGACTGACCATTTAGTCGGTTGGACTCATGATCTCCGATTTTCCTGGGTCCCATAGAATGGGCGTAGTTTAAGACAAGATCAAATAATCCAATTTCTTCTGTCTGAGGCCTTAATCTCCATCGTAGAAAAACTTCTGGCTCTCTTATGCCTCTGCTTACATTGCTTTCTCTTGAAGGCAGTCCATAGTGAAGTCCTTTCTCCCTTACAGTCTCCCAAAAGGTATTTAATCCAAGGAAGTATTTTTTGCGAAACTTTTGAGCAAAGGTGAGGGCATAGAGATGAGATAGGTTTCTTTCCCCTTTAACCATGGTGTTATTTGTTGGAGTATCAATGGAGTAATACTGATATTGGTAATCGAGAACAGCGTATCGATCAGTCTTTGGAAAGAAGTTAATTCTTTCAAGTTCTGCATCTGTTTGAGCATAAAGTAGGTGAGAGAATATTAAGGCTGCGCAGCACAGAGGAAGCTTTCCCATGAGGGGAGACTACGTGAATCAAGCAACCTTGTTAAGTTATTTCCTTTTATTGAGAAGCTTCTCTAGCTCTTCAAGTTCTTTTTTTACTTCAACTGGAATCTGAGTTCCTCGAGAGCCGGTGAATTCAAACTCCATACTATCTTTGTATTCCTGATAACACTTCTTGGCCACGGGCGACAAGGAATAACGTCTAACACATTCTTTAAGCAGAAGATCTCCTGTTCCAAAGAATTCCTCTCGTCTTAAATATTTTTCGGAGAGCCCAATCCAATAAAGAACTTCTGGAGCGAGTTTTGATTCGGGATTTTCAAAGAGATAGTTTGATAACAATCCTGAAACCATCAGGAGGTCGACATCAAACTTGCCTAAGTATAAATCATCTTTGGAAAATAGGGGCTTAACGGATTTGACTACGAATTCACTTGTTTCGCTTTCAGTATCTAGCGGGTTCTTGGTGGCCGGATTTTCTTTCCAGACAGCTAGCCGCTCTTTCCAGGACTTAAATAGCTCCCTATCGGCTTGAGTGAAACCTTTCTTAGTTTCATAATGAGTAATTAAAGTCAGCATCTGTTCCGGCTCTTTCATGATCTTGGTGTGAATCATTAAGAGCTGTTTGAGAGAGGGCATGACTTCTTTAATATCGGATTTCAGAAAGCTCTCATCAATTTTTCGAGTAAAAGCGGTCTTGGCCTCTGGATACTGTCTCACAATTAAGTACGTAATACCCAGGTTGAAAGCATCGGGTATTTTCTTTGAGTCAATAAACTGAAATCCTTCTTGAAAGCTGGATGGATGAGTGGAAGGAAGTCTGGTGTGGCAATCAAGACATTGATTAGTGATCTCTTTCATCCTCCAGTGAGCATAATCTTTTTTCCCGTTTAAAAAAGCTTCTCGAGAGTTTGAGATATTATCTCTGATGAGTGCCAAAGAAGGAGCAAATATATCTTTTTTTAATAGCTCTCCATGTTTTGCAACCTTGAAGGCCTGATCAATTTCTTTTATATGTTGGAGGATAGTTTCTTCATTTTTCTTATCTTTGAATTTACTCTCGTCTGTTAAATAGGGGAGAAGTTCTCCTAGAGAGTTGAAGGCCTTATTCATGGGGGTAATAGTGCTACTCGCCAAAGCAATAACAGAAATGGTGAGTGAAATTAAAAGGACAGGAGCCTTTTTCATATTGAATAATCCTTTATTCTTAAAAGCAATGATAGCTATTTTCTGATAATAGCATAAAGCTCATTTTCTTTATCATCTAAAGCTTCTAAAATTTCGGATTTTTGTAAGATTATGAGCTCGGAGTTTTCCATAACTTTGCAACCCATGGGGAGCGGTTCATTATTAACCAGCTCTTGGACTCCAATCATTGAACCTGCGGGAACGGTTTCTTTTACCTTCTTTCTTTTAAGAAGTGTCATTGATCCTTCTATTAGGACAACTCCCGTATTGGGGATTTGTGACTCATAGATGAGATCAAACTCGTTATTAAATCTTAGGGACTCATAACGATCTTTTAAAAATTCTATTTCTTTGGACGTCAGGCGCTTTATTAACTTTTTCATACCAACATAATAAAGGAGTTTTAGTTCCTAAAACATGTTCTAGATCAGGAAAGAGTTAATAGTTTAGATTGGCAAACTCTAAAAGTTTGGCCTCGTCCAAAATGAAGATCGTCTTACCTTCTTGTTCGATTAGGCCCTCTTCTTTAAATTCGGAGATAAATCGAATAACTGTCTCATTGGCAGTACCGATCATGGAAGCAATCTCTTCCCGGGTTAGCTTAATGTCGAGCTTGGTTCGTCCCTTTTCTTCGATGCCGTAAGTTCTTTTTAACATCAGGAAAAGTTCGGCCAATCTTTCTCTTACATTTTTTTGAGACATAGAGGCACTCATGGATTCAGCAGCACCCATTTCACGGCTTAATTTTTGAATAAGGTTAAGTGCTATCGAAGGCTGATCTTGAATAGATTTATAGATGTATTTCTTATCGATGAAGCAAATGGTAGCGTCTTCAATAATAGTTGCAGTTGCAGTGTAGTTTTCATTGCTAAACAGACTACGGTGGCCCAGAACATCGCCAGCATGGGCAATACGAATGATAGATTCTTTACCATCATTGCCAATCTTGGAGATTTTGATTTTTCCGCTGTTAACACAGTAAAGACCAAAGGGAGGATTACCTTGATAAAAAATGGTATGACCTTTTTTATAAGTGTTCATGACCTTATTATGGCTCACATCTGCTAAAGCGACTTTTTCTAATTCACAAAATATGCCTTTACTTTTAGAGGCACAATTTTCGCATTCGATACTCTTTTGGTGTGGCAAGCTAGACTCCTTAACTCATTCATTTGCCAGAATTATAGCATAAAGGAATAGCTAAAACCTGATATTCATCAGGTTTTTAGAAAAGCCCAAAAATTTTGATGAAATAGGGAAGTCCCCTTAAGACTAAGGTTTCGGCCGACTTTTTAGCTGCTCCATTATAAAAGTTCCAGTAGCGAGGGCCCCTGCGGAAAAGATAAGACCTGTATTGAGATCGTTTTTAAGGCCGGGATCACTGCTTTTTGTAGTTAGTGCCTTGAGCAGGAGAATAGAAGCGGTAATGGTTATCGATCCTACCACTTCAGGAGAGGCCGGAATACTTCCCGGGGCATAGGCCTTAGGGGAGAGATCAAAGGTTACGGGTCGCTCGGCGATGACAAAATTCTCCATATTTCCTAATTTTTTCAAAGAGATTGCTCTGGCCTCATGGATGACAAAGATGGTTCGGATTTGAAAGGAATCGGCCTGCCCTTGTTTCTCATAGATCAACCTTCCCGATAAAATCACTTCTTCATCCGGAGCGAGCTTTTGAATGACTTTCTCCACTTCAGGATTGGCAAATCTAATGGGTTGCCTAAGGGTGTCTGCCCCTTTGTGCAAAGTCAGATTGCCCTGTCTAAAGGAGTTAATCTTGGCCATGACTTTGACTTCTTGAGGAAGATCTTGGGCTGAGCTGGCCATGAGTTTGAGGGGGAGAAGAAGGATAAGGATGAAAAAAATCGTTTTAAAAGCATTCATGGGTAGATGTTATCCACCCATGAGTATTTTGAATCTGACTCAACTCACCCATAAAACATGACTTTCATCAGACATCTTCAAAACGATCGTCATCGGCCAAGGGTGCTGTCGTAATACCCACCACTTTTTTCTCTGAAGTCTTAGGTTTTGGACTATGGGCCTTTTCGGGCTTTGCTTTAAAGGTTATGACGTTCTCCTGCTCTTTAAAATGATCCTTTTTCCCTACCTTGGCCTTAGCGGGAGTAGAGCTAACAGCAGCAGTAGGAGCGGCAGGGGAATGGTTACTCTTGGCACCTTCTACGAGTTGCAAGAGTGAAGCTGCTGCACTTTTTAATGAACCAGCTTGATCATTTAATTTAACAGTGGCGTTTGAGGTCTTAACTGAAATGACTGAGTTACTCTGAGTAACAGCATCCAATTGACCCATGGCCTTGGAAATTTCCTGAAGGCCCAGATTCTGTTCTTGAGAAGCCGCTGCAATTCCTTCCATCATTTCATTAACACTAGAAACGTTTTCAAGAATTTTTATCAGGGAAGTTTCACTTTCTTTAACGGTCCGGATACCTTCCTCAATGCGTGATTTACCATCGTTTATAAGCCGCTCTACTTTTGAGGTAGAAGTATTGATGATGGCCTCTACATTTTTTAAGCTGGAGGAAAGAAGATCAGAGATCTCTTTTGCTGCCTTTCCACTCATTTCGGCCAGGTTTCCCACTTCCTCGGCGACAACCGAGAAGCCCTTACCATGTTCACCAGCGCGGGCGGCCTCTACCGAAGCATTAAAAGAGAGGAGTTTGGTTTGGAACACGATATCGTTAATGACTCGGGTCTTCTCTTCGATTTCTGCGATGACCTTAATCACTTCACGGATTTCTTTATTATTGGTTTCCATCTCGCTCACAATTTGCGAGTTCTGGGCACTGATCTGCTCCATTGCTGTAGACATTCTACGAACCGACTCCTGTCCATATTCAGCAGTGGTCTTACTTTCTTGAGACTTGGCCTTGGAAAGCACACAAGACTCTGTGTTTTGCATAACCATGGCATTGATTTCATCCAGTGATGCTGCAGTTTCCTGAAGGCTAGCTGCTTGTTCAGTTGAAGCAGTGGAGAGTTGAGTCGAATTTATCGCGAGATCTTCACTGGCAGAAAACACAGCATTTGAATCCTGGAATACGGCCTCAGCAATACCCTTAATCCTGGTTGATAGACCATGTCCTACCCAGACGGCGACAGCACTGGTCAAAAGAAGACCAAAAAGAAGACTGAGGTAGAATAAACGAGCGGAAGAAGTAATGTTGGCAAATGCCGTATCAGATTCCATAGTAAGGGCAATCTTCCAGCCCAGATCATCAATGAAACGGCGATTAGATATTTTCGAGAAGGCCCAAAGCGGCTCATCTCCTGAGAAGTCAGCGGGATCATGCTTAGAGAGTTTCTCCTTCATACCAGGATAGCTTTCATACCAATTATGCTTAAAAGTTGTTTCAGCGATACCTTTGCCAAAGGTGTTTGAATCTTTCATGGCAGTTTCATTGGCAGCAATAACTGTATCATCACCACTAAGAACATTGATGGAGACACCAGTCTTTCCACCATCAGCTAGAGACGTTTCAAGAGAGGCCACTTCATTTTGGATCCAACGAGCTCCAGCGAAGGTAGTGAGTACGCCTAACACTCCACCGAACCCATCATCTACGATAGTGGTGTAATGTTGACCGAATCTTTCCTCTCCATACATTTTCTGAATATTTGGATCGATTTCAAATTTTCCTACTCGCGTACCAAAGATTTTCTTATTCATGTCCTCGGTGAATTTTCCGGTGCTGGCATCCTTAAACCACTCCGACTGCTTCCAGTCGATAGTCTTCAGATGAGAGATATTAAGCTTCTTTCCATCTGGTCCAATATCATTGGCGGCGATAAAGTTCCCTTGAGCATCGATAAAAATAAGCGCATCGTAAATCTGATAAAGATTCACCAACTCATTTAGCACATAGGAGACATCATTGGCCCTCTTCTCGGTAAAGGCAGAGTTACGAGTAAAGGCCTGAGGGTTGTGATAAAGGTTATAAAAAACTTGTGAGGTAGATGACTCAAGAATTTTTCCGTATTGAGAGAAGCCTTGGCGGATCTCTTTTTTCTGACCCGTCTGGGAGCTACTAAACTGATAAACTGCTACCAAGCTATAGCCTAATAAAGACACCAGGCAGAGAAGGATGATCTTCGTTTTTAATTTCATGTAGCGAGTCCTTTTAAATTACTTCAAGAGTCATATCGGACTTCTACAGCTAGGATTTAGAATATATTTAGAATTCTTTAAAAAGCTTTAGCTTTTAGAACAGTGGTAATAATTAAAACAGATTGTTTAAGTCAATAAGGTGCATCAGTAGCTTTGATTGTAATTTTAACAGTTTAGACTGAGCGGTTTAAGTCTTTTTAGTAAAAAGTATGAAAACTAAACAGCTAATTACATTGTGTGAGTACTAAATTCATGGAGGAAGTATGAGTTTCAAGTTNNTTGCGGAAAGTCTAAAGAAGACGCAGAGAAAATGGCCACACCCGGTCGTTCTGGGAACGTTGTGAAATGGCAAATGTGTCAAGCGGGTTCCGTAGATATTGAGGGATGTAGTGTTCCTTGCTCGGATGCTTCCTCAAAAATTGGTAGTTAATTAATCCCACTAAAGAGAGAATAATATGAAGAAAATGCTAGTTGCCTTAATTGCATTGTCTGTACTTAGTACAAATGCCTTTTCACAGACTCTAGAAGAGCGTGTTGCAGATCTAGAAATGACTCGTGATCTTTCTTGGATCAAGTGGAGTGGTTCCCTTGAAACTCGTTATGATCATGTTGAACGCGAGAGGAAAAAAGATTATACAGATTTAAATAGCACTACTTTTAGACCTCAAGATCAAACAAAGGGAAGTGATTCCGATAATTACTACCGTCTTTGGGCCAACTTAAACATGCATGCAAATCCAACTGATCGTTTGTCTTTCTTTGGTCGCCTGTCTGCTGCTAAGTACTTTTCAGTATTAGGTTCTAATGGCCAACCATCAACTAGTTTTGCTGATCTAGGTGATGGTCAGCTACCTAATCGCTCAATTCTTTTCTTGGAAAGAGCTTTCGCAAATTATAAAATTACTAATGACCTTGTTTTCACGATGGGTCGATTACCAACGATTGATGGACCCAATAAACATATTGCGCTTAATCAACAATTGGCCGGTAACTATCCGACTTTGGCCTATTCTGCTATTCTAGATGGTTTTGCCTTATCTCATTCTCTAAAATTAGATGGAAATGCTGCATTTCGTACGAAGTTAATCTTTACTCCGCTTCAGACTGTTAACTATATGGGTGGAGAAAGTCTTGCAGACGCTAGAGGAAATGAAGTGGAAACTTCTAGTGATATGTTCTCATTGTTGATGGAGTATGAAAAAAACGGTGGTTCTTTCTATAGGAAGAATCTTACTATCTTTCAATGGGTTCATGGAGAAAATACACCATTCTATGTTAATAGCACTTCATTGGCTCCTGCAGGGCCTGGTCCCGCTCCTGTGGCCACTGTTAATGTGAATTCTGATCTTAATGTCAGTGTCGACCGTCTAGTTCTTTATTCTGAATTTGAACAAATCTTTCATAGTGACTTCGATCTTGCTGCTCAAGTTATGTACTCCCATACGCGCTCACGTGGTGATTTAGTAAATTGTACCGATAATGCTGGTGGAGCAGTTTGTACAGGTGGTGGTATCGGTTCAGGAGTTCAAGGGTGGAATACCGGTAAGAGATCAGACGATCTTGATGGTTTAGCATCAGTTGTTACTCTTCGTTATCAGACTCCATTTACTTTTATGAATCGACCTAAGGTTGGTGTTGAGTGGTATCAGGCTAGTAAAAAAGCCTATGTATATGATGCTGCTAACGTAAACCCTATTAACATGTATGGAACTTCAGGTGGAGATGTGTACCATCTTTTCTGGAACCAAGCCTTTGATGGTGGACTATATATGAACGTTGGATATATGTATCGTCAGCAGAAAGACATGAATGAAGCTTTTTCTGGTCTAGTGGGTCAAGAGCTAAAAGTTAATAACATAGATCAAAATATCTATGTTTCTCTTCTTGCAACGTTCTAATTTTATCTAAAGTCTGAATATCTGGGCCCCCGAAAAGACACTTTTCGGGGGCCGTTTCTTTTTGTCATAAGCTGATCGCCATCATATTTTATTGAGATAGAAAGAAGCTAGTATGCTTCGATGTTCATAATAAGGTGGTGGTCCATGATCTATACAGTCACTCTCAATCCCGCTCTCGATATTAGTGGAACCGTGGAAGAGCTCATTCCCGATGAGAAGAGCTATGTCTCTAATGAGATTCATACTCCGGGAGGAAACGGAATCAATGCTGCTATTATCGCTCATCGTTTAGGAGCAAAGGTGAGGGCCACGGGCCTTCTCGGGGGCCCCAATGGGGAAGAGATTATGAAGCTTCTGGATAAGACTAAGCTTCGGCATGAATTTGTGGCGATAGCAGGTAACACCCGTATGAATCTTACTGTTTCTAATTGTAAAACCCATAAGCAGACGCGATTAAGTTTTCCTGGGCCCCAAATCAGGTCGGGTGAACTAAAAAAAATGGATGCATTTTTCAAGACCCTCTCAAGTTTAGATATGGCAGTTATTGGGGGAAGTCTTCCTCCTGGCGTAACATCCAAGTATATAGGGCGATTAGTGAAAGGGCTTAATGAAAGAGGGGTCATGTGTCTGGTGGATATGCCGGGTAATATCATGCAGGAAATCCTGCCCGCTTCACCTTATTTTATAAAGCCCAATCTTATTGAGTTTCAGGATCTGGTTGGTAAGAAAGTAGAGACGATCGATAGCATTCTGCCTATGGTGCGCAAACTAAATGAAAAGGTTCCTCTGGTTTGTGTCTCATCTGTAGAAGGGGGAGCGATTCTTGTGAACAAGGAAGAGGCCTGGTATGGGAAGATTCCGAAAGTTAAGATCAAGTCTACGGTAGGGGCCGGAGATTCTATGGTAGGCGCCATAGCAGCTCAACTTGCCAAGAATAAGAAGACTCCCTTGAAGGATCTACTGAGAATGGGGCTAGCCGCTTCCTGCGCAACCTTGACTGAAGAGGGCATGGTCCTGGGATCTAAAAAATCAATAAATCACTATCTTTCTAAAATTATTATTCGGGAACTTAAATGAAAGTTGCTTTTTATGACACCCACACTTTTGAACGCTTGGCCTTCGAGAAAGTAAACCAAAATTCGGAAGTTGAAATCCGGTTTCTCGAGATGAAGCTCAATGCTGAAACTGCTGTTTTTGCTAAAGGAGCTCAGGCGTGNNCAGGCGGTCTGTGCTTTCGTAAATGATAAGGTGGATGAAAGGTGTTTGAGAAATCTCCATGCAGTTGGAGTAAAAATGGTCGCCTTGAGATCAGCAGGGTTCAATCATGTGAATCTCAAAGTCGCCGAGGAGCTGGGAATAGCGGTGGCGAGAGTGCCTGGGTATTCTCCTAATGCCATTTCAGAATTTACTCTAGGGCTACTGCTTACTCTTAACCGAAAGATCCATAAGTCCTATATGAGAGTAAGAGAGCTTAATTTCTCTCTAGATGGTCTCGTTGGTTTTGACCTGAATGGTAAAACAGTGGGAGTGATTGGGATGGGGAGAATTGGGGCGCTATTTGCTAAAAGTGTCGAGGCCCTGGGCTGCAAGGTTCTTGCTTACGATAAGTATCCTAGTGNNGACTAAGCACATGATCAATGACGAAAGCATTGCTCTAATGAAAGATGGAGTTACTCTTCTGAATACCGGAAGAGGTGGGCTTATCGATACCAAGGCTTTAATACGGGCCCTGAAATCGAAAAAAATTGCTGGCGTTGCTTTAGATGTGTATGAGGAAGAAGAAGAATTTTTCTTTAGAGATCTCTCTGATACTGGATTGTCTGATGATGTACTTGCTAGACTTCTGACTTTTCCTAATGTGCTGATTTCCTCACATCAGGCCTTTCTTACTCATGAAGCCTTGGGTAATATTGCCCAAACAACTTTAGATAATCTGGTTGAGTTTAAAAAGACGGGAAAAGTCACAGTAAATAAGGTTGAACTAAATTAGTTGAAAGGGATAAGTATGAATGATTGGTGGAAACAGTACATTCCAGAAAATAAGATAATTCATAATAATTTGAGTATTTCGGATTTGATTGAACATGCTTTGAGACTTAAAAAAGGTGAACTTTCTGATTCAGGGGCACTGGTCGTTAATACTGGAAAGTTCACAGGTAGAGCTGCTGAAGATAAGTATGTTGTTCGTGATAATTACAGTAATAAGGTCATCAAGTGGGGCGGAAACCTGGGGGAGCTCACTCAAGAGAGATACTCTGAGTTACGCAATTATTATTTGGAAAGCCTAGGAAACGAAAAAGAGCTTTTTACTCTCAGAAGAAGTGTCGGTGCAGATGAGCGATACTCAATGGGGGTTAGAGTTATAACCCCTAATCCCGCCCACGCTGTCTTTGCCCACCATTTATTCCGAGAAGCCAATAGTGAAAATCCCTTAGGAGAGTTTACTGTTTTACATGCTCCTGAACTGGAGGTCGATCATAAAAGATTTGGGCTGAGAGCTTCTACGGCAATCATCTTAAACTTTGAGGCGAGAGAAGTTCTGATTATGGGAACTTCTTACGCAGGTGAAATAAAAAAATCAATATTCTCTATCATGAATACCATTCTTCCTGATCATAATATTCTTCCGATGCATGCGGGAGCAAATGTGGATGAGAAAGAGTGTGTAAGTGTCTTCTTCGGTCTTTCAGGAACGGGGAAAACAACTCTTTCAACCGATGAAGGGAAAAAGCTCGTTGGTGATGATGAAATTGGATTCTCTATTGATGGTATCTTCAACATGGAAGGAGGATGCTACGCAAAGACTTATAAATTAAAAGAAAAAGATGAACCTCAGATTTTTCATGCTGTAAATAGAGCAGGTAGCTTATTAGAAAACGTTGTTTTAGATGAAAAATCGAAGAAGCCCATTTTTGAAGATAAGAGTATTACTGAAAATGGGAGAGCAAGTTATCCTATCAGTGCAATTGAAGATTCGGTTGTAAATGGAAAGGCACGAGTTCCTTCTCATCTCTTTTTTCTGTCTGCCGATGCTACGGGAGTTTTGCCTCCAGTGAGTTTATTAAATCCAGAGCAGGCCATGTTTTATTTTCTCTCGGGCTATACGGCAAAGCTGGCAGGTACTGAATTGGGCCTCAAGGGAGTCAAAGCTGCCTTCTCACATTGTTTTGGGGCGCCCTTCATGATGAGAGACCCAAAAGATTATGCGATTCTCTTAAAAGATCTAATAAATAAGGTTGGATGCAAAGTCTGGCTCATTAATACTGGTTGGAGTGGGGGACCTTATGGGGTGGGTAAACGGTTTGATATTAGTGTGACCCGTTCTATAATTCGGGGTGTCCAAGCAGGAGCACTTAATGATGTTGAATATTGGACTGAATCCTTTTTTGATTTATCTATTCCTAAATCAGTCCCCGGAGTGGAATCATCATTGTTAAATCCAAAAGAACTTTGGAGTGATAAAGCTGCTTATGCAGATGCTGCCAAAAAGTTGAAATCTCAATTTTTAGAAAACTACAAGAAATATTGAATCAGGACGTATGGGGTCACACGTCCTGATGTGAGTTAGCGTTTCTCTTGAATGGTAAGAACATTAGATTTGAAAATTCTTGAAAAGCGATTTCTTAGAACCACTTGCTCAGTTACTGTTTCAACTGGCTCAACAGAAAAGGTAATGTTTTTTCCATGCTTATTCTGCTGCATAGCTTTTATGCTGTAAGTTTCTGCATCATGGACTTCAAGGCCTGGAAGATTGAAATTAATCTGAACGGTACCTTTCTGATATTTTACTTCAGATGAATATTTAGCACAAGCTTGAAGAGGGACTAAGCAAGTTCTTGGCATCTTCTTATAATCAATGCGACTTCCACCTCGGCCATCACTTACGACGATAGGTTGACGTTCAACTCCACAGTGTAGGCGTGACGTTTTAATGAATTCACGAATTTCATATTCCTCACAGGTATACATAGGAACATTGAAAGTGATGTTAACAATTGATGGAGTTTCGCTCGTGCGAGCAATTACGGCTTCATCACTTGGAAGAGAGATATTCTTTGAGTTAAGTGTCACTACTTCTTCTGCGAATGCGTTGAAAGACAATACCAAGCCAATTATTAAAAGTTTTTTTAGCATAAAGCCCCCTGAGATTAATAAGTACCTTTTAGATTCTTATTGAGAGGATGTCTTTAGTGGTCTGAAGTATTTACACATAACTACCGACTTTGTTAAATTAATGACATGAAAACAATTCCTTATGGCCTTAAAATTACTCTCATCCTGCTGGTGGCACTATTCTCCTTTGCTTTTTTCTTCTCTAAACCAGTCATTATTCAGGATCCTAGCTATCATGGGTTTATCGATGATAGGGTCTTCTTTGGTATTCCCAATGCCATGGACGTGCTTTCCAATATCTTCTTTCTTATTGCTGGATTTTTGGGAGTGCGAGAGATTTTGGGTCAGAAATCCCTTCTATCCAGAAGATCCTGGTTTTGGTTTTTCATGAGTATAATTTTAGTAGCTCCTGGATCGGCCTATTATCATTGGTCCCCTGATAACTCTACCTTGGTATGGGATAGACTCCCGATGAGCATGGGGTTTATGGCCCTCTACACTTTGCTTCTTACAGAACATATTTCTCTAAAGTTTGAGAAGTGGCTCCCCTTGGCCATTTTTATGGGAATATCGAGTGTCATTACATGGGTGGTATCTAGCGATCTGCGTTTTTACTACTGGATTCAATTTAGCTCTTTTGTAACTATCCCCATAATTCTTCTCCTCTTTCCTTCAAGATTTAGCAGAAAGTATTGGTACTTAGTTGCTCTCCTGATTTATGGAGCGGCCAAATGGGCGGAGGTGAAGGATTCAGAAATCTTCTATGCCACCCATGAGTTCATGAGTGGACATACTCTGAAGCATATATTGGCGGCAATAGGGCTCACATTTCTTTGGTGGATGGTCAGGACAAGAGAGGAGAGATCAGTTGCAATTACCAGTAGGGGTGTAACTGATACCACCCTTAAGCTCCAAAAGACGCTTTAGTTCTGAAGTTCTATTCTGAGTTATCTCTTTTCCATCGTGAAACATAATTTTTGGCTTAAAGCATGAGTCCATGGCCTTCCAGGCCACATGATCTGGACTTATAGTATACCTTCCCATACTCCTGGTAGTCGGCCATTCTTCATCTCTAAAGACTGTATAAACGAGCTCTGAGCACACAATGCTGCTTTCAGTTTCAACATCAAAGGCAAAGTCATAGGGTTTTCCAATCTGTTCAATCGCTCGAAGAATATGCTCGCCTGGAGATCTTATCTCAGATGGTTTAAGCACCAGAAAGTCATCAACATCTAAGAAGTCTTCTAGCTTGTTAAGAGTAACACCTGGTCGGCGCAGGGCCTCGAGGACTAATTTCCCTTGAGACATATCTTCTAGGTAAGGGAGAACGAGCGGGTGGTCTAGTAAGGGAATTTCCTCTCCTAAATACTCAACTGTCATTTCCATAAGTTCTTCAGGCCGTCCTAACCAAATGGCAACATGGCCATAGTAGCCGGGGATGAAATAATCCGTAAGGCGAAAGGGGGTCTTTTCAAAGAAAATATCTAAAGGTTTTAGCTTTTCCTTCATGGTCTTCATTTTCATGGGATCAAGAGTAAGTGCTTTGAGCTTACCTTGACGAGTTTGAATCTTTCCGATGGTGTTTCCAAAGAATTGACTTAACTTTGACCCAACTTTCTCAATAGCATTTATGAATTTATTTTTGGAAAGTATTCGCTTCATGGACATGATGCTACTTAAGCGATAGGAAAAATCTCTTTTATGAATATGATTGGCCGTGAAAGATTTGTTGATGTAGTGGTCAAAGATGCCTGCATTAGTATGCACCATATTCTCGGTTGCTTTGAGAAAAGTAAGATTCAGGGTTGTTTTATCCCAAAGACTTCTATCCATTGCGAGCGAAAAAGTTTCATGCAGAATATTTCCTTCCGCGCCCATATCAAATTCAAGAATATATCGAATCTTCTTTGCTCGGGACAATAACTCTGAAAGCTTAAAGAAACTATCATACATAAGAAGAGTACTAGCGGTGGTGATGGTTACATTTTGAACAAAGTTTAGGGACATTGAATGATTTGGGGCCAGAGTTATGTCGAGATGAGGAAGGTGTTTAAAAGATTTGGGATCAAGCTTAGTGGTGACCACCACAGTATGAAGTTTTCCCTCTTTTAAGCTAAAAGATCTACCTTTTAACATATCTTTTTGCTGAAGAAGAATTTCAAAGTCTTTACGCCAAGACTCCAGATCCAAGAAGAGCTTTTTGAGTTCAACGATATCATGACCAGATAGTGGCCTATCACAGTTACTTATAATGCCAAATTCACATTGATGTTCTTGAAGAAAACCTAAGATGGCTTCGTTTGCTCTCATGCCATCTTCCATGATGCCCATCTCTGAGTTCATTGTAGCATTGGCAGGGGCCGGAATGGAGAGCAAGACAATTATAGTCAGGTATAAGGTCTTAAGCATAATCTATCCTTGATTATAATTAAGACTAAGAATTTCAGTTTAAAGCTTAAGCGTCAACCATTCTGGTTCTAACACTTCCTCTCATTTCTGAATTTCATTTCGGCAGAGCCAACTCTCTGGACGGGAAAGTTCCTTGTTGAAGGTTATGCAGCTTCTTTTTTTAGAATGATTAACAGCAATAAAGAAGCTTCCCTTTTCAAACTCTTTCTTTTGATCACTCCATCCGGCTTCTTTTAAAAAGTGATCACTATCCTTAAAGAATTTTCTGAACGGGAAACTTTTTTGAGTAAGAAGAGGATCTACTTGGAATTTGTTATCTTGGTATTTTACCCAGTAGTGAAGCTGTCTTGCTTGATAGAGGTAGGTCGCTCCTTCAATTTCAATATGGTTCATTTTGATTTCGAGATCTTCTTTCCTGTAGGGAAAAGCAAAACCTGAATTAATCTTGATGGCACTATCTGTAGTGTATTCGGTATCAAGAACTTGAATGGCTTCTTTCGCTTTCTGGTCATAGATCAGTAGACTTAGTTTATCCTTGAAAGGCCGGTTATCTCTCAAGAAGAGGATTCCATAGTTATCCGAAGTAAGTTTAACTGCAAAGGCCCGATTACAAAGAGTATTTTCCCTTTTTAAAAAACGGTATCGATAAAGGTTTAAGGAATTCAGTGGGAGAAGGTTTCTTTTCTGGTCGTTAACGATAAAAGCCGTTTCACCGTAGTCATCATTTTTGGATTCAGAATATTGGTGAAAGCTTCTAATCTCAATTTCAAAACGATGGTCTTCTATTCTGCAAAAGGTATTTTCACGGGCAAATGTCTTGTCGATAAGAATTCTTGTATTAAAGTCCTGTGGCCATACCCTGGGAGAGAGAAGCAGGAGAAGGAAAAAAAGAGATTTACTCATCTGAACCCGACTTGTTTTCTGTAGGGGGAGCCGTTTCAGGAGATTTTTTAATGATGCGATTTTTAGGAATCTTACTCATGGCCCGCTTCACTTCTTCCAACATGTTGGGATTGAGTTTTTTTTCAGGCTGCGCAGAAGCAAACTGAGCTATCAGCAGCATAAAGAGTAGGATGAGCAGGTTTTTCTTCATGTGAGGAATATACTCTGAGATAGGGGCAGTAGTCAATCGTTTGTTTGAAATATTGTATCAGATGATTGATAATGTTTTTATCTATAGTAAATTCACTTGCATGCATGAATAATAAAGATAGTTTAACAACGGATTATATATATGAGCAATGAAAGTACCAAAGAGACAATTTTACAGAAGGCCAAAAGACTTTTTGCAAAACATGGCTTTGAAGGGGTTAGTACGCGACTTATTTGTGATAAGGCCAAATGTAATGTGAGTGCTATATCCTATCATTTTGGAAGCAAGGAAGAGCTGTATCGCGCCTGCCTCAAAACCGATGGGGTCAACATCATGTCCCTCATGAAGAATGTTCTATCACCAGTAACCGATTTACCTGATCTAAAGACAAAGCTTCGTCTCTTCTTGGCCCAGTTTTATGACTATTCAGTTCAAAATAAAGAACTCATTCATATCATTAGTCGAGATATTTCTTCTAAATCTACCTATGATACCATCCATACTGTTTTTCAAGAGTTTCCTGAGACCTTCACGGTTTTTCTGGCAGACGCACAAGCAAAAAACATCATCAATAAGGAACTCGATCCACGGTTTCTTAGTAAAATGGTCACAAATCAAGTCTTTATGCAGGTGCTTTTTTCTGAGCACTCCAAGAGTTATTTCAATCAAGATATAGCAGACCCTGTGTATCGTGAATTCCTTATAGATCAACAACTTAGAGTCTTGTTTAAAGGAATTTTTGATTAAATCAAACATTTGATTGAAAATTTAGGTCGGTTGCATTATATTCTATGAATGCAAAACAATCATTTATCTGAACATGAAGAGAAAAAACTTTCGATAATCAACGCTGCGATCATCCTTTTTGGACAGCAAGGTTATCGCGGCGTGAGCATCAGGAATATTGCTGAAAAAGCGGGGTGTAATCTTGCTTCTATCTCCTATTACTTTGGAGGGAAGGAGAATCTTTATTCTGCTTGTTTTCAGAGCTTTGAAAGGAGAAAGCTCGGAAACTGCACGAGTATTCTTCGAAATCCCGTTAATCAAGAAGATGTTCAGATAAAGCTTTTGGCCTTTTATAAGTCTTTATCAGACCTTGTTTTAAGCAATGAGCAATTAGTGAGAATGATCACGGTTGAGATGTTTACCCAAACAACTTTGGCCCAGGAACTTAGAAGGAACTTTTACATTCCCGTTCATGCTTCCCTTAAAAGTTTCTTCGACGAAGCTCTTGAGAAAAAGATTATTCAACCAGAAGTTTCTTCCGGCCTCCTTTCTCGGGGACTTATCTCAACTCTCATTCGAGAACTAGTATTTGTGCCTGAAGCTGAAAATCTAATTCCTAAATGTGAACTGTTCAAAAGAATCATCAATATCTGCACAGGGAGTATATATGCGTAGGTTACTCGTCCTAACCCTTTTGAGTGCTGTTGTTACTCAAAGTCTATGGGCCCAGGTTCCCGCTAAATTATCTGAGGAAGACGTCATACGACTTGCCTTAGATAGAAATGAAGCCAATGCTATTACCAGAAATCAACTAAAGCAGGCCGAGCTTAGACTAAAAAAGGCTCGCTCCTATCTCTTTCCAACCTTGACGGCAAATGCATCTGTTCAGAAGCTCTACGTTCTTCCAGAGAAGAGGCTTCCTGGCGGTCTTCAAATTAATAGTGGAGAAGTGACTTTGTCTCAGCCGATATACACATTCGGCCGCCTAGGATCGGGAATTGAAATTGCTAAGCTTGATAAGGACATTACTGCTAATGCAGTTAAAGCGACGAGAGCTGAGATTGTCAGAGCGGCAAAGCAGATTTATTACAATGCTGTTTATAACAAGCATGTATTAAAGATTGCAGAAGAGTCTTTGGCCAATGCCAATCGCAATAAGAGTGCTCTGGGTGAAAGAGTCTCTTTCGGGAGAATAAACCAAAATGACAATATCAAAATGCAGGCAGATGTCGCTAGTCGAAAGCCTTTACTCCATGAGGCAACGAGAGGGTATGAGTCTGCAATTCAGGATCTTTCCTATTTCTTAAATGTTGAAGTCGAAGAGATTAAAGAATTAGATGGAGATCTCTTTGATGTGCCTAGTGCTTTATTGGTTGAAAGACCTGTAAATGATTTTGTCGATGTCCAGGCCGCCCTCCATAATAGAAGATTGAGTGCTGCCAGGGAAGAACTTGCGAAAAGTGATTTCATGCCAACGCTTTCGGCCTTTGCCAGTTATCTCCCAAGGCATACACCTTCCAGCATTTCCCTACCTGGAGTCTTGATGACCGATACTGCTGCAATCGGTTTAAGGCTGGATTTTGAACTTCCACTTGGTGGAGCGAAAAGTTATGAGAGAAGAGAGAGATCTTTGGATTTGAATAATGCTCAATTAACCGTAAATCGCGTATTGAGAGAAAGTTCTAAGCAACAGAAATCTCTGATCCAACAGTACAATACCTTAGAGAAGAAAAAACAATCTCTGCAAGACGCGGTCGATGTGGCCAATCGCTCTTACAAAGTTGCACTTGCATCCTTTCGTAATGGCTCTATTAGTCAGTTGCAACTGAATGATTCAGAGCTTTTATTAACAAATAACAAGATATCTTTTGCTCAAAATCTTTTGCAAATGAAAGTCCTTCAGACCGAGTTGGAGCGTCTTCAAACAGAGGGGAAGAATTAAATGAAGTACATAATTGCGCTGGTTCTCATCCTTATAACTTATGGAGGGGGCTTAGTTTTAAAAGATGCTGCTAACGAGAAAAATAAAAATGTCTACATACCGACAATCTATGAACTCAAAAAGAAAGGTGGCATTCCGGTTTTTACTGACAAAGTGGTTAAAGGTAAATTTCAGGAGTTTCTTACTCTTTCAGGTAAACTTCAAAAGGATGGCAGCTTAATATCTTATGCCGCCCCATTTATCAGTCGACAGATCAAAGTTGGTTTTGAAGCTTTTTTAGATCTGGAACATGATGGTAAAAGATTCAAAGGTGTAGTGATATTCGTCTCACAAGGTCCGAACTTACTCAATGGGCTATATGAGGTGAGAATAAAATTTTCAGAACGATTTAATAACGAACGATCGGTAACTATAGATGTTCCCTTTCAAACCAGAGATCATGCTGTTTTGGTTCCTCGGGAGGCTATCTCATTGAGGGGGCACTCGCCCGCAGCTTTTGTCGTAAAGGATAATGAATTAGTAAAAACTACGGTTGAAATCGCAGCAGCTAATTCGAAAGAGTATTGGATTAAGTCGGGTCTCAAAGCAGGGCAAGTCGTAGTAACTAGCGATACCCGATACTTCAATGGTGGAGAAAAAGTAAAAATAGTCAATGAAAAGAGAGAAGAATTATGATTGAAGTATTCATTCGTCGTCCAGCAATGACGATAATATTGATTGCGGTATTTATGGTGATGGGTCTTGTTTCTATCGGGAACATGATTATTGAACCCACTCCTAAAATTGACTTTCCTATCGTCACAATTGAGACCATCTATCCTGGGGCCTCTCCAGATGAGATAGAAACCCAAATCCTCAAACGGGTTGAGGATTCTATTTCGGAAGTTTCTCAGATTAAGAGTATTAAGTCTGATGCTCGAGAGAATTATGGGATAGTGGTAGTAGAATTTTTGATTGAAGCCGATGTTAATATCAAATCTATAGAGATTAAAGATAAAGTTGAGTCAATTCTTAATGATTTTCCACAAGCAGCTGAGCGACCGATCATTGCAAAGTTTGATCCTCTCTTGCAGCCCATCTCCAATCTCGTTCTTACTAGCATTAACCACGATCCCACTCAACTCTATGAATATGCAGATAAGAAGCTCAAAACAACTCTCAGTTCAATCAATGGAGTTGCAACCGTAGATGTTTTTGGAGGTCGTGAAAGACAAATAAATGTCTGGCTCGATAATAACCTTCTTATTAAAAACTACCTTTCTATTCAGAATGTTGTGAGGGCAATTCAGGAGAAAAACCTCAATATACCGGGTGGCTCCATCGACAGAAAAGAAAATAAGATAAATGTCAGATTTGTTGGGGAGTTTCAATCTGTTAAAGATATAGAAAACTTAAAGATTACATCTAATGAAGGTCGAGTTTACCGTCTTAAAGATTTGGGTCGAGTAGAAGACGGATATAAGGAGATTGAGACAGGGGCTCGCTTTAATGGTGAAGATGTTGTGGCCCTGGCGGTCAAAAAACTCTCAGATGGTGATGCCGTCAGGATTGTTGCTGCTCTTAAAGAAAGGTTGCCTGAAATTCAAAAAGGGCTTCCGGAAGGAATGAAATTAACTATTGCTGTCGATACTACTGAAGTTACCTTAGATGACACCGTTGCTACCGCGCAGAATATTGTTATCGGGATTGGGTTAACCGTTCTTATTATTCTGGTTTTCTTAGGTGACTGGAGAGGTGCAATCATCTCTGCGATTGTAATTCCAACATCCATTATTTCAACCTTCTTTCTTATGGATATGTCAGGTTACTCCATTAACATGATGACACTTCTCGCCTTTGGTACCTGTCTTGGAACTCTTATTGCGAATGCTCTTATTATCATTGAGAACGTATATAAACATCTTCAGCTAGGCAAGACTCCTGTTGAAGCTTCAGTAGATGGCACCAAAGAAGTCTTACTTTCTGTTTTTGCTGCTTCGGGAACAAATCTTGTGGTGTTTACTCCACTAGCCTTCATGGGCGGTATCATCGGTAAGTTCATGTTGCAATTTGGTATGACAGTTGTTTATGCGACTCTTTTTTCTATTCTTGCATCGGTAACTCTGACTCCTATGTTGTGTGCTCTTCTTCTAAAGGACATGAGCACCCTGAAAGGGCCTTTCATTCGCCTTGCAGGGAAAGTTGATCAAATTTTAAATGCAGTAACAAGATGGTTTAAGATTCCTTTTGATTTTATGATGAAGCATCCCATTGTTACTATCCTTGGATCTATTGCTTTGTTTATGACTATGACTTATCCGGCTTCAAGAATTGGCTCTGAATTTGTCCCTCGTTCCGATCGAAATGAATTTACTGTAACGGTTAAAATGCCCGATGGAACACCTGTAGAGAAAACTACCGAAACGGTTAAGAAGCTTGAGAGTTTTGTCAAAACCTATCCGGAGGTTAAATCCTATTTTTCTGATATCGGTTATAACGGCGAAGAAACCGCAAGAATTACGGTTGAACTTGTAAAATTTGCCAAAAGGGATCGCTCATACACAGAGATCATGAATGATCTTGTTCCGAGGACGACGGTTATTCCTGAAGCAGATATCTTTATCTCAGGTGGTAATAAATCTAACGATGGTCTTGGGGATATTACAATAGATATTCGGGGTGAGAATATTAAGGAGATGGCAAGAATCTCTGAAAGATTTGCCAAAATCATGAATGAAACAGGTAACTTCAGTTCGGTGGATTCTAGTTATATTCGTCCCAAACTAGAGGTACGCTTTGAACCAAAACCAGAGGCCATTATTCAGCAGAAGCTGACAAATGCAGAATTAGGTTCAGTTATCCGGGCATTGGTAAATGGAAACGATGACTCTATTTATAAGGAAGGTGGCGAAGAGTATGACATCAATGTCACCTTAGATAAGGGCTTCAAGAAAACACCTGAAGATTTTAATCAATTTCTCATTATGGGTAAGGATGGTCTCATTCCTCTGGTAACAATGGGTGAGGTGAAGCAGGTTGAAGCCGCTTCACCGGTTAAAAGAAGAGATAAGTCCAAAATTATTCAGCTAAATGGCTACCTTGCTAAAGGTGTTGCCGGAGCAGTGATGGGCCAGCTTTCAGAAGAATTTAATCAGGAATCTCTTTCAGACGGTATCACTTATCGATTTACTGGAAAAGCCGAGAGCCAAGCCGAGTCTGGTCAGGAAATTATTAAGGCATTTGGGCTAGCAGTTGTACTGACCTATATGTTACTTGTTGCTGTCCTGAACTCTTTTCTTTTCCCGATCTCTATTGCTAGTTGTATCGTTACCTCATTCTTGGGAGTTTTTGTTCTACTTTTCTTTATGGATGGAACGATGAACATCGGTTCAATGATGGCAATTGTCATGGTTGTGGGGCTAGCTGTGAACAATGCAATTCTTGTAATTGAATACGCTCAGCAGCTGATTGCAGCAGGAGAGAAATATGAGGATGCTCTTTGGACTTCTGCTAAGTCAAAAATAAAAGCTGTACTTATGACTTCAATTGCTATCATCGCGGGTACTCTTCCTCAGGTCTTTGATCAGGATAAGATCAAATCATCTATGGGACTGGTTGTTATTGGAGGGGTTCTTGCTTCCATTTTGTTTACCTATATTTTAACGCCTGCTGTGCACCTCTTGATTCTGAGGATCAAAGATTTTTTCTTGAAGAAGAAAAGTTTTGAAAATGATGTTTCTCCTGTGATACCGGTGATACAAACTCAAAATGATTAAGTTTAAAAAGGGGCCTTTTTTTTGGCCCCTTCTTTTTATTCTTCTCTTCTATGCCCCTCAGATATCTCATGCGCAGAGGTTTGACCGCTCCGCTGAGACAATTCTTGGAGTGAGGGCCAATGACAAGTTCACTTTATATGAACCCAACTATTTTATCTTTGGAGATGATGACCTTAAATTGCAGTTCAGCTTCAAATACCGACTCTCAAAATCTTTCAATTTGTACTTTGCTTATACACAGTTGATGTTCTGGTCAATCTACAAGGAGTCCAAACCTTTTGAAGATGTTAATTTTAAGCCTGAAGTGTTCTATAGGTTTTTCCAAAGAGACGGAAATTTTCTTAAAACATTAGATCTAGGTGTTTTGCATACTTCAAATGGGAGGGATACTCTTGATTCTCGCTCTCTGGACAGAGTCTTTCTTAGATCTTCAATATTAACGAAGCTCAATAGGAATTATCTGGGGGGACAACTTAAACTCTATAAAATCTTTAACGAAGATGAAACCAACGATGATATCCAAAACTATCTGGGTTTCTGGGATCTCACACTCTATTTGACCGATCTTCTGATGATTGAAGATAATTCCCTAAATCTCCATGTAAGAACTTTTGCAGGATCAAAAGTTATCGATTTTGATAAGGGTGGGTATGAGATAGGTCTGACCTATCAGTATGGAAATTCTGACTTCAATCCTTCACTTTATTTGCAAAGGTATGAGGGGTTTGCGGAAAGTCTGTTGGGATACAATGAAAAACATACTGAATATCGTCTTGGCCTTCTCTTAACTTTTTAATCTTGCTTAGCTGTGTCTGTACATGACTCCTTGTGTGGACTTAATTTTGAGTCCAGGAGATTCATATGAAGGTTCATCATCTAAATTGCATTTCGACATGTCCTCTCGGGGGAAAACTTATGGATGGGGGAGCTGAGTCCATCATTCAAAGAGGTCACTTAACCAGTCATTGCCTCTTAATTGAAACCCAGTCCGAGCTCGTTTTGGTGGATACAGGCATGGGTCTTAAAGAAGTTCATGATCCTCATTCACGAATCAGTGAATTTTTCCTACAGCTATTAAGGCCGGATTTTCGAGAAGAGATGACTGCCTATAAGCAAATTGAACGGCTGGGCCTTGATCCAAAAGATGTTCGCCATATAATCCTAACTCATTTGGATTTTGATCATGCTGGCGGTCTGGATGATTTTCCATGGGCACGAGTTCATATGCTTCAATCAGAAAAAGACTCGGCTTTCAAGCAGAAAAGCTGGCTTGATCGTCAAAGATATCGTCCTCAGCAGTGGGGGACTCACAAGAACTGGCTATTTTATAATGCAGAAGACGGAGAGTCCTGGTATGGACTTGAGAAGGTGCGGACATTAGATGGACTTCCCTCAGAGATTGCTATGATTCCATTGATAGGCCATACCTTAGGACATGCTGGAGTTGCAGTTGATACAAATGATAAATGGCTGTTTAATACCGGAGATGCTTACTTCTATCATGAAGAGATGAATCTTCAAAAGCCCTGTTGCACTCCCGGGCTAACATTTTATCAGAATATGATGGATAAGGATCGCAAGTTAAGAATATGGAATCAAGAGCGACTGAGGGAGCTCAAAAGGGCCCATCCGCTCAAGATTGAGTTATTCTGCTCACATGATTTGCTTGAGTTTGAAAAATTATCAGGCAGATCAGCAGAGGTACCTGCTCAAGAAATGTTGCTTAGAAATGATAGGAGACTTACGCCTTGAATCTTGTCATGACCTTATGCTTTTAGAAAAAATAGGCCCTATGAAAAAGCTACTCTTAATCTTCTCACTCCTCTCATTCATACTTTTTTCTGGCTGCTCATCATTAGATCCTGATCAAAAAGAGATCAATGCCATGGCCCAGGAAGCCTATAATGAGGTAAAAGCGAAGTCGAAAATTTCAAAAAATGCTGAATGGAAAGCGATGGTAGATCGAGTGGCCAAGAGAATAGCGAAGGAGTCTGGTCATGACTTCGATTGGGAGTGGATGCTGATTGAGAGTCCGGAGGTTAATGCTTGGTGCATGCCGGGAGGAAAGATTGCAGTTTATACGGGTATAATGCCTGTGCTTCAAAATGAAGCTGCTCTGGCCGCAGTCCTTGGTCATGAGGTGGCCCATGCTACTGAGAATCACGGGAAAGAGAGATATGCCAGGGCGATTAAGGGCAATCTCGCGGGCCTAGTGATAGGTGGTGCGGCCGCTGTTGGAGGACAACTATTTTGCCAATCTGAAAGCTGCCGACTGTTAACCGGTTTAGGGGGAGCGGCCGCTGGCTTTGCGATCACTTTCTTTGATATGAAGTATTCAAGAAAAGATGAGGTTGAAGCTGATAAAATTGGTCAGAGGCTAATGGCCAAGGCCGGATACCAACCAGATGAGGCCATAAAAGTATGGGAGCGAATGAAGAAAGCTTCGGGCGGTGAGCCACCGGAAATACTCTCAACCCATCCATCCAGTGAGCGTCGCATGGAAAACTTACGACAGTGGCTTCCTCAAAGTAAGGAGCTCTATCATTCGGCTTCGGAGAAGTATGGGTTAGGGGAGAGGATTCAGTAGACTCTGCAAAGTCAAAAAAATCTCTTCTGCCATCGGAGCATCAAAAGCAACTCCAACTCTGGAGGCAGAGACGTAAACGATTCTTCCAAAGAGGGGTTTCCCTAAATTTATGCCGTGGATTTCTCTGATCCAAATATGATCAAAATCCACTAAGGTGCCTTCACGCAATTCAGTAAACTCCAAACCTAAACCAGTCAGAGAGATGTCAGCAATTCTGGCGGTTAAGTCACTGCTGCGATCCCTTTTTTCGGCTCTTCGGATCTCGGCCACAATGGGAATTTTAGGCTTAAATCGTTCATAGATTCTGCGAGGTAAGGCCCTCGCTTCCTTAGGTAGCTCGGAGACAATGGTGTCTCCTTGAGTGCAGTATTGCCCCGCCTTGAGTCTAAAGAACATATCCCGGTAATTGAGATCGATGGTAATGGGGCGATCCTCTTGCAGATAGAGCTCCTCACTCAATTTTATGGTGAGCTTACCTTCATGATTAACTTCGATATTGGTAATCGTCGTACTTAAATTGTTCACTAAATTTGGCTGGTTTAGAGTTCCACCATAAAGTGCAGCTTTAGCAATAACTTTGGGAATTTCTTCCGTCTCTAAATTCTTCATGACCGAGAGATCCATAGCAACTTCCTGTAATGAGAGAGGATAGGGGTCTCTTCGGTCAAAATATTGAAAAAATATAATTTTTTTTTGAGCTAGGAAAATGTTTGATGCTCTTCCTGTGCCTTCTTGCCAAACTTCCTTATTCCAACAACTTCTGCGTCATCACTTCGATCGGTTATCTCTTTACCTGTTTCAAGTGCAGTCTCCTCGAGACTGGCCGGAATAAATCGGGATAGGAGACTGAAGATCTTCGGAGTTAAGTTAGGGAAGAAGTGATGAAATTCAATCGCCATTCTGGCCTGAATTCCAATGACTTTGAAGGCCTGTTTTTCTTTGATGGCCTCGATTATCTTTGATGCCGCGGTTTCTGCACTCAGGGTGAGCAGAGGGGTGCTAGACATGAAAGAAAATAGCTTGAATTCTTTTCTATTACCTTTCTGAAAATAGGCATTCACATATGAGCCAGTTCTCATGAGCCAGGGAACAATGGTGCTCACGTAAATATGATCTTTTCTCAGTTCTGCTGCAATACCTTCAGAGAAGCCAACCGCAGCGAATTTGGACGAATTATACGGGAGCAGATGGGGAACACTCACCTTTCCTCCAATAGAAGTGATATTTACAATATGTCCTTGACGACGCTTCTTCATATAAGGAAGCACGCTAAGTGTGGTATTGGCGATACCCCAGTACATAACATCCATGGCTTTCTTATAATCTTCTGGACCAAAAGTTTCCATAGGGCCTACCATAATGGTACCCGCATTATTGATTACGATATCCAGTTTTCCGAAATGATGAATCACACTATCTATTAAGACTTCAACCTGTTTTCTATCAGAAACATCGCAAACATGAGTATAAATATCAGCTCCCGTTTCTCGAAGATGCTCCTTGGCCCTTGAGAGTTCTTCCTCGTCCCTTGCACAAATGGCCACAAAACATTCTTCTTTTATGAGCTGTTCGGCAAGAACAAGTCCTAGACCTTTTGATCCTCCTGTGATGAGAACCACTTTATTTGGAAGATAAGTGATACCAAATGCTTTCTTCTGAACTTTGTTAGCGATCATTCCCATGCCTACGAGTCCTAATATATTTTTCATTTTCATATTTACCCCCAAAAGAAGATTAAGCTAGCTCCTCTTTGATTGCTTGAAATGGCACTATGAATTGATTGCTCTTTAGTAAGACAGTGTAAGGACGTGAGAAAATACATAGCTTCAGGAAATTGATTTTAAATTATGCTTGAACCGAGAAGACAAAAAAAGACCAGGAGTTTTGCTCCTGGTCTCTTTTAGAGAGAGAATATTAAGCTACCGCTTGAACATTTTTAGGTTCATTAAGGAGCTGTAGTTCCGCCAGTGGTTTGTCCAGTAGTTCCGCCAGTGGTTTGACCAGCATCTTCTTCGGGAGCTTCTTCACTTGTTACTCTTTCAATCACACCACAGGCAATTGGTAGAGTTCTTGTGGCGGGTTGATCGCCTAGTGAAGTCACTGAGTCCGGAAGTTGAGTACCTTCAGGGACTCCATGTATAGTAATAACTCTGCCGGCAAGGTTTAGATCTTCCCCAGCAGGAAGTTTCACTAATGCATCTTCTGGATTTTCATCGGTATCTCTTAGATCGGCCAACATTCTGGCCAGTGAACCTGTTTTGGTCCAGCTATATGAGCCTCTAGAATTTGAAGAAGGATATTCTCCGCTACCTTCAGCTTGAGAATCTAATTCATCATCAAGAGGAATAAGAATTGGGCCATAAGAAGGTAGACCTTCATTTACATCTACAATTCCGTCGCCATTGGCATCAGCATCCATAGTAGGACAACTATCGCCTAGGTGAATATGTTGAAGATGAGTTGTATTACCACGAGTGCCTTCAACGCGAACATTTGCGAGCACTTCATCTGCTAGAATTGTGATTGTTCCTGTACCAGAAGGAGTACCCGATACACTTTCATTTAATGGAGTTAGATTAACTCGGTAGAATCCCTGATCTTCTTGTTGTTCCTGCTGAGCAGTTCCGCCACTTCCATTGTCATCATCATCATCACTGCCACATGCAGCTACAAAAGTTAACATGGAAGCACAAAGTACATAAGGGATTAATCTTTCTAAACGCGTTTTTTTCTTCATAAGGACTCCTTTACAATTTTTAAGACCTCTTCTTAATGTGAAGCAAGGAGCGTTTTGCAATCGAAGTGCCAATTCCAGGTAGCTTGAATATCAACCAAGTTGAAATCATTTTCTCTGTGCGTGGGGATTTTTGTATTGAATGAATGTGGAAAATAAAGAGGAGGAGTAAAGTCTGCATTACATGCTTATGATCAAAAGAGCTGGGTTGACGTATGAGATTTACTTAAGCACCCTATTAGTTATGAAAAAAACAATTCTTTTGTTTGTTGTACTTTTCGTCTCCTCTTCTTATGCCGTTATTCCCATCTCTTATTATAGTGAAAAAATTTTGAGCTCCACCCTCGAAGATGAAGAGTTAAAAGAGGAACTTTTTTTAACTCTGAGCTCGACGCAAAGAAGTTACTCTTACCGAGAAGCCCGCGTCTTATTATTTAACCAAATTGATCTGGAATTCACGGGGAAAGAATATTTCTTGGAAGACGTTTATTGTTTAAAAAAATATACCAGAGGAGCGAGTCGCCCCGACCAAGAGCTACCAGATCATAATATTATCAATACAGAACATACTTGGCCCCAGAGTAAGTTCTCTACGCAATTTAGTAAAAATACCCAGAAGACTGATTTGCACCACCTATTTCCTACCTTTTCCCGGATAAATTCTGAAAGAGGTAATCTTCCCTTTGCTGATGTCTCAGATGAGAGAGAACTTTTCTGTGATGAATCACGACTAGGTCAACCCATTGCTGTAGGGGTGGGGAGCTATTTTGAACCACCTATTGATCATAAGGGGAATGTGGCAAGGGCCATGTTTTATTTTTCTGTTAGATATAGGTTACCCATTGATGCTGTTCAAGAGTACTATTTGAGAAAATGGCACCAGGAAGATCAAGTGGATGAAGAAGAGAAGATGAGAAATGATCGTATCTTCATTCACCAAAAAAATCGTAATCCTTTTATTGATTATCCTCACCTTGTCGATAGGATAGGAGACTTTTAATCTGGCCTGTCATACCAGAGATCCATGATAAGTTTTGTCGAAAAAGTTAGTCTTCTAATGCTTCTTTGAGCTAAGATATGGCATATGTTTAATCTTCTGTTCTATGTGATTGTCCTGTTGAGTTTTGGCTTTACAACGGCCTATGCAGAACCTGTTAGTAGCAGTGACTATTATGGAGTTGAGTTTAATTCATGTACAATCCGTATTAGTCAATTCAATACGTCGCCTGTAGTTTCCAAAATTAAAAGCTCGAAACTATCCCTTGCTCCTCTCAATAAATTGTCAGGAAACTTACTTCTTTTTAATGGAGTGGGGATTTTTTTACTTAAATCTCTTCATTCTTATATAACTTCTAATTTCATCCTTTCAGGAGCTCACATCTTTGTGAACTTGTCTCTATCTGCTATTACTGCTTAGCTTCGTTTTATTACTTTGTTTCATGAATTACGAGGAAAGAAATGCTTCATTTGCCATTGCTTATCAATGATCTCGCTATCATTTTATGTGTCGCCGCGATTGTCACATCTATATGCCGTAAAATTAATCAGCCAGTTGTTTTGGGATATATTGTCGCGGGCCTATTAGTTAGTCCTAAAATCCCCTTTATGCCAACCATTACTGATACTGGCAGTATCCAAATATGGGCCGAAATAGGTGTTATCTTTTTACTCTTTGGTCTTGGACTTGAGTTTAGTTTCAAAAAATTGAAAGCAGTGGGGGGGCCAGCTTCCATTACTGGAATAGTAGAAGTCCTCTTTATGTCTATTGCTGGATATTTCACCGGTCAGTTAATGGGCTGGAATGAGATGGACAGTATTTTTCTTGGAGGAATTCTTTCAATTTCGTCCACTACTATTATTATCCGTGCCTTTGACGAACTTGGTGTCAAAACCCGACAGTATGCTTCAGTCGTATTTGGTGTTTTAATTGTAGAAGATCTGGTTGCGATCCTTCTTCTCGTATTGCTTTCAACCATCGCTGTAAGTCAGCAGTTTCAGGGTGATGAACTTCTCTTCTCCTCATTAAAGCTGGTATTTTTTCTCATTGCTTGGTTTATTGGTGGGATATTTTTTATACCGGGAATCCTTCGTTATTTAAAAAAGTTTTTAAATGATGAACTTCTTCTTGTCCTCTCCATCGCACTCTGTCTTTTGATGGTTGTCCTGGCCACTCATGCTGGTTTTTCTCCTGCCTTAGGGGCATTCATTATGGGGTCAATTCTTGCTGAAACATCTGAAGGAAAGAGAATTGAACATATTATTGGGCCAATGAAGAACTTCTTTGGAGCTATATTTTTTGTCTCTGTTGGCATGCTGATTAATCCTCAGGTGTTAATTGAGAGGTGGGATAGCGTCTTGCTAATTACAGTAGTGACGATTTTAGGAAAGATCCTGAGTTCTTCTATGGGGTCTCTCATCTCTGGTCAGACCCTTAAGAATTCTGTTCAAACGGGCCTTAGTCTGGCCCAGATTGGAGAGTTTTCTTTTATCATTGCCACCTTGGGTTTAACGTTGAAGGTGACAAGTGATTTTTTGTATCCCTTGGCCGTAGCAGTTTCGGTAATTACAACCTTTACTACACCTTACCTTATAAAATATTCAGAATCTTGTGCACGATTAATCGAGGCTTTACTTCCGAAGCAAACAGTAAAGTTTATAAATCGTTATAGTTCATCTACTCAAGCTGTAGCCGTTTCAAGTCAAGCGCGGGAAGTCTTAAAAAACTACCTAACGAGATTAATTTTACTCACTATAGTTCTGCTTGCTATTACCATCATGAGCAAGGAAATAGCTATCAATGTGGTCTATAAAGAGCTAAAGCCGAGAGAGGTAGCTTCATTTTCAGCTTTTTTAATGACTTTCATTTTTAGCGCTCCTTTCTTCTGGGCCTTGTTAAGTAAAAAAATGACTCATAACTTTTCTGCCTTTGGATCTTCAGGAAGACTTGTATTTATCCCTTTTGCCCTGAGTTCTGCTCGATATATTGTTGTAGCTGGAATTCTTGGATTTCAAATTTCTCTTTTCTTTCCTACTTTGTTAGCGGCTCTCTTCTTCCTGGTTGTTTCAGTTCTGGGGCTGAGTTGGTTTTCTCAGCATCTAGAAGGGGTGTATGAGTGGTTTGAAAAGAACTTTCTTAATAATCTCAACGACTCTTTACCTAAGAAACTAGAAGAAAAGATATTACTGCCTTGGGAAGCACATTTAGCAAGTTATAATATTTCACAATATTCTCCATTTTTAGGGAAAACTTTAGAAGAGCTTAAAATCAGGGAAAAATATGGAGTTAGTATAGTTCTAATTGAAAGGGGTGCTAGAAAGATCAAGGCCCCAAATAAAGATGAAGTTCTATTTCCCTTCGATACAGTAAATGTCATTGGTACCGATGATCAATTGAAAAAATTTAAAGATTTTATAGAAATTAAACCTTCTGACTTAGAGGATGTTTCTCTTGATAGCTATGGTCTAAAAGGTTGTATTCTTAATAACACCTCCGAATTTTTGGGTAAAACAATACGCTCGTCTGGAATAAGAGAGATGACTGAAGGACTTGTAGTTGGACTTGAAAGAGGTGAAGAACGTATTATAAACCCAGACACACTTACTGTTTTAGAGGAGGGAGATTTGTTGTGGATTGTGGGTAATATTCGCAAAATGGATGCACTCTCTTGAGAATCTGCACTATTTTAGTGGTCTTTCTTTTTTTTGTTTTGGGCCAAAGACCGCTAGGCTCTGAACTTGTCTGCTTTGATCATTCATCCGTCGTCGATGCTCAAAGCTATTTCATTGTTCCTTTTTTAGACAATGCTTCTGAAATAACAAAATTCCATACCCACGAATGTAAGCTAAATATTCAAATCCCTACAGATTTTGTCTCTTTCAGCTGTATTGAAAGTCGTTCCCCCGTTTTTTTTTCTCTAAGAACTGCGAAAACTATCTATCTTCCTAGATCTCCTCCTGAACTTGCTTGATGTGAAATCTACTATCTTACAATCAGGAGAAAAAATGAGTTCTAAATTTAAGGGCCGTCTAAGAGACACAATGATTGTTTTATCAACATTCATTATAATTGGTGCACTGATATATTTTGAGATGAATTAGTTCTTAGGGCCTGTGAGATCTACTCACAGGCCCTTAATGCAGAAAGTTAGTGTGCAGTGATCATTGCTTGGACTTTTAGGTCATGCTAAAAAATGCTCATGAAGTTGATTCTCTTATTACTCATCATTTCATGCATTCCAAAATCAAAGATAGATATTACTGTTGGCGACTGTGTAATTGATCAGAACATGTCTCTTTGGAAATTAATTAAAATAGATCAGGAACATTTCCTGTTTAGCCGTTATCCCTTGAGAGAAGGTTCGCCTGTTGAAATTATAAGAGATATCTCAATTCTTAAAAAAACCGATTGCCCTCAATAAAGGAAGCCTTATGCGACGTACTGTTAAAAGACTTGAAGGTTCCACTGTATTATCAATCAACGGAGAAGATCTGGGTGAAGTAAAAGATTTCTACTTCGATGACAGAAGTTGGATAATAAGATATTTAGTCGTGGATACTGGCCCATGGCTTTCTCAGAAATTAATTCTCATTTCTCCTCATGCAATAGTGAGCTTCGGTCTTAATGGCTTTAATATTGTTACTAATCTTACCAAAGATCAGATTGAAAATTGTCCCTCGGCAGATTCAGAAAAACCGATATCAAAAGAGTTTGAGGAAAAATATGCTAACTATTTCGGTTGGCCGGTTTATGTGACAGGAACCGGCATTCCCGTTTGGTATGATTCGACTGATAAGATGAGTATGCCTTCTCCAGATATAGAATCCAGCGCCATTGCTGAAGAAGATGCCCCGAGACATAATCACTTACGTTCTTTTAATGAAGTCAGAAGTTATCATATTTCTTCCGCAGATGATGAATTTGGGCATATCGAAGATATGGTACTAGAGGATGAAGGTTTTCGTATCGATGCCCTTATTGTTGATACCGTAAATTTTTGGCCAAGTAATTCAGTCTTAATAACACCTGAATTGATCAAGAATATCAGCTGGTCTTCACAAGTCTTTGAAACTTCTTTATCCAAAGATGAAGTTGCATCGGCTCCTATCTATCGTCCCGAAGACTTCATCGATGGTCCACCCCAATGGCGGGAAAAGACTGTTTAAAAAGGTCAAGTTCTCAAGACTGAGCTTTTCTTTACCGAAGAGCTCTAGAAGGAGAATCTTTTAGGATGAGCTTTAGGATCAATACTAACATCAGTGCCATTCAAGCACAGACTTCGATGACTAAAGTTTCGCGGGAAACTCATGAGAGTTTTGGCAAACTGAGTTCAGGAGAAAGGATTACCAAAGCGGCTGATGATGCTGCTGGGCTGGCTATTTCCGAAAAGTTAAAAGCAGAAATTCGATCTTCTAAACAGGCCAATCGAAATGCAAATGATGGATTAAGCTTAGTCCAAGTCGCAGAGGGTGGACTCAATGAGACTTCTTCCATTTTAACCAGGATGAGAGAACTCAGTATTCAGGCAGCTTCCGATACCTATATGGATGCTGATAGGGATGATTCAAATAAGGAGTATCAGGCCCTTAAGCAAGAATTGGAACGTATCTCACAGGCCACAGAATTTAATGGAAAAAAACTCCTCAATGGATCTGCTCCGAAGCTCGATTTTCAGGTAGGGGTTGGAGATAATAGCACAGATGATCATATCAGCTTTGATGCAAAAAAGATGAATTCAGGAGCCCAATCGCTGGGTGTGGCATCATTAAGTATATTAACTAAGAGGGGCGCACAAGAGAGTATTGAGAGTGTGCATAGGGCAATTGATAAGATATCAAGTCATAGATCTCTGTTAGGTTCATTGCAAAACAGATTAATCTCAAGCTCAAATAACTTGTCAATATACTCTGAAAATATGAGTGCCGCCAACAGCAGAATCCGTGATGTGGATTATGCTGTTGAAACGGCAAATCAAGCCAAAAATACAATTTTAGGGTCTGCTGGAACATCCATCATGGCCCAAGCAAATACAACAGGTCAAAAAGCACTTCAACTTATTTCTTAGCGCCTCTGCGTGAAAATGCGCGGTATGAGAAATTAACTTCATTTGTACTGAATCTTGTTTTCACTTCTCCATAGTCTTCCAGTCTTCTTACATGTAGAGGAAGTCGGTAATACATGGATGTCTTAACTAAGTAGCAATGTTCACTTCCGTTTCTATTTGCTCGATAATTTGCGTAGGTGCTAACAGGACAGCTGCGTTTTGAAGCAATAAAGATATCGGTCCAGTTTTTCACGGAGAATGGGGATCTGGTATATCGTCTATCCAAAATCCTTTCTACGGTATTACCATTGTTATTAACAAGTGTGTATGGCGAGACATGAAACCACCAATTGAAGCGATAGTTTCGAATGTAGGTATTAGTGAAGAAAAGGAAAGCTTTTTGAGATACCAGGCCATGCTTTCTCCATTCTTCATAGGCCCATACATGTGCCCGGTCAGAGCACTCGGTATCACTATAGTAACTGCGGTTCATTCCATTAAAGATATTTCGAGCAGCTGCTTCACTGGATAGAACAGTTGTCTTCTCATCAGTAAAACCTTCTTGAAGCTCTTCTTCATGATCTATCGGTGTATCTGGCAAGGAGCTAATCGATTTGAGAGTGAGATTATGATCAATCTCGACTTCAACCCGCTTACCAGGTAAGAGATCTGGATTTGACAGGATATCTCCTTCTTCAAAATTAACGAAGACGGTTCGTCCACTGCTTAGTTTAATAAGATGATCTTCTCCATTCCTACCCATATCTACTGAATGGATATTGTCTTGGAAACGTTCTGCAAGGGCCGATGTTGTAAGTATTGAAAGGCAAAGAGTAAGTAAGACTTTTTTCATTTTCATCCTCCTGATGAAAACTAATTTAAAGCATATACTATGAAACAGAAGCTCAAGAATGAATTAAGATGCGAAATTCTCATATTTCAGAGCAGCAGGTAAGGACTAATAACCGGAGACTTTATCAGGATTAATAGTAATTGGGACACCAGTTCCAGACCAAACTAACTTTTTATGGGAACCAACGATAATTTTCTTTGTAGTGAATTGAAGATCAATAAGAGCATTAAAGCCTTCTTGCACTGCTTTGAATGACATTCTCATCAAGGCCTCTTCTTCGTCTTGGCAATCCTCAACCGAATAGGGAGCTTCTTTTCTTTGGAGAAGCCGAGTCTGCTTGGATTGCTCTTTGGTAAAGATATAAATTTCTTTGGCCTCTTCCATTTTCTGATTATAGTCAGCTAATGGATTATCTACTTTTTCTACAAAGCATTGGCTGCAGTAGCAGGTGTGAGTGAGCTCCTCAGGAATAACATTAAGAAAGGAGAAACTGTCCTCAGGGAGGAACTGAGCACAGGATTTACATATAGAATCTGTGCAAATTCCACAGTTATAATTGGCCTTAGGTTTACGACAATTTGTACAGGTATTCTGATTTTTATTCATATCATCAAGAGTATATTTGGCCGCAGATTTTGAATACTAAATAGTGAATAAATGTAAAATTCTCCCTGCTAGAAGCTCTTTTTAAAGGGAAGATGTTTGGAGAGTTCCTCAATTGTGCTTTGGATGAGCCTTTTTTCTTCTGAAATGTAGTTTGAAATGGCATGGTGAAAGTCCTTGTTTTTTATATGATGAGCACTGAAGGTTCTAACTGGTTTGAAACCCCTTGAGATTTTATGCTCACCTTGTGCTCCGGCTTCAAACACTTTTAGTTGCTTTTCTATAGAGAATTCGATCCCTTGATAGTAGCAAAGTTCAAAATGTAGATTTTCTACTTGTTCCAAAGCTCCCCAGTATCGACCGAAAAGTCTCTGATCATCATAAAAAAACAAAGAACCAGCGATTATTCTCTCGTCTTTTGAGGCACGAACAAACAAAATATTGTCTTTCATTTCTTGGAAAACGATTTGAAAGAACTCTTCCTTTAGATAGTCGATAGCATTCTTAACCTCTATAGTTGAAAGATAAAGCTGGTACATCTCATCAGCATGCTTTTTGGTCAAATTGCTAGAGGTTATCTTTTCTATTCTTAAATTTGGAAAATGTCTTTCCAGCCTAATGTTTTTCGCCTTCTTAGACTTTAAACAAAGGAGATAATCCTCAAAGGTTGCATAATTCTCGTTGTAGAAATGATATTGGAAACTTTCTCTGATTGTGTGCTTATTATTCTCAAATAAAGGAATTTCTTCTTCAGTAATGAAAAGGAAATGAGAAGATGAAAGCTCATGGTTTTCATAAAAACTAATATAAGAATCCATGAGTCTGGAAGCGATATCATATTCAAATTTTGGCATGATGAAGTGAGAAGTGGTCACAGGAGTAAGAGGGATCATGGACGTTAGCTTTGGGTAATAAGGAAGTTGGTACTGAGAAAACGCCCGCGCCCAATCCCAGTCAAAGATATATTCTCCATAGCTATGAGATTTGATGAATGTATACAGTAGCCCATTTGGTTCAGTAAAATATAAGGGTTGCCAGCCTGCGGAACTTCCAATGGATTGACTCCTTTCAAGGGCAGTTAAAAACGATTTTTTGAGAAAGGGATTGCTCCTCGGTAGAAGCTCTGCCCAATGAGAATCTGTAATTTGTTCTATTTTAGACATTTGTCTCATGGTTTCTTTGTACCATGACAAAGAAACATTTATTTGAAATATTTTATAAAAAAGGATTTACCATGAAGATGAAGCAACTCGGTAATTCAGATATTAAATTAGCTCCCTTAGTCTTAGGAGGGAATGTTTTTGGCTGGACAGTTAACCAAGAAGAAGGATTTAAGATCCTTGATGCCTTCATAGATGCCGGATTCAACATGATCGATACTGCTGATATTTATAGTCGATGGGTTACAGGCAACTCCGGGGGTGAGTCAGAAACGATCATAGGTAATTGGTTAGCTCGAACAGGGAAGCGCGACAAGGTTCTTCTGGCAACGAAGGTGGGGATGGACATGGGTGAGGGAAGAAAAGGCCTATCTCAGTCTCATATTGTGACCTCTGTAGAATCTTCCTTAAAAAGACTTCAGACAGATTACATTGATCTTTATTTTTCTCATAGCGATGATACATCCACCCCTTTAGAAGAAACCATGAGAGCCTATAGTAATCTGATTAAAGCCGGCAAAGTGAGAGTTATAGGAGCTTCAAATTATTCTGCTTCTCGGCTCAGGGAATCACTTAAGATCTCTCAAACTCATGGTTTTCCTCGCTATGAAGCTTTGCAACCTCATTATAATCTTTGTGAGAGATCCCTCTTTGAAGTTGAACTAGAGAAGGCATGTCTGGAAAATAAAATTGGAGTAGTTAGTTACTACTCTTTAGCATCAGGTTTTCTGACAGGAAAATATCGAAGTGAAGCTGATTTAAGTCAAAGCCAAAGAGGGAGAGGGGTTCAGAAGTATCTTAATGAGAAAAATTTGAATCTTCTATCAGTCATTGATGACCTCGCAAGTAAGCATTTAGCTACGCCTGCCCAGATTTCTTTGGCATGGCTAATGGCCAGACCGAGTGTGACTGCACCCATCGCAAGTGCCACAAGCCTCATACAGTTGAGAGATATCATGCAAGCTGCAAGTATAATTTTGGATAAAAACGATCTGCAGCAATTAGACGAAATCTAAACACTCAGTCTATGCGCATTCACCCTTGCTAGTTTCCTCTTAGCTGAATACATATGAATTAATATCAAAGGAGATGTCATGATAAAAAATATTTTATCTCTGCCCGTGATGAGTATGTTCTTAATGGCCTGCTCAGCGATAAAACAAGCTAAGTATGAAAAGAAAAATGCCCGGGCCGAATTGATGACAACTAATAAGAATGTTATTGGGGAAGTGAAGTTTAAAGAGACTGGTAAGGGTGTTCAAGTTGTAGCTGAATTCAGTGGTCTTCAGCCAGGATCCGTTCATGGTTTTCATATTCATGAGAATAGTAAGTGTGAAGGACCCGATTTTAAATCGGCCGGAGGACATTTCAATCCAAAGGGGAGGCCACATGCTGGTCCGGGAGCACACCAGCATCATTTAGGCGACTTTGGAAATATTGTTGCTAATGAGAAGGGGATAGCAAAAAAAGAATTGCTGATAAAAAATCGTGAGATTAATGGCCTAGAAGTTGTAATGAATAAGGCCGTCATTCTTCATCAAAATCCAGATGATCTTGTTAGTCAACCAAGTGGTAATTCAGGTGATCGCCTGGCCTGTGGTTTGATTCAAACTGCCAAAAAATAATGACGAAATGCTGCCGGATATTTCTGGCAGCTCCTCTTCCTAACTGCAAAAAGCCCTTGGCAGTGAGTAAAATCAGCGAGTTCAGACCTCTCGTTGATGTTGAGAAGTTTTTGGAAAGTGCTAAGATTAGGGCATGAAAAACAAACCTCTAATCTTCACGATTTTATCGATTCTCTGTTTGATTGAGCCGGCAATTAAAATACTCTATTTTAAGGCCAGCACTCATTTTGATTTCATGGTTATCATGGGTAATCTTCAATCAAGAAATACATTTATGGAGGTCTTTGACTTCTGGCTTGTTTTTCCCATTGCTGGAGCACTCATCCTGAAGCTCAGGAAATGGACCTACTTTGCTTTCATGTCTATGCTTGCTTATATTATCTATAGCATTTCGACTTATGAGAAATACACCTGGCCGTATTATAGTGAAACACCTTTCATGTATCACTACGTTGTTGTTTTGATGTCGGTGGCCATCTTCGTGAGCTTTCTTTTTCCGCAGGTTCGCAAGCCGTTCTTTGATCGCCGGGTAAGATGGTGGGAGCCACAGAATCGATATAATGTTCAGCTTAGTTGTAAGCTCCATAGTAGCTTTCTTACTTATGGTGCTCAAATTTCCAATATATCAAAGACAGGTGCTTTTATTCAGGATGCTGATCATCTTAGAGTAGGCGACAACCTTATGATGGAATTTAATTTTCTGGGTCAGACAATCGAAGTTCCAATTGTTGTTATTCATCAGATAACTAATAGAAACCAACCCGGCTTTGGTGTTAAATTCGCTTTCAAAACATTTGCTCAGAGTATTAAGATTGCAAAGGTTATTAGCGTGATCAGAAGATCTCATGGACTGTTCAAAGGACCTAGAGAATCTAAGCTGGTTGCTTAATAGACGACTCGAGTTCTTATTGAGCGGTTCAGCTTCTCAATTTCTCCGGCCAATTGATCAACATGAGTGGAGTGGACATCCATAACCATATATCCAACTTCCTCATCGGTAGAGAGATACTGGCCTTCAATATTTGCACCGGCCTTAGAGATAATGGTGTTAATTTCTCCCAATACCCCAGGCTCATTTCTGTGAACATTTAGAATGCGAGATGTTCCTTTCTTTACTGGAAGATCTACATTGGGAAAATTGACTGCACCAGAAGTTGAGCCAATTTTAAGAAACCTTCTAAAGCTTTCTGCTACCTCCAAACCAATGGCCTTTTGAGCTTCTTCGGTGCTTCCCCCAATGTGAGGAGTCAGGATGACGTTAGCTAATCCCTGAAGAGGTGAAGAGAACCTTTCCTTGTTGGAAGCAGGCTCATGGGGGAAAACGTCAACTGCACATCCGGCAATATGATTGATCTTAAGTGCATTTGCCAAGGAATCGATTTCTACGACTGAACCACGACTGGCATTAATCAGGTAACTACCTTTTTTCATCGCCGCAAGTTCTTTTCTTCCAATCATGTTTTTATTTTCCAGAGCTTCTGGAACATGAAGAGTCACAAAATCAGAACTTTTAAGTAGCTCCTCAAGAGAGGTAACAGATTTAGCATTACCTAAAGGAAGTTTTTTAACGGTATCATAAAAGAGGACTTGTAGGCCCAAGCTCTCGGCCAGAATACTGACCTGGCTTCCAATGTGTCCGTAACCAATAATCCCTAAAACCTTTCCTCTGACTTCCTTTGAGCCCTCAGCAGACTTCATCCACTCACCCTGATGAGCTTTGGTGTTTCTGTCACCTAGCTGTCGGGACAATGCTATCATCTCTGCGATAACGAGTTCCGCCACACTTCTGGTGTTGGAATGGGGAGCGTTGAAGACAGCAACACCATGACTTCTTGCCTTGGTGAGATCAACTTGATTTGTACCAATACAAAAGCAACCAATCGTGAGGGTCTTTTGAGAATGCTTCAAAACATTGGCAGTGATTTCAGTTTTTGATCTGATACCTAAAGCACAGTACTGTGGCATGAGCTGGATTAACTCATCTTCGGTAGGGGCATGTGAAAGCAGGTCGACCTGATAGCCTTCGCTTTCAAGATGCTCTTTGGCGATAGGGTGAATATTTTCTACCAAGAGAATTTTGGGTTTTTGATTATTCATACAAATAATATATTAGAGAAAATTCACATGCAGAAGTGGAAAATGAATTTCCTCCAAACAAGCGTCGATTCTTTTTTTCTTAAAAAAAATTTCTGATTCTTCTCTAATCGACTGAAAATTGGTTATTGCTCCAGGTCTCAAGTTTGATCTCAAAGGAAAACAATGTTAGCGTAAATCAATCATGTAATATTGAAGAAGGCGTTTTTATGGACTTATCGGTACTCATTTCATTCAGTCTATACATGGTAGTCATGGTCGGCATCGGGATTTACTTCTATCTTAAGACAGATGATCTTAGTGATTACGTCCTTGGCGGACGGGGGCTGGGGCCCTTGGTAACTGCATTAAGTGCCGGGGCATCTGATATGAGTGGCTGGCTTCTCCTGGGTCTACCGGGCATGATGTACTCACAGGGAGTAGTGGGGAGTTGGATTGCGATAGGATTGACCCTCGGGGCATTCTTGAATTGGCATTATGTTGCAAAACCTTTAAGGCTATATACTTTTCATCTAGATGATGCCATCACGATACCTGATTATTTTTCCAATCGCTTTGAAGATAAACAAAACTGGCTCAGAATTGTTACAGCTATTGTTATCCTCGTTTTCTACACATTATATACTTCTTCTGGTTTAGTTGGAGGAGCAAAGCTCTTTGAAGCAACTTTTGATATGAGCTATAGCACTGCTCTTATTACAGGTAGTATCATCATCGTCTCATATACTTTCTTAGGTGGATATAATGCTGTCAGCTGGACAGATCTCATCCAGGGCATATTGATGATGTTGGCCTTAATTATAACTCCCATAGTGGTCATTTTTGAACTCGGAGGAGTTTCTGAAGCCGTTAGTGCTGTACACGCGATAGATCCTAAAAATCTAGATATTCTGAGAGGGTCTACCTTTATCGGAATAGTTTCTTTCTTAGCTTGGGGATTGGGATACTTTGGACAGCCTCATATCATCGTGCGATTTATGTCAATCAGGGATAGTAAAGATATTGGTACTGCTAAGGCAGTAGGTATGTCCTGGATGATTGTTTCAGTGATTGGGTCTCTTATGACTGGATTTTTTGGCCTCGCTTATGTGGCCGCCAATGGAGTCGAGCTCCAGGATAGTGAGAAAATTTTCATTTCTCTTTCTCAGCTCCTATTTAATCCTTGGATTGCTGGCTTTCTTCTTGCCGCTATTCTTGCTGCGATTATGAGTACCATCGATTCTCAACTTTTAGTTTCTTCTTCCGTTTTAACCCGAGATCTCTATCATGTTCTCCTTCGCAGGAACGCTACAAATACTGAATTGGTATGGGTAGGGAGAGCGACCGTCATCATTATCGCGCTGATCGCTTGGTATATTTCAACCGATCGCAACTCGAGTGTACTTGAACTTGTTTCCTATGCTTGGGCAGGCTTTATCATGGCCACCATATGTGTTCTGTTGTTTAGTAAGAAACAACAGGTGTCAGATTCTATGCGCCTTAAATTTGAAGAAGTTCACTTAAAGCTAAAAGAATAAACGATAATGCCGAAGTACCTTCAAGAGGAAATGTAGTTTTATAAATGACTTGCTAAGTTAAATTAAAGGTTATTATTTTATGAACTTAAGAGCGGAATTAAAAGACGTCCGAAGGATAGTCGTTAAGGTCGGCAGCAATGTCGTGACTAAACCTAATGGAAAGTGTGATCTTCGAAGACTTAGAATTATTGTCGAAGATATCTGCGAGTTACAAAGAGAAGGCATAGAGGTTGTTCTGGTATCTTCTGGAGCTGTCAATGTAGGACGAGCTTTTTTAGAGAAGCACCTTCCTAATAAAGTTGTCAGACAACAATGTGCAAGTGCTATTGGTCAACCTAAGCTAATTAATAAGTACTCTGACTTATTTGAAGAAAATGGTAGTATCTGTTCTCAGATATTATTAACTCATGATGACTTTAGAAATCAGCAAAGGTTTCTCCATGGTAAAGAAACCATCAGTACACTCCTTAAGAATAATGTTATCCCCATTTTAAATGAAAACGACAGTATCTCTTACACTGATATTTCTGTGGGGGATAACGATCATCTAGCCGCTCAGGCAGCGCAAATGGTGGAAGCAGATTTACTGCTTATTATAACAACAGCGAAAGGTCTCTACGACCGAGATCCCGCAGAGAAGGATGCCAAACTTATCAAATATGTAAGTTTTGGTGAGCGTATGGATCACATCGACATGAGAACTAAGACGGCTACCGGTCGAGGTGGTATGGAGTCGAAGATCGATGCTGTTAGTAAGGCAACCCATGTAGGTGTAAAATGTATTATCAGTTCAAAAGATAATGAAAGAATTTTAATTGATCCTCTAACTTCAAATTCGGGAACTCTTTTTGATATTAATAATGACTTCAATTCGGATTCACGAAATGCGTGGTTGATTTCTACTCGAAGATATAATTGTGCCATTGATGTCAGTAGGGAAGCCTATGAATGCCTTATAAATAATGGATCACTTCTTTCTCATGGCGTTCTAGAAGCAGAAGGGGCTTTTTATAAAGGCGATTGTGTTGATCTTCGGTATAATGGAGAGACCTTCGCCGTGGGAATGACTGAGTTTGACAGAAGCGAAGTTGATCTTATTAAGAAAATGGAGAACTGCGAAGTAATTCTTAAAATGAACTTAGTAATAAATGGTGAAATAAATGAAAAAATTAGCTAAAGAGGCAAAAACAGCTTCAAAAAAATTGATGAGCTTGGACCATACTACGAGAAAGAAGATTCTACTCGAAATGGCCGAGAACCTTCTTAAACGTAAACAGGATATAGTTAAGGCAAATGAGCTGGATTTGGCTTTTGCTGAAGAATCAAATCTTAATGCTTCGATGAAAGATAGACTAAAACTTAATGAGTCCCGCATCGAAGAGATGGTTCAGGGAGTGAGGTCAATTGCTGAACAAGAAGAAGTCGTTGGAATATTTCATAAAGAGTTTACTGACAAAGCCGGTCTTCAGATTAAGCGTCAGAGAATCCCTTTAGGAGTAATTCTAATGATCTTTGAAAGCCGACCCAATGTGGTTGTGGATTGTGCTGCCCTGGCCATAAAGTCATCTAATGCCATTATCTTAAAGGGCGGGAAAGAGGCGAAGAATTCAAATGAGATTCTGGGAGAGATTATCCAAGAATCAATCTCAAAATATATTCCAAAAGAGTCTGTTCAAGTTTTAGCATCTGATAATCGAAAAGTCATTGATGAGCTCCTGGAGCTTGCTGAGTTTATTGACGTGGTTATACCGAGAGGGGGAGAGAAGCTGATTCATCATGTGCACGAGCACGCCAAGATGCCGGTCATTGCTCACTTCCAGGGACTTTGTCATATGTATCTGGATAAAGATGCCAATATGGAAAAGGCCATTAAGCTTGTTCTTAATGCCAAAACCCAGAGAACCGGCGTATGTAATGCTATTGAAACACTACTTGTACATAAAGAGCTTGTTGGAAAAATTGCCAAAGATCTCACTAAAGCACTCCACGAAAAAAAGACAGAACTCAGAACCGATAAAACATTTATGGAGCATGCAGGGGTAGAACTTAAACTCGCTACCGATGAGGATTGGGCCACTGAATATCTGGACAATATCCTGTCTATAAAGACAGTTGACTCTTTAGAGGATGCAATAAATCATATTGATACATATGGCAGTCATCATACGGAAGTCATTGTTTCTGAGAATCAAGCAATCTGTGAAAAGTTCCTATCATCGGTTGATGCTAGTTGTGTCATGGTGAATGCATCTTCCCGTTTTAATGATGGTGGTCAATTGGGACTAGGAGCAGAGCTAGGAATTTCAACCACAAAGCTTCATGCTTATGGGCCTATGGGAGCTGAGCAAATGACAACGACACGCTTTGTGATTATCGGAGATGGTCACATCAGAGGTTAGGAGAGTTTATGATAGGAGTTATTGGATGTGGAAATATGGCGAGTGCTATAGTTCACGGAATAAGCAGGGCCTTTCGAGATGAAGTATTTCTGACCTATACTCCAAGTTTTACCCGCGCTGAGAAGCTCGCTCAGGAAATTTCTGGAAGGGCGGTAAAAGATCTTAAAGATTTGCGAGATTGCGACACCATTATTATTGGTTGCAAGCCCCAACAATTTGATTCTCTGGTAAGTGAACTTAAGGGAAAGTTTGATTTTTCACATACATATTTTATATCTATAATGGCCGCTGTTTCTCTTAAATCTATTCAATCCAAACTTGGTGTTACTAAAGTTACCCGAGTCATGCCCAACACACCTTCCATGCAAGGGGAGGGCGTGAGTCTTATACTTCATGCTGAAGAAGTTTCACAAGTTGAGCGTAAGAAATGTTCAGATTATTTTTCTGCTTGCTCAAAAGTCTTTCCTCTTTCAAATGAGAAACTCTTTGATCAAGTCACGACAGTATCGGGGTCAGGGCCAGCCTACGTCTTCTATTTTGCAAAAACCATGGCCGATCAACTGGAGTCATGGGGGGTTGAGTCTCAGGAAGCTAAGGATATTGTTATTCAGCTTTTTAAAGGGTCTGCGAAATTGATGGAAGAAAACAATAAAGATTCTCTGGGGAATCTTATTGATAAAGTAACATCAAAAGCAGGTGTTACAGTTGAGGCCATCAAGGTTTATCAAGAAAAAAAACTCGATGAGATCACGAAAAGTGCGACTGAAGCGGCTTTCAAGCGCTCTTTGGAGATTACCAAAGATTTAGAATAGTTTCTTCTGCCTTTTATTTATTGCTTTACCATGATTAATTGTTAACACTATTAGTAAATCAATGTTTACTAATGGAGGTTCTATGGAAAATATGACTACAGATAAAAAAGCTAAGGCTGCTCGTAAGCCAAATGCTGCTTTCATGAAAGCAATGACTCCTTCAGCTGAGCTAGCTGATGTTATCGGTGCAACACCCGTTGCAAGAACAGAAGCTGTTAAACTTATGTGGGACTACATTAAATCAAATAATCTTCAGAACCCTGCTAACAAGAGAAATATTCTTGCTGACGCGAAACTTCTTAAAGTTTTTGGAAAAGATGAAGTCACAATGTTTGAGTTGACTGGTCTTCTTGGTAAGCACCTTAGCTAATCTCTTTTTATTGACGGGTCCCAAGCGGACCCGTTTTTCTAATGTCTAAAGCAATATATCTCTATTCCCAACTCACTCTTTCTGAACTTCAGACCATAGTAGAAGCTCATCAAGCCGAATTTGATGCATTCCTCGAAGATACTTTTACTGAAGATGAATTAGCTTCATTTGAAAAAAAACTGGATGCCTTAGGCGCTATCTATGTTCAGCCTATCCTTACAGAATTATCTTTTGATGACTTTTATCCGGACCCCTTTCAGGAACAAAAGCAGAAGACATTTTTTGAGTCCTGTAAAAGTTCCATCTGTATTGAAAACTTGCCTGATCTGGAGATAAACCCCTTTCAAGTGAGCTATCTCATCATGCTACTCAATTCCTTCGAGGAAATTCTCATCGATGGAGGAGGAGTGTGTGAGCTGGCCTTTAAGGAGGTATATTTGGCGAACCTAATTTCATTTAGGAGCGTCAAAGATCTTACCTCGAGATTACCGAAGCTTGAGAAGAAGGCCAAAGAATCTGCCGCAATGGAACCTATCGATTTTCTTGTTCAAGATGTTTACCAGGAACTCCCCAGATTTTTAGATAATGAGACGGTTCATAATGAGATGCCAGAAAAGATGAGAAACATCTTTTTAGTTATGAAGAATGAAAAACTTGAAGCCGATTTAATTCTTAACAAGTCAGGTCTAAATCCCAAGGACTTCGGAGATAACCTAGAGCGCTTAAAGTTTTATCTAAAAAAGTATAATTGTTAACCCTCCATTCTGCTCGCATACTGTTAGGGAGTCCTGCCTCTTTTGAGGATTGAGGCAATTCTTTGATGTTTTCCTAACTTCTTACTATTTCATTATCGATTATTGGCCTACCAGTTGCACTCCCTCACCAGCAAATGCAGAGGAGAAAATGTTGGAACACTTGCGACTAGATATAAAGCGAATTGCTATTTTTCGGGCCCTCAAGTTGGGTGATATGTTGTGTGCAGTTCCAGCTCTTAGAGCTATACGCAAAGCATTTCCTGATGCTCAGATTACTCTCATCTCATTGACCTCTGCAGAAAACTTGGCAAAGAGATACTCACATTACATCAATGAGTTTATTCCTTTTCCTGGTTTTCCTGGTATGCCCGAAACGCAATCTGATCCTATAGAAGTCATTGAATTTATTTCTGACTTACAAAAGAGAGATTTAGACTTACTGATTCAAATGCATGGCAGTGGTGAACTGAGTAATCCGTTAGTTTCTTTATTCAATGCTAAAGAGACTATTGGTGTATATCGGCAGGGTCAGTATTGTCCTTCCCCAGATTCTTATTCTCTTTATAATGACAATAGTAATGAAGTTAACAGATGTTTGAGTGTCCTTTCCCCTTTGGGAATTGACATTGAAGATGTCTTCTTAGAATTCCCACTCACTCTTCATGATTCTGAAATTCTCCATTCCATTTTGGGAGCCCAAATGGATCTTACTAGGCCTTATTTTTGCATTCATCCGGGTGCTTCCACTGAATCAAAACGATGGTCTCCCCATGCATTTGCTCGAATTGCTGATTATATCTCAGAGAGAGGTTATGAGGTGGTTTTTACAGGAAACGCTCTTGAAGGAGAATTAGTTTCTTACATTCAGAAACTCATGCAATTCGATTCCTTTAATACTGCCAGCTTGAATCTTCCGCTAGGGCCCCTTGGTGCTCTTTTGAAAGGCAGCTTAGGGTTGATATGTAATGACACTGGCGTCTCACATCTTGGAGCAGCACTAGGGGTTCCAAGCATTGTTATCTTTTCGGAAACAAGTCCAGACAGATGGGCCCCGCTAAATAAAAGTCTACATCATTATTATATTCGTCCAGAAGTTGAAGAAATAATTGCTGAAATTGATAGCTTCTTTATGAATCCAATATTTTCAGAATTAAAAATGCTATCGGCCAGCCATTGGGGGGCTCTATGAAAAGACTAAGAATATTCACCTGGCACATTCACGGAAGCTATCTCTATTATCTCTCGCAAATTCCGCATGACATTTATATCCCTAAAAAGAATGTTTCTGAAGATGGATATGCGGGAATAACTCCTAGTTATCCCTGGCCATCGAACTTAAAAGAGATACCTGTTGAAGACCTCAGAAATTGGAAGTTTGACTGCATTCTCTATCAGTCGCACAGAAACTATCTTGTTGATCAGAATGAAATACTGACTTCAGAACAAAGAGAGTTGCCGAAAGTTTATCTTGAACATGATCCTCCGAGAGAGAGCCCAACAGATACTGTTCATCCAGTTAATGATCCCAATATTCTTGTCGTACACGTAACAGATTTCAATCGTCTTATGTGGGACTGTCGACGTTCTCCAACGACAGTTATAGATCATGGAGTGATGATTCCAGACGGCATACAATATCAAGGCAATTTTACTAAAGGTCTGGTTGTTGTAAACAATATTCATAAGCGGGGAAGACGCTTGGGTCTGGATATATTCACGGCGGCCAGAAAAGAGCTGGAATTAGATCTGGTTGGAATGGGGTGGGATAAAGTTGATGGATATGGCGAAGTTCCACACGCACAGCTTCCTCTCTTCAGCTCTCAATACCGTTATTTCTTTAATCCCATACGCTACACCAGTATGGGGCTTGCTATCTGTGAGGCCATGATGGTGGGCTTACCTATTATTGGGCTGGCCACCACTGAGCTTTCGACTGTCATAGAAAATGAAGTTTCTGGTTTTATTTCTACCAGACCTAATGAACTGATTGAGGCGAGTAAGGAGCTTATTGCTGATAAGAGACTGGCCCTTAAATGGGGAGAAGGGGCGAAAAGAATAGCACTTGAGCGTTTTTCAATGGGCCGCTTTATCGATGATTGGAATAGAACCCTTGGCCAGGTCGTTGGAACAAACTCATACCGTAAATCTCATAGGGATTTTGATAAACTTGAGGAGAAAACATGGACATTGCAATCATAAGTGAACATGCTTCACCAATAGGGGCCTTAGGTGGTAAAGATGCGGGAGGACAGAATGTTTATGTTGCTCAGCTTGCTACTCATCTGACCCGAATGGGTCACAAGGTAGAAGTCTTCACGAGAAGAGAATCCTCAGTACTTCCTATTGTTCAGGATCTGAAAGAAGGTTTTCGCTTAGTCAATGTCCCTGCTGGCCCTGCAAGGACGATTGCTAAGGAAAAGCTTTTACCTTACATGAGTTCATTTACCGATTTCGTCTTGAGTTACATCGGTAAAAGAAATAAAAAATTCGATATCATTCACAGTAATTTCTGGATGTCTGGTCTAGTAGCTGCAGATATAAAAAAAGTACTCAACATTCCCTTTGTCATTACTTTTCATGCTTTAGGAAGGGTCCGCAGAATGCATCAGGGAAGTCTGGATGGATTTCCAGACATTCGCTTTGAGGTTGAGGATAGGGTCGTGGCAGAAGCTGATGGCATAGTAGCTGAATGCCCCCAGGACTTGGAAGATTTACAGAACCTATATAAGGCAGCAAAGACTTCTATGACAGTAATCCCGTGTGGCTTTGACCCTATGGAAATGCATCCATTAGATAAAATGGAAGCAAGAAGAATTCTGGGATTAGATCCAAATGAAGAAATTGTTTTGCATCTAGGGCGAATGGTTCCACGCAAGGGCGCGGATAATATAATAAGAGGTTTTGCTCACTATTTAAAAACAACTGGTAAAAAATCTAATCTGATTATCGTTGGCGGAGAAAGTGATCGACCTGATTCAAGAAAAACTCCCGAGATTGGCAGACTCATGTTGATCGCTCAGGAAGAAGGTGTGACAGATTCTGTTCTCTTTGCCGGAAGATGCAGCCGAAAAAATCTTAAATTCTACTACAGTGCTGCAGATGTTTTTGTCACCACCCCTTGGTATGAGCCTTTCGGTATCACTCCGGTTGAGGCCATGGCCTGTGGGACACCGGTGATTGGTTCAGCAGTGGGTGGTATTAAATTTACCGTCAAGCATGGAGAAACCGGTCTGCTCGTTCCCCCAAATGAACCACGAATTCTAGGAGAAGCACTTTTTACTCTACTTACCAATGAAGAGTTGAAGCGAAGTTTTCAAAGAAAATCTTTAGCAAGAGCTCACTCTTCATTCAAATGGGAAACGATGGTGGAGCAAGTTGAGAAGTTTCTCCTTTCTCGAATGAATAGATCGCAATTAAAGACAGAGGTCACTCAGACTTTGATATATCCCGCCACTCAAACGTTTAATAACAATGTCTATCTTTAGAGGAGGTAATTGTGGAAGTCGATAAAAAACTACAGGACAAAGTTGCACTAGTAACCGGAGGAGGTAGTGGTCTAGGTGCTGCTATTTGTATGACTCTGGCTCAAAGCGGAATCAAGACCATAGTAGCCGATATCAATCTTGATAAGGCCAAATCAGTTGCCAATGAAATTGAAAAGAAGGGTGGCAAGGCCATGCCAGTTGAGTTTGATGTAACTGATTATGAAAAGATCCCGTCAAAATTGGCCAAGATGGTAGAACAATTCGGAAGCCTGGACGTGCTTGTGAATAATGCAGGAGTTGATCTAACAACCTCAATTGTTGAGATGCCGGTTGAAAAGTGGAATAACATCCTGGCGACCAATCTATCTGGTCCCTTCGTTCTTTCTAAAGAAGCCTTAAAGCTTATGAAAGATAAAAAGGGAAATATAATCAATATTGTTTCAACTGCTGCTAAGCGAAGTTGGGCAAATGCTTCTGCTTATCACGCAAGTAAATGGGGACTCTTAGGATTCACCCAGGCCCTTCATGTGGAAGGCAGAGAAGTTGGAGTAAAAGTAACAGGTGTCATCTGCGGTGGAATGCGTACTCCTTTCTTATTGGAGCGCTTCCCTGACATCGATACTTCTACACTACAACCTCCTGAGAATGTGGCGAAGGTGGTGCTTCAAGTGCTTCAAATGCCTGAAGATTCTGTTATCTCAGAAGTGATGGTTCTCCCAATGAAGGAAACTTCCTGGCCGTAAATAAAGGAGTAATTGTGGAAAGGGCTATATTTTTTGATAAAGACGGAACATTGGTGGAGAACATTCCCTATAATGTTGATCCACGAAAAGTGACTTTTACTCAAGGGGCGAACCAGGCCCTTTCCATCCTCTCCGGTCTAAATTCAGAATTTCAGTACCACATCGTTACAAATCAAGCAGGTGTGGCTTTAGGGTATTTCGAAGAAAGTGACCTCTATCCCTTAAGAGATCACCTTTCAGGGATGTTTGAAGAATTGGGGGCAAAACTTACTGATTTTCACTATTGTCCACACCATCCTGAGGGAAAGATTCAAGAGTATTCTATTCTCTGCCATTGCAGAAAACCTGGTGTAGAGATGCTAAAGAGAGCTTCTCAAAAGTATCAAATCAACCTCTCCCAATCATGGATGATTGGCGACATCCTGGATGATGTTGAATCAGGCAAAAGAGCAGGCTGTAGAACCATTCTGCTGGATAATGGGAATGAGACAGAATGGATCTTAAACGAATGGAGAATGCCTGATTTTAAGGTAAGAGATCTTGAAGAGGCAGCAAGAGTCATTGCAGGCGTTTTATAGGAGTTTAAATGTATCAGTGGACTGAAGCAAAAAACATCTTATGTATTAGATTGGATGCCATGGGTGACCTCCTGATGACAACACCGGCAATTCAGTCTTTAAAAGAAGCTCTGCCTGGCAGAAAGATAACACTTCTTACATCTGAACAAGGTGGGCAAATAGCTTCTTCAATCGATCTTTTCGATAAAGTTATAACCTATTCAGCTCCCTGGCTTAAGGCCAGTGGTCATCGAACCGACCCTAAGGTCGATTTTGAAATGATTGAAAGGCTGAGTAAAGAGCAGTTTGAAGGGGTCGTGATTTTTACTGTTTACTCACAAAATCCACTCCCTTCTGCCTTAATGTGTTTTCTTGCAGGAATACCTTTAAGAGCATCATTTTGTAGAGAGAATCCATACTCACTTCTTACCAATTGGGTTATGGAAGAAGAGCCAGATAAGCTCCTTAGACATGAAGTGAGAAGACATCTAGATCTTGTGAAACATTTAGGAGCAAGTGGAGAAAATCTGAAGTTATCCCTCAATGTAGATGAGGAGTCCGTCTCTTCTCTTTCTCGCAAACTGGAAGGAGTCTGTGACTTGAAGTTAAGTGATTGGGTGGTGATTCATCCTGGTTCTACTGCATCTTCCAGAAGGTATAGTACATCTGGTTTTGCAGAAGTTGCTGACCTCATTATAGAGAATACAAATAGAAAGATATTGTTTACCGGGTCTCTTCAAGAGAAGGCAATCGTTCAGGAGATCCAGAACAAGATGAATTATTCGAGTGAAGATCTCAGTGGTCTGCTTTCTCTGAAAGAAATGATAGCCTTACTTTTCAAATCTTCTCTCCTCATATCAAATAACTCGGGGCCTATTCACATGGCCGCAGCATTGGGAACCCCCATGGTTGATCTCTATGCATTAACCAATCCTCAACATACTCCTTGGATGGTTTCCAACGAGACCCTCTTTTACGACGTTAGTTGTCGCTTCTGCTATAAGAGCATCTGTCCGCAAGGGACCAATGCTTGTCTTAATAATATTACTCCTTTGATGATTTATGAATCAGCTCAAAGACTTCTCTCTAGTGGAATAGGTGCTGCCCGCTATGATGAGAAGGCCATACTACCTCTACAATTTCCCCTGTCTCCACGAAAGGAAGAAAATCATGATTACACTTGAAAATGAAAAGATAAAAGTTTCAATAGGCACCGGCAGAGGTGCAAAAGTAGTTAGTTTTATAGATAAAGAAACAGGTAAAGATTGGGTTTGGAAGCCGGAAAATCTTGAGACAAAGGTCTATGGTAAAACCCTGGGTTTAGGTGAGGGCTTTGATGATAACTGGGAAGGCGGATGGGAAGAAGTCTTTCCCAATGATGCGCCGACTGAAGTTGAAGGATATAAGTTAGTTGATCATGGAGAGGTATGGCGCAGAAGCTGGCAACAGGAAGAAACAAATAATTCTCAATCTGTTAGTTTTTCTATTAATTGTGAATCCTATCCTATGTTTATGAAGAAAAAGTACACCTTAGATGAGAATATATCTGAACTCAAAATAGATTATGAAATCGAATCCCGTGCTCCGAAATCTTTACCATATATTTTTAAGCTTCATCCTGCACTATCGATTGAACCGGGTGATGAAGTAAAAATGCCTAAGGCCATGATGGAACCTGTTGCCCTAGGTTTTAGCCGTATTCTTGCTCAAGATAAGAAGACATCTTTTCCTAAAGGTTTGAACGATAAAGGAGAAGAGGTCTGCATTAATAAAATTATGGAAAACGATGGTGAGAAGAGAGAGTTCGTAAAGGTAAGTGATTTCTCAGAAGGCAGAGCTGGTCTTCTAAATCAAAGAACCAAGAAAGAACTTCGTTTTCAATTTAGTAAGGAAGTGCTTCCTCATGTATGGCTATTCCAAAGTTATGGGGGATTTATGAATCATTATGTATCAATGATTGAGCCCACCAATGCTGGTCATTATGATCTGGCACTCGCTTCTGATAAAGGCCAATGCGGAATCATCAATTCTGGAGAGAAGAAGAAATTCTCTATCAGTATTAAATTATGCGATTTGAAAGAATAAAAAAAATAGCAGTTTTACGGGCCAATGCTTTAGGGGATTTGATCCTTTCTTTTCCTGCCTGTGAAGCCTTAAAAGAAGCTTACCCGGAAGCAGAAATAGTGCTTCTGGGAAGATCTTCTCACCTTGATTTTTATCAAGGTCTGGATGGCCCCATAGATAGGATTATTTCACTGCCTTCATCCCTTAAATTTGATGAGAGTCTTTTTGATGAACACCAGGGGCATGATGCTGTTTTTGAACTCCTTCAAGAAGAGAAATTTGATCTTGCAGTACAACTTCATGGAGGCGGTAAATTTTCGAATGCTTTTTTGCTCAAGATTGGTGCTGGATTTACCGTTGGTGCCCGATCTTCCGATGCTCCTGTTTTGGATCTGAATATTCCTTATCAGCAGTTTAATCATGAAGTCTTTAGGCAACTTGATATAGTGGAAAAAGTAGGGGGATTGGTTAAACAGAGGTCTCCCAAGGTTAAGGTTAAGAAAGTCAATTTAGATCGGGCACGACAAACACTCATTCAAATATTCAAAGAGAGAGACTTTCTTCAAAAAATTGTCCTGATTAATCCGGGGGCCACAGACCTTAAGAGAAGGTGGCCAGCGGAGAAGTTTTCTACTCTAGGTGAAGAATTACGGAAGCTAGGCCATAAAATTTTATACAATATTGGGCCTAATGAAGAAAAGTTAATTGATCAAATTAAATCTCGCTTCCACTCTTTGAATGATGTTTTTTTTATTTCTCCTTCACTGCAGGAGCTGCCAGGTATTTTGGCCCAGTGTGCTCTAGTTATTTCAAATGACACAGGCACCCTACATTTGAGTATGGCCTTAGGAACTCCTTCGGTCGCACTCTTTTGGCATCGTAATTTAGTAAATTACGGTCCTATCGCCTCTACTGCCAATCGTGTCCTTGTGTCCTGGCAGATGAATTGCCCTGTTTGCCAAATCAACTGCTGTTTAGAGAAATGTGAGCATGAAGCATCCTTAATCTCTAGCATCCCTGAATCCCAAGTCATGGAAGCCGCTAATGAATTACTCGATACATCATTATAGAGGAGAAGTGTATGAATGAATCAATTGAGGTAGAAGTTTCGATAGGAGAGCTGCTGGACAAGATTACCATCCTGGAGATCAAGATGGAGAGAATCAGGCAAAAGGAGAAACTGCTTAATATTAAAAAAGAACTCAATCATCTCAGACAAGTTCAAGTGGAAAGAATTCCTTTCAATGAAGAAGTTAATGAGCTTTTTCTTAAACTGAAAGAAACCAATGAAGCACTTTGGGATATTGAAGATGAGATTCGGGAATGTGAGAGGGCGAAAGACTTTGGTCCTCAGTTCATTCATCTTGCCCGCAGTGTGTATAAGCAGAATGATTTGCGTTGCCATTATAAAAGAGAGTTAAATGATAAACTAGGTTCCAATCTCAAGGAAGAAAAGTCATATGCTGAATATTCCTTTAATGCTTGATTGAAAGGCCTAAAAGCCTTTCAATCCCCTATGGGAGAAAGATGAATGTTTAGTTGCGACATCGTTTGAAGATTCTTTATATTAAGCTCACAATCCAAAAAAATCTTAAGCTAATGGATGCCTGTGATGCTAAAAAAAATTATCTTCTCTCATGTTACTCCTCTTATAAAGCAAGGCTATAAACAACCACTCGCACCTAATGATCTCCCCCAGGTTCCCAAACTATGGAATCCTAATTCTTATGTAAAAGAGTTTGATCAATTATCAGGAAAGCGAGGAGGCAAGTACCTCATTCTTCAGATTTTGAAGATTCTTATGCCGCAGGCCCGGAATCTTTCTATCCTTCTTTTCTTTCTTTTTGTTCTAAAAATGGCTTCACCAGTTCTCATTCATAAACTCATTGAAGCTGTGGGTATGGCCGCTCGTGGAGAGATGAGTCTCTTCTCTGGAGTATTAGTTGCTCTTTCCTTGTGTGCCGTTCAATTGATTTCCGCCATTATCGGACAACACTATGTCTATCATTCTGTAACCTCTACTCAATCGGCCATCAATGGCATCAATCAAAGAATTTGTCACTCTATTCTGCGCTCGCTGACTCTGGAGAATAAAAAAGGCCAAGTTATAAATCGGGCCAATTCTGATGCTGAGCTGGCCGGTGCAACTCTCTGGGCATTAGGCGAGGTGATTCAGATTGCTCTTACGATGTTAGGAACTGGCCTTCTTTTGTTTTATTACCTAGGGTCTGCAGCGATTGCTCCTTTATTGATCATGGCAAGCCTTATGCCTTTAAGTCGCTGGTTCTCGCGACGTTTTGCTCGCATGCAAACAGATATCATGCTTTATCGTGATGAAAGAGTGGGCCGGATGTCCCAATTTCTTGATGGCATCCGAGTGATTAAGTCATTTGTGTGGGAACAATTTGTTCGTTCGGAAATTGGAACTATTCGTCAGAAAGAACATAAGGCGTGGAAGAAACTTATTAACTACAAAGCCTTTTCGACTGCATGTTACTTATTGGCGAGCCTTTCGGTCGCCTTAGTGGGGTTTGGAATATTTATCTGGCAGGGAAATGAATTGAGTGCGGCCACTGCTTTTACCTGTCTTACACTCTTTGGTTATTTAGAACCCTGTTTTCGGCAACTACCTAAAATTCTGGGTGAAGTGAGTTCATCTATTGTTGCGGGTGATAGAATAGCTTCTCTTTTATCAGAAAGTGAAAAAGAATCCAGCGATGATGAAGTCAGTATTCATAGCAACCACGGGCCAGAGGTTTCCCTTAAAAGCATCACTGTCGATTTTGATGGCAAGAGGATCCTTGATAGTATTCAACTAAATATTAGTGCCGGTGAGAGTATTGCTGTCATTGGTTCAGTTGGCTCAGGAAAGACCACTCTTTTGAAGACTCTTCTGGGAGAGATCAAACCTGATAAAGGAAATGTTCTCTTTAACCAGTCACATAAGCGCAATTTCTCTTGTGCCTATATTCCACAGGACCCTTTTTTATTTCATTCTACTCTATTAGACAATATCACTTTAGGGAAAGAGCTCGAGACCGAAATCCAACTTGAATCGGCCTTACATGCTTCTTGTCTGGATCATGATTTACTTTTTATGGCCGATGGACTGCATACAGAAATTAGTGAAGGCGGAGGTAGCTTATCGGGGGGACAAAAACAGCGTGTTAATCTGGCACGAGCCGCGATACATGATCCGGGGCTCATCCTTATGGATGATCCTCTTTCTGCACTAGATCCTCGAACAGAGCGAGAAATCGTTGATAGACTCATATTTGGCGTTTGGAAAGATCGGACTCGAGTGGTCACTACCCATCGACTTGAACATCTAAAACGTTTTGACCGCATTCTTTTAATCGATAACGGAAGTATTGTGGCCAACGGAGGATTTGATGAACTCCTGACTCAGAATTTGAGTTTCAAAGATTACTACTTAGAGCACCAGAAAGCTGAGCAAGATGAGAATGAAATTCTTCTGCCAGCTCCTGGCAAAGTGCCAGCACAAAAGGCCCCATCAGCTCTGGGCCAGTCCTCAGCAAAAGTCGTCGAAGAGGAAGAGCAGAAGACAGGTGAAGTCTCTTTAAAATTGTATTGGGATTATTTAAAGGCCATGGCCAACTTCTCCCGAACTAACTTACCTAAGACCATATTTTTTCTGCTACTGACTTCTCTCAGTGCCATGCTTCTTCCTATTGCCCAAAACTCTTGGATTTCCCAATGGACCCAGAATCTTAAGGGCAGTCATAGTTATTATCTTTCAGTCTATGCAGGAATAGGTCTTCTGACGCTTATGGTATGTGCTATTCAACATTTCTATTGGTCTAGAAAGGCGATAACTGCAGCCGAGTCACTTCATAAGAATGCTTTGAATGGCGTTCTTTCCACTGTCTTGCGTTTTTTTGATGCAAATCCAAGTGGACGAATTCTTAATAGATTCTCACGTGATATGGATGCAGTAGAAAAGGATCTGTCCTGGTCTTTAGAGGAAGCCTTCATGGCCCTTCTCAATTCACTGGGTGCGGTCTTTGTTATGCTCTTGTCCTTACCTTTTATGGCAGTAGTTGTTCTTCCGGTAGTAGCACTTTATTGGTTTCTACAAAAAGCCTACCGTTCTTGTATGAGGGAGGCCAAGCGCTTGATGGCGGTCGCCCGTTCTCCTCGTATTTCATCCATCAAGGAAATACTAGATGGGTCTGCGGTGATCCGCTGTTATCAGGCTGAGGATTTTTTTCAGAATCGTTTTAGTTCTGCTCTACATGATTATCAGAAGGCGTTCTACAGTGTAGTTCTCATCAATCGCTGGTTCTCCATCAGGATTCCTTTAGTAAGCTCCCTGCTTTCTTGTTCGGCAGCAGTGGGAGTCATCTTTATGGGTCGCTTTGGTGGGCTTTCTGAAGGTCTTGCGGGCATGGCCCTAGTATATGCCTTCCGTTTTTGGGATAGCCTCAACTGGACAGTCCGGGCCTTTGGTGAAGCTGAAGCCCAAATGACCTCTGTTGAAAGATTGGAATCACTCTCGACACTAGATTGTGAGTTAAGCAGTAATGTAACTCATCATGAAAAAGATCATGATCTAGGAGGAGAGATATCATTCAATAATGTCATAGCGAGCTATGCTCCTCATTTACCGAATGTATTAAAAGGAGCTTCCTTTTGTATTCCTGCTGGATCTAAGGTCGGTGTCGTGGGAAGAACTGGAGCAGGAAAGTCTACGCTCTTTAACCTCCTTCATAGATTCATTGAATGCAAAGAAGGCGATATTCGAATAGGTGACAGAGATATTAAGGAAGTTCCTTTGTTTGAGCTTCGCCAGTCAATTGCAACCATTCCACAAAATCCTATCCTCTTTGCGGGATCACTTCGTGAGAATTTGGATCCCATGAACGAGTATAGCGATAAGGAACTTTTAGAGGTGCTGGCCCTCACCCAGTTAAATTTCTTAGGACAAGGACTTCAGACCCAAGTGAAGAATGGGGGTAATAATTTTAGTCGAGGTCAAAAACAACTTATCTGTCTAGCTCGGGCCTTAGTAAGAAAGTCAAAAATCATCATCGTGGATGAGGCAACTGCTAGTGTCGATGGCAAGACTGATAATCTTATTCGAGAAATTCTCATGAATGAATGCCCTGATTTAACTGTCTTAATCATTGCTCATAAACTACAAAGTGTGAGTAAGTGTGACATGATCATAGAGATGGGAGATGGTAAGGTTCTCCAGACGACATATCCGCTAGAGATGCTGGAGCATGATCTTCGAGATGCATCATAATCTTGCTCTTAAATTTACCTCGTTTAGGAGATGAAAAAGAGATTCTTTGATATAGTGGCTAACAACAGCGAGGTATTTATGAGTAAGGAAGATGAGGATAAAAACAAGAAAAAGAAAGATAAGAAAATAAAGAAAAGTGAACTCTTGCGTTTTTCTTTTCCTTTTTAATTCAGCAGTTTTCTTCTAATTTTAAGCCACCCCATAAAGCACAGGATGATGCTTTGTAGGATCAGGATGGATCCGCTGCTCAGTAAGGTCTGCCAGATTTCTCGATTCCAAAAAATGGCCTGGGCCAAGCGTACCCCATGTATGAGAGGAAAAAACTCAGCTACAAACTTGATAGGTCCTGCCATTTGATCGATGGGAAAGAAGATACCGGACAAGAAATATAAGGGAGCTATAATAAAGGAATAGACCGTCTGAAATTGGTTGATATTATTAACCATACCAGTGGCAATCAACCCCATGGCCCCGCAAGGCAAGGCCACTAAGAAACCCACGATGGCCAGAAGTGGAATGAGCCAGGGATTAAGCATAAGTCCGCAGAGGGCCAGAACTAGGGCGACACATGTCGACATGATAGCACCTTTAAAACCCACCCATAGCATTTCTCCCAAGACAATCTCTTTTACTCCGATGGGTGTAGTGAGCATGGCCTTAAAGACATTTTCAAAAGTCATCCTGACAAAAAAACCATAACTGCTCTCAAAGAACGAGGTAAAGAGAGCAGTCGCCACCGTAAGTCCAGGGGCCAGGTACTCCATATAAGTCATACCCTCAACATTAGTTATAAAAGATCCCAGCCCTAAGCCCAAGGAGACCAAGATGAGGGCAGGATCGGCTACCGTGGGCGAAATATTGGCCAGAAGATCTTTTCGGTAAACCATCCAGTTGCGATGAGTAATGTGTAAGCAAAGTTTAAGAGACTCAAGCATCGAGAGTAATCTCCTTACCAGTGAGCTTTAGAAAGACATCCTCTAAATTGGCCGGTCTGATTTGTAGGGGAGTGAGACCCAATTCGCTATGAAGGCGGGTCAGTTCATCCATAGAATTTGCTCGAATATAAAGACCAGAACTGTCTTCTGTGATTTCCAGATTTTCTTTTTGAAGTAATTTTCTTTTATCTGCCAGGGCAAAGATCCCCACAAATCCGGGAGTATGAGTTTCAATCATTTTTTGCGGAGTTCCCTCGGCCGTGACTATGCCTTGATTAAGAATAACCAAGCGGTCGCAGAGGACTTCAGCTTCATGCATATAATGAGTGGTCAGGACGATGGTTGTCCCTGCTTGTTTGAGTTCTCTTACTTTTCCCCAGAGAAGGTGACGAACGGCGGGATCTAAACCTGTGGTGGGTTCATCCAAAATTAAGAGCTCTGGTTTACCCAATAAGGCACGAACAAAAACTAATCTCCTTTTCATTCCTCCCGAGAGGCCATGAATAAGAGCGTCTTTTTTGTGAATAAGGTTCATATAATCGAGGAGAGCTAGAATTCGTTGCAGGCGCTCCTGCTTGGGAACTCCAATGAAAGCGCAGTAAATCATCATATTTTCAAGGACGCTTAGACTTTCATCCAGAGCATTTTCCTGAGTGACGACTCCTAATCTTTTTTTAATTTCCCTTGAGTCCCTGCGAGGATCCAGTCCCAGAACCGAGAGGTCTCCCGATGTTCTTTCTACCGCTCCATAAAGGATATTGATAAAGGTGGATTTCCCTGCGCCATTGGGTCCAAGGAGACCAAAACATTCTCCTGCCTGAATATGGAGATCCAGGCCTTTTATGGCCTCAAAGTTTCCGAATTTTTTAGTTAAATCTTTGGCGGTAATCATTACCGATCATTGTAATAAATAAGAGATTTAATTGGCTAGCATTCCTCAGCATAGCTATATTCACGAACTTCGCACTGAACGATCACTTCTTCTCTTTCTCCACTTTCTTCATTGAGATAACTAAGAGTGCCAGAGGTAATTCCGGTGCTGTTCTCAAAAGAGAGCCTATTGCCGGCAAAGTTGTAAACATCCCGGGACTTTAAAGTTCTGGTACCGGTGACTAAACCCCGATCCTCGCCAGCATCATTATAGGAAATTGCAGCAGCACTCTTTTCTTTACAACCATCAAAATCTGAATAGTACTTAAAGCTAATTGGAGCATTATTGGCCAATGTTCCATGACATGAGCCCTGGTAATTCATAGAAGTTGAACTTTCTGCAGTCGTTACGGCTTGAGCAGCATTGGCAGTTAAAAGAGAGAAAACAAATGATATGATGAGCTTTTTCACGATGTACTCCGTTTGGGGAAAGTAGTTCTTGTTGAAAACTACGATACCGAGGCGAGTCATTATTCGGCTACTTAACATAGGCCAAAGATTGCTTTAGTGATTTTCTTTGGTACATTAAAAAGAAAAGGATACGAATGACCTGGTCTGAACTCTCTCTCTCTCCCAAGATGCTCGAACTCATTGAACAAGCAGGATATCAAAGGCCCAGTCCGGTTCAGGAGCAGTCCATCCCTTTTGTGATGGCTGGACATGATGTTTTGGTTTCTTCGCAAACCGGCAGTGGTAAGACCGCGAGTTTTGTCATTCCTATCGTTGAGAGATTTAAAGAAAAAAATGGCACTTATATACTCGCTCTTGCTCCTACGCGAGAAATTGCTCAGCAAACGGGAACAGTCTTTGAAACTTTTGGAGCACCCTTTGGTCTTAAGACAGTTGTCTGTATTGGAGGGGCTTCCATACCAGTAGAGAAGGAAGCCTTAGCAACCTCTCCGCACATTATTGTGGCCACACCTGGCCGCCTCTGTGATCACCTGGAGCGTGGTAATGTGTGGTTGGACTTTATTCAATGCCTGGTCTTTGATGAAGCCGATCGTATGCTGGATATGGGTTTTGCTAAGCAAATAGAAGTCATTACTGAACACATTCCTAAAGAAAGACAGACTCTTATGTTCTCAGCGACGTTTGCTCCTAATGTGGAGAAGCTAGCGAGAAATGTTATGAGAGATCCCAAAGAAGTCACTATTGAGAAGTCGGAAGGATCAGTTCCTAAGATTGATCAACGGCTCTACTGGATGAATGAAGAGAGAAAACAAGGCTCACTTCTTCGACTGGTGAGAGATGAGCCTGGAACGGTCATCGTTTTTGCGAAGTCTAAAGAAAGGGTTTACCAGGTTTGGCGCTCCCTTCATGGAAATAAAGTGGCTGCAACCTATATTCACTCGGATCTTGCTCAAGAGCAACGTGAAGCTGCTATCGCGGATTTCAAGGCCGGAAAATTTCAAGTTCTCATCGCAACCGATGTTATGGGACGAGGAATCGATGTGGATGATGTGGCCCATGTGGTGAACTATGATGTTCCCCGTGAAGCTGAGGACTATGTTCATAGAATTGGGCGAACTGGTCGACGTGGTAAAGAAGGCAAGGCCAGTACCTTTGCAATTCCTGTTAAAGATGAACCAGGGATAAGGGCCATCGAAAAACTAAGAGGGATTCCTTCACCTAAGGAGCGCTCTTATGATTCGGCTCCGGCCCAGTCAGCACCTAGAAAGAAAGTTAGTAAAAGTCGCAATCCAAAGGTTCATGGATCAGCTCCCAGACCTTCACAGGGTCACTCCGCTGAACTAAAATCTCCTTCAGTTGCACCTAAAGCAATAGCGGGCAAGGCAGCCCCTCAAAAGCCTGCTAAGAGCAAAGGCTTTTTAGGATGGGTGAAGGATTTATTCTCTTGATGCGTTATTTAAGTTCTCTTTAATATTTAATTGATCTAGTATCAAATAATGCATCTCATGAATAAGAAGCAGCTGATAGAACTCTACAGCAATGCCGTTTATACCATTGAATTTATCAGTCAGGTCTTTGAAGTTTCTCCTAAATGGGATAATCGTACTTTCTTGGACTTCTTAAGATTTAATCGCATTTCTTCCTGGGCGATGATGACCCCGGAGAATCCCAACTATACTCGATTTAGTGAAGAAGAAAACTCTCAGCTTCGAGACTTGATGGCCCAGGAATTAGAGAAGTACAAAATCTTTAGATGTGTAGGAATGGATCAAGCAGAGCTGCATCATGAGATAGGTTTCTTTGTCGCCAATATATCTCGGGATGAGGTCATAAGAATCGGCAGAAAGTTTAACCAAAATGCGGCCATCTTCGGTGATCAAAAAATGGCCATTGAAGTGCTTTGGATTGCTCCTTGAGTTTTAAGCCGAAAGAGTCATGCAAGCTTTGCGTTTTAGATACTCAAAGAACTCAGCATTGAGCGCTCTTTCTAAGGAGAGACCAACTCTTACGTCTCCTCTTTTTAGATAATAGCCTTTGGGAGCAATGTAAGTCACAGTACCGAAAATATGATGATTAAGGGGGCGCTGATCAATTGCTTTAATCCAGAAATGATCAAAGCTTTTTAAAAAATCGCGATTGGCCCCTGATATCAGAATGCCAAATCCTTTTTCTGAAACGTCCACAATGCGAACTTCTAGATCGAGAACTGTTTCTCTCAGATTCCTCTCTGTTCTTTTAAGAGAAAGCGAGATGTCGGCACTGAAGGGGAGCACATATCTATCTCCAATCCTCTCTTCCAAGGCACGTGCCTCTTTTGGGTAGTTACAAATAAGCTTGTCCCCTATGATCTTGAACTCACCAGGATCCAATCTAAAAAGAATGCTTCGGTAACTTAAGCGAATGAAGATAGGATGCTTCTGAACTAAATCTATAAGGCCGAAAGTGCGTATGATTAATTTATCGGTTTTAATATCCAATAAGACTTGCGAAATATGTAACATCTGACGTTCACTTTGACCGGTCTGCCAAATATTCCCACCGAAACTTGCCCCTTTTTCGATAGCAGAAATAATTTGAAAACGATTTTCAAGGGGGAGTAGTTTAGATGTATCCATAAAACACTTCCTGTTGAGTTAAGGATGCCTATTGCAGGCAATTTGCTTTATCGACACTATGGAGTAAAAAATTTAAATATTTGAAATTACTGGCTTAAAAGGCGACCTTTTACGGTTAAGGCTATTTTTTCGCCATCATGCCATTCCTCAAAATAGGCGATCTCATAGGGGCCCTTCTTATATAATTGAAGGCGATAGGTAGAGCCATCTAGGGGATCAAAGATCTCATACCTCATCTCTTGCTCGTTGATTATTCCTAGCAGCTTATCCTTATGCCAAAGAGAGCCATCTTTAATGGTTAATCGATAGGCATCAAAGGAGGCCTGCAGTATTCCACAAATATATCCGCCTTCTCTTAGGCGAAAGTTTTCGGCATCCACATGCATACGAAGAAAAATGTCACTGCATTCATAGACTCTGCCACTGGCAAAGACCGCCCGGCCAGTTCCCGAATAGCTGCCGGTGAAGCTCGCATAGAGGGGGAGACTTAACAGAAAACCGAGGATATATCCCATAGTAACCTCACTTACTTTGATATTAGGATGAGCTAAATGTTTTCACAACAGGACTTTAGGTCTAACATCCTGGTTATGGATATGGGTTCATTCAATCTGTTTATTAAGCAAGTCTCTGAAGAATATGCTCTCGATGAGAGCGAGAAGCAGAGAATCATCAGTCGTTTACTGGCCGACGACAGAGAATTTGAAAAAGTTTGGACCGTCTATAAGAGAAAGTATTCTTTAAGTGGAGTGGATAGCTTCAAACCACTTTTGTTGGATCTTTTATCCTAAGAGTTCATTAATCTTTTCCTTGGTTCATTGCACATACCATCATTTCTTCCGACAATTAAGAGCTGGAGGTGGGTTATGAATGAGCATAAAGATAAAGACAAAAAAACCAAAAAGTATCCAGGGATTTATGTGCCTGGCTCCTTAGAGGAGCCTGAGGAGGAGAAAGATTGGTTCACCTATCTGAATCAGAATTTTACCGACCATGCTGGTAAAGATACTCCTTATCCAGGATCCAATTGGGAGTATGCACGTGAAGAAAGGCACTATGGCAAAGGACCCAAAGGGTGGAAAAGATCTGATGACCGCATTCATGAGGAAGTATGTGAAGCTCTTTATCATAGTGACGGAGTTGATGCCTCCCATATCGAAGTCAATGTTGAGAATGGTAAAGTTGTTTTAATGGGATTTGTCAGTTCTCGCCAGGAAAAAAAAGAAGCGGAGAGATTAGCGGAAAACCTTATGGGTGTTTGGGATGTTCATAACGAACTTCAAATTCACTAATCCTTGTTTTTATAGTTGAAGGTTTCTGCTTCATATTTAAGTTCACCATCTTTTTTTATTTCAATGGTGGCCCCGGTTTTATGACTGAATATCATTTTGCCTTCGGCCTTAGATTCGGTTTCCTCAGCACAACCTTCACACTGAGTGATCTTTCCGGGCATACCTTTTCTATCTTCCTGATTAAACTCAAGCCCACAATTTTCACACATGACCATAGTCTTCTTTCGCGATTGAATAGGGGGTCTATTCTCAATTCGATTCTTGGCCATATTCTTAGTATGGGTTAAAGTTCGACTACTCGTGGAGCCACTTATAAAGGGCATGGAAGCAGTCTTGGCCTTAATTATTTCTGGCTCTGGCTTCTCTTCAATCAGGGTTAATTCACTGACTTTTATATTGGCCCTTGATCCATTTGCCAGGAGGCAAGCCGCGTTCTGTCTGCCCAACTCATCGGTACTGATATTGGTAATCCTGACAATTTCTCCAATGTAGCGACCACTGTTAACGGTGGCCTTGATAAGCTTACTCATAGAGAATATTTTGCCTTTTTGTCCGGTTTTTTTACAGCGAAAAGGGATAAGTGTTGAAAAAATTGGCAGCAGATTTTTAAGCTGATAAAAAAATTCAAATCCTATAATCATGTTATAATCAAGAGATGGACGCCTCGACCTACTATATTAATACATTAAGCACGGCCTTTCAGAAACTGGCCCCTATCATTGCTTGGGCCCTGGCGGGCTACTTTATCTTTATTCGACTGCCTTTCCTTTTATTTTTAAAAAATATCAAGGATAGCAAACTCCCTGGACCCCAAGATCTACAATTAGAAGAAGATGAAGCAAGCAAGAGAAAGAAGGAGCAGGATAATTTTAATGACTTCAATCGCAGGATGAAGATCCTTGGAGGAGCTCCTCATAACGAGCAAACAAAATCAGAACATAAGAGTGAACAGAAAAAAGAACAGAAAAAAGAGCAGCGAAGAGAAGGGCCTAAAAAAAGACCTGCACCTGCTGGGGATATAGCGGCAGAGAATCTTTTTGAGCTGCGTCCTGGACAGAGTTTTACCAAAGATGAACTGCGAAAGAAATATCATGAACTTCTTAAGATGAATCATCCTGACAAAGTGGCTTCTTTAGGGCAAGATTTCAAAAAGCTTGCCGAGCAAAAAACCAAAGACATCAATAGTGCCTATAATAAACTCAAGTCTCGTGCATCTTAACTAAGAATTTATGATTGAAAGTAATAAAGAGCATGCTTGGATAGTGTTATTCACTTGCTGGATAATTGCCTTGACCGGGTCCTTAGGAAGTCTCTTCTTTAGCGAAGTCATGATGTATCCTCCCTGTCTTCTTTGTTGGTATCAGCGAATTTTTTTATACCCACTCGTCATAATTTTCTTGGTGGCACTTTTCCCCTTGGACAGAGCTGTTCTTAAGTATTCATTGCCCTTAGTCATATTGGGTTGGTCTGTCGCTATTTATCATAATCTTCTCTATTATAAGATTTTGCCAGAGAGTGCTGCTCCTTGTGTGCAGGGCATATCCTGCACCAGTGTTCATATAGAGTGGCTGGGCTTCATCACTATTCCCTTTCTCTCATTCTTTGCTTATTCTTTAATACTGATACTCCTCATCATTTTTAAAAAGAAGACGTTATGAACAAAAAAATAATTATGGTTGCTGTTGCCCTGGTAGGTCTGGGTTTAATCTTTTTTGGTGCGAGCAGACTTTATAAAAGTCAGGAGTCCCAAAAATTGAGCTTCATAGCTCAGGAAAACTTTGAGGTCTTTGTGAGAGATTATTCTCCCAAGCTTGGTTCCTTGAAGCCAAAGGTCTATCTAGTCGAGTTCCTGGATCCAGAGTGCGAAAGCTGTCGTGAATTCTACCCGATGGTGAAAATGCTTCTAAGTGAATTCGAGGGGCAACTTCAACTAGTCGTTAGATATGCTCCTTTTCACGGTAATTCAGAATTTGTGATAAAAGTATTGGAAGCGGCGAGAAAGCAGAATAGATATTGGGAAGCACTTGAGACGCTTTTTCACAATCAGCCACAGTGGGGAAGCCACCATCATCCTCGTCCCGAGTTGGTTTGGCAGTTCTTGCCTGAGAGTGGGGTCAATGTTGATCAGATACGTGCAGATATGACTTCACCGGAGTTTGAGAAAATAATAGCTCAGGATATGGCCGATGCACGCACCTTAGGGGTCAGAGCAACTCCCAGCTTCTTTGTAAATGGGCGACCCCTTGAGCAATTTGGCTACGAACCGTTAAGAAAGCTTATTAAGGAAGAAGTCGATCGCCTGGAAAATAATTAAAAGCCTTTATGAGTTTTTAAAAAGTTAATTTCTTCTGGAGTAGATATCCTCCCTAAAATTTGATTACGGTGAGGGTAGCGCCCAAATTGATCGATAATTGCCTTATGCTGTTTTTCAAAATCTAGATTATCTTCCAGTCCGGGTATCGAGAAAAGTTTCATGGCCTCTCTATGAATAAGCCCGGATTCACTGTGCATATAGGGCATATAAGCGAAGGCTTTCTGAGATATATCAAGCTTGCGATCTTCTCCTAATAAAACCATTTCCTGGGAAAGTATAAGTGCTAGTGGATCGGCAGCAAAGGCCAATGGAGAGTTACGATGGATATTCCGTGAGAATTGATCGAGCACCAGGATCTCTGCTAAACGACCCAAGGCATGAGTTCTCCACTCATAAAGTTCTCCTACCATGGCCTTATATAAGCAGGCTTCAAAACGATGCTGAATGATTTGATCGGTTCCTGTGTCTTTCATAAACCACTGTTGTGGGGTCAATTCATAAAACCAAAAATGAATGATCTCTTTGTAATCCATAGACCTATTGTTTAACTATTCTGGTTATTCCGGCAAGGAGCGGAGTGAATCCAGTATTAGACCCACTGCTCTTTTTTGCTCAAGCAATGAAAGCGATGCTTCACTAGGGACATGGATAAAGCCTGCTCTGATGTGGCTCTTATGACAAAGTGCCATGAGTCTATAAAAAAGATAATTACAGACATAGGTGCCAGCAGAATTGGAGATCCTACAGGGAATTTGAGCTGCTGCGAGCCTTCTCTCAATCCCTCGTATGGGAAGGCCTGAGAAATAGGCAGCTTCTCCCTTCTTATCGATCCACTCATCCTGAGGCCAAAACCCATTGTTGTCAGGAATTTTGGCGTCCTTGCAATTTATGGCCACGCGCTCAAGTTCGATAGCATCTCTGCCGTTTGCGACGCCGAAGGCTATCACAATATCCGGTTGTTCTTTTTGGATAGCGACTTCCAAAACATCAAATGAATCTGCGAAAGTAACAGGCAAAAGAGCTGCCGTAATGAGCATTCCGTCAGGTGTTATGATTTCATTTCTCTTGAGAGCTTCTATTAACAGCTCCGTGGGATTAACGCTGATTTCTCCAAAGGCTTCAAAGCCAGAAACAAGTACTTTCATTTTTCAGGACCAGCAGTGGTGATGAATTCTTTTTGAATTTTGCCATCTACAAATAAAAGAAGTGTTCCAGGTATGTGGATAGTCCATTTTTCATTCTCGGTTAAAGGATTGGTGGCGATGACGGCGACTCTATCTTTATCGGTGGTAAGCGCACTGAAGTCCACTGACACATCCTGATCTTTTAGATTAGCGACAGAAAAGGGGGCTTCTCTAACAATACTTGCGAGCTTGGTCGAGCAGTGAGCAAACATGAACTCACCGTTTGAGAGAAGATAATTAAAGACCCCCAACGAAGCAAGCTCGTTAGTGAGTTGATGAAGGGCTTCTGAGAGTTGACTTAAAGGTGGTGCAGCTTGTGGAAATTTTTTAATGAGTCCTTCTAAGATATAGCAGAAGGCTTTTTCGCTATCGGTATCTCCCACCGGTAAATATCTTCCGGTAAATTTCGGATGAAACTCTTTTAGATCCCCATTATGAGCAAAAGACCAATACTGGCCCCACATCTCTCTCACAAAGGGATGAGTGTTTTCTAATTTAGTTTCTCCTTGCGTGGCCTTACGAATATGGGCCATGACATTTTCCGATTTTATGGGATAGGTTCTGACAAAATCAGCTATCGGAGAATGAGCGGATGCATTGGGATCAAGAAATTGTCTGATTCCCTTGCCTTCAAAGAAAACAATTCCCCAGCCATCGGTATGATGATCGGTCAATCCTCCTCTGGCCTGGAAACCAGTAAAGGAGAAGCAAATATCGGTAGGAACATTACAGTTCATGGCCAAGAGCTGACACATAAAATAACCTCGGTTTCACTTAGATTTGATTGTTTTCGTCAATAGTGAAGTCTTCAACTAAAATGATATCAGGATCTGGCGGAACCTCAATCCATCTTTCATGAGAACGAATGGAATTTTTCTGAAAGTAAAAATAGACCAGTCCAAACATAAGGCCAAAGCTCAGACCTAGGCCATGAGCGAGATAGCTTACTCTTGTTTGCAGGACCTCTGGAAAAAGAAATATCAGTCCAATGGCAGTACTGTTGATAATCCTTCGGGTAAGAGTAAAACGTCGTTCTATAAAGATGTAGAGGATCAACCAGAAACCGGCCATAAAATAAATAACACCGGAGATTCCGACCAAATGAATATCGGGGGGATAAATCTTTAAGGCGATTAAATTGATGACTCCACCTATAAGTAAACTCATGAGGGGGTAAACAAACCATCCGAAATAATGATTCAAAAGAATGCTAAGCCCTGTGAAAAAAAGTAGATTATGTCCCAGATGATTGGTATCTGCGTGAACCAGTGAAGTCGTGAATGCTCTCCAGTATTCATGATCTTGATAAATAAGTTTTCCACTGGCCACTAACTCATTGCTATCTATGCCATGGATGAGAACCAGGACCGCCAAGGAGATGACGCCAAGGAGGACGCTCTGAGGAGAGGGCCTATCCGAGAGTAATACTTTAGATAACTTCAGTTTCATGGTGCCCTCCAAGCATTGCTATAAGATGGATCCTTGTCTATAAAAGTCAATGTTAGAGAAAGAAGAGAATGGAAATTTCAGTTTAATCTTGGTAGGTTATGAAAACTGACTAAGGTGCAGCAATGACTTTCCCGATTTCTGCCAAAAATCTCAATAAGGCCTGTGCTTGTCGCACTTTGGATACTCATCTCCTAAATCATTATTTAGAAAACATTTCTGATGATCTTTTATTGCGTCCTCATCTTTTTTCTTCTACCGCAGTATTCATTTCCTTAAATCAACTCAATGAGATGAAAAAGATTATTACGGCAGCAGAAGAGGTTATTAGAAATGATAAATATCAAAAGCATGTTCTGCGCCACCCTCTATCAATCCCTCGTTACGGTCCTATGGGTGTTTTTATGGGATATGATTTTCATTTAACTGAAAAGGGGCCTAAGCTAATTGAAATCAATACCAATGCAGGAGGGGCCTTACTAAATTTAGGTCTCGCGCGTGCTCAGTTGAAGTGCTGTACTGATCTGAATATGGATCTCCATTTGCCAACTAAGCTTGAAGACAAAGAGCAAAATTTCATTGATATGTTTAAAAAAGAATGGAGCCTTCAAAGGGGAGAAGTGCCATTAACTAATATTGCTATTGTTGATGCGAATCCTGAGGAGCAGTATCTCTATCCCGAATTTAAGCTCTTCCAAAAACTTTTCACTAGCTTTGGAATAAGGTGCTTTATCGTGGATCCTAAAGAACTTTTATGGCAGGAAAGTAAATTGAGTTATAAAGGTGAAATCATCGATATGATTTATAACCGTCATACAGATTTTTATTTTGAAGATAAGGATAGTGAATCCATAAAAGAAGCTTATCTTCAAGGTGCGGTAGTTATAACTCCGAATCCTCATCATCATGCTCTTTATGCTAATAAGCTCAATCTGATTACTCTTAGTTCAGAAGAAGAGCTCTCTTCTTTTGGAGTTGCCCATGAGACCCGTAAAATTTTGTTCAATGGCATTCCACATACAAGAAAGGTTTCTTCTCTTGATGGGGAGAAATGGTGGAGTGAGAGGAAGAATTACTTCTTCAAACCTTTGTCGGGGTATGGGGGAAAGGCGATTTATCGAGGAGATAAATTAACCCGGAAGGTTTGGAATGAAATTCTTCAAAACGAATATGTTGCCCAGGAACTCACACCACCGAGTCTGAGACTTATCAGACGGGATGATAAGGATGAAAACCTTAAGTTGGATGTCAGGGCCTATGTTTATGAAGGGGAGATACAACTGCTTGCTACCCGCTTATATTCAGGTCAGACTACAAATTTCAGAACTCCAGGAGGGGGATTCTCACCTGTCTTTTTAGCAGAAGAATAGAACAAGGCCACCCGCAAGTGGCCTTGTAAAAGAGAGTCCTATTCGTAATCAAATTCTTGAGCTTCCATAGGTCCAGAACCTTCTTTTCTTAACTTATCAACAATACTGTGGTCTGGATCACCTGCTTTATCATCGGCCGGAGAGAAGACGAGGGTCTTGGTATAATAGCTAGGATTTCCATCAAGCATAGCCGTTATTTGACGACCGTATTCAATACGAGCTTCTTCAACAGATCGCTCACCTTGAACTATCTCATGCGCTAGATTTAAGGCCAGAATATTTGCCTCCTCACGATCACAACGGGCCGACATCTCACCCTTGGTTCTATCAAGGATGACCGAACCGTCAAAATCCCAAATTTGCCCAACAGTGTCTGATGTTGGTGCCTGATAATTGATGGTGTGCTCTAGCACATCGGTATGCTCTCTTGGAAAATGGTGAGGAATCTCCTCCTTATACACCACAGATCTTGCGTATGGGCCCACTTCTGTCCATACAAGAGTCTCGTCCGTTACACCATCCGGAAGACCATACTTGTCCATCATGAACTTTGTGGCCTTCTTAGAAGCTTCCGGCCATTCAGTAATGTGCTTATTAACAGAATCTTTAGTGATGTTTTCTTCCATCACAGAAGATAGCTCAGGAGTTTTCTTCTCCTCTTTTTTAGAACTACATCCAGTGGCCAGCATCATCGCTGCTGTCACCATAGTTGCTGTTGCCAAAATTTTCATACTTCCTCCTATTGCAATGTTTATAGAGACAAGAATTTTTGAATCTCTTTTTCTTCGATCATCAAAATTTATAGGTCTCTAGCTTGGTTATGTCATTCGTGGTGAATTAAACCTTTTAGACTCAACTAAACCCTGGCCATTTTTTTGCAATGTAAATTTTATGAATTATTGGGAGGAAATATGAAATTGTTCTTCGCCTTAGCATTAATGCTTTCATGTCATGCATGGAGTGAAACCTATAATTACGAGCATAAATTCGGTATCGGAGCGAATGGAGGATGGGCCATCCCTGTCTTATCAGAAGAGTTTACCGATATCGCCGAGGATGAAGTCATGTACGGCTTTCATCTTCGTTATAATACTTCTCAATATGACTCACTTATTCTTAACTTCTCTCATCTTGAATTTGAAAAGACGGCCATTGCCGCTAATGTCTATGATCTCATCTATCTCTACCGAATAAATTCCAAAGATAAATTAACTCCCATTATTGGTCTAGGAGCGGGGGTCGCGGATCTGGATAATGCCAGACCCTATGATAAGAATTTGAAGTTTGCAGCACGGGCACGTCTAGGCTTTGAATATGCTTTGAATCCGTATTTTCTTCTTTCAATTTTTGCAGATTATCTCTATTTGGGAAAAATGCCTTATCATGGAGATGATGATAAGAGACCCGAGAGAGGACTTCCTGGTCAGGAGATCCATGCAGTTGTTCCTCAACTCGGATTGACTCTGTATTTTGATAAGAACGAATAGGGCATTAGGAATCTTCATTTCCCCAGGTTAATGATCTATTCCCTCTCCATGAATTCCATCGATCGCGCCACCAGTTGAAGATTCTATCTTGCCAGCTGTCGGAGTCATTTGGCCCACTTCTTGGATATTCTGGTCTTTCTGATCCGGATTCAGGGCCAGATCCTGGTATATCCCATCCGTCTTCTGATGGACGATCTTGTCCCTCTTCAACATCTGCTATAGGACCGGGGATTGTTCCATCATAATCCTCTCCGGGTATTCTTGTTACTCGCTTAAAAACTCCACAAGCAATAGGAAGAGATTTCTGAGGAGTAAGTCTCTTCATGATAGATACACTTGAAGGAAGCTCCGCAGAAGCATCTGCTCCATAAATAACTGCAACCTTTCCTTCAATAGCAAGACCCTCATCAGGTTGAATCTTAACGATATCATCTAGCAAGCTGTTATCAGTTTGTTTTAGATCGTTGAACATTTTTTCAAAACTTCCCACTCTCTCGTAGAAGTATGTCCCTGACTCATCGGCAACGGGATAAATATTATTGCCTTTTAACTGGGAGTTAATGTTTGCATCCAGTGGAATAATGATATCACCCCAAACTTTCTGTCCTTCCTCACTGTCGATAAAGCCATCTCCATTGAGATCATCTTGAAGGGTCGGACATCTTTTACCTGTATAAACATGCTGCTGGTGCCATACATGGGGGCCACCCGAAAAAAGTCTCACATACGCAAAAAAATCATCTTGCTTTCTTTGTATGGTGGCGGAGCCCAATAATGTTCCATTGATGTGTGGGTTCAAAGTAGTGAACTTTGCCATGTAGAGACCATCGATGTTTGAGCCATCGGGAGGAAGAATTTTTTCTTCCTCTTCTGATTCAAAAAATTTTGGTGTTGCTGGTGCTTTTCCGCATGAAGCCGTAACTAGCAAGGCCAAGGGAAATATTATTGATACTTTTTGCATGACCCCTCCTTAGGATGAGGAGTATCATTCAAAATTGAACTTTTACTGTCTACTAAAGAGCCATTAAGGTTAAGAGAGGTTGGTGTTAAAACCTACTTTTTTACTCCAGTGAACTCAAGTGAACAGAGCATAATTTCTTTTATATAATGCCGTTTTACAGGAGTAGACATGCAATTATTAAATTCTCAAACGGCACAGGACATTATCTTTGAAGGCCTTTCTTTAGGTGCAGATTTTGTGGATGTGTTTATTGAACGTACCCACAATGAAACCATTCGTTATAAAAACTCTAAAACCGAAGATAAACAGACTGGAACTATCTTTGGCATCGGTATTCGACTGATTCATGGCGATCAGGCCCTCTATGGGTACACTAACCTGCAAGATAGAGAAGAGCTTCTTCGGATTACAAGACTGCTTGGTGCACGAATTGGCAAAGGTCGAAGCGCTCAGACGATAAATTTTGAACAGCAAAA
>DFXX01000106.1 GCA_002381765.1 Bacteriovoracaceae bacterium UBA4097 | reverse complement strand
CTTGAGCTCAGCATGGATTCTAAAACATCCCATGGAAAGTTTGCCATCCACTCTTCTTTAAATGAAACAAAGAGGAGAAGATCTGGATGCTGATTGCCAGCATGAAGCTTCAAAGTAATGGGAGCAATCTCAAAAAGATCATTGGCCACCTGGGAAGCCATCTCTTCAGCAAATGGCTCAATTCCCTGGTGATTGACCTGACCTAACCAGAGAGACGGAAAAGGATGAAACTTAGGCTTAGAGATGTCAGGAGAGATAAGCTTCTGTCCATTTTGATTGAGTTCAAAGAGACCATAACCGTCGATAGCCTGCCATTTCTCCATTTTATTTAAGAGCGAGGTGGAGAAGTCAAACTTTAGTGATTCATCTTCAATTTCTAAACAAAGGCTTCTAATGAAATCGAAGTGCGCCCGAAATTCTTCGGCAGCACTTCTCTCAGAAATAAGTCTTTGCGAGCGGGCCTGCAACCGCTGGACTCTCGTTTCGAGTTCCTGAATATCTTTTACTCTCTTCATCTCCAGAATTCTTCTGGAAACGAGACTAGTCACTTGAGTTCTAAGTGATGAGTCGCCATGTAAGAAGCCGATTGGCTCCAGACCAACGGTCGACTGAAGAAGGACCTTAGTACTCTCTTTCGAAAAGAAGGCATAGTGCATACTCTTATCAATGACTTTAGGGTGATTGCGAAACTGGGCACTCCCCATACTCATTTTGGTGACATCTACGATCACGAGATCTGGCGTTTGCAGATTAATTCCTACCCAGAATTCTTCGAGACTTTGATAATGATGGGCCAGAACATCTGACTGCCTGAGTGCTGAAGCGATTTCCTTAGCGCTGGCCAAGTCATCCATCAATATTGCCACAGATATTTCCATTCCCTGAAGTGTGGTCTGCATGCGGTCCTCCCGACCTAAATCAATCTTTCTGATATGTTATCCCGATGCGAAAAGGATACGCAACATTAAGGAGCTAAAACATCCTCCCAGCACTTTTGGGCCAGAGAATGCAAATCACTTTGATCTGGATTCTCGATCTTCCAGTCGATGGTCTCAAAGTACTTCATCCGCTCCTGATAAATCTTCTCTAACTCTATCCTGCCTCTCAGAGTGAGCGGACGGGGCTTTTCCGTCTGCTTTATCAAGCGCTCCCAACAGGTATCAAAGTCAGAGTTCACAAAAAGAAATCTTATCTTCCTGACTGGTCTTAGCATCTCAAGCAGGCCCCCTGAGAGGGTCCCACCTCCCAGGGCGAGCACTCCCCTACCTTCTTCCTTGAGCCACCCCTCCAGCTCCTGCCGCTCCCAGAGGCGAAACTTCTCCCAACCTACTTCAGCAATGAGTTGGCCCAGATTTTCAAAATGAGGTCCCTTTTTTTGCAAGATCAAGTCATCCAGATCATCAAAAAGAGTCCAATTCTCTGGGGCGCTCTCCTCCATGGCCTTGAGCAGGCTGGTTTTTCCCGATCCAGAGAATCCAGTGATCAAAATTTTTTCGCATAAAGCCATTAGGCCCTTCTCAGTTTGAGTAAACTCTATTATTAAAACCCTTCAGTCTTTTTATGACAAAGGTATCCTTATGCAAAAGCATGACAATAAAGTAGTCGCCCAGATTAACCTCATTAAACTTCCGGCAAATACCCGCTATGAGTTTGAACTCGATCAGGAAACGGATTGGGTAAGAGATATTCTGATTGAACTCAATGAGAATGCTACGGAAAAAACTCCCGAAGAAAATCTGGAAGAAACCAGTATTTTTATTTCTGGCGAGATTGAGAAAAAAAATAATTTAGAAATGGGAGAATACCTCCTGGCTTCTGGATCCATCGAAGCCGATTACGTCACCGAATGCATCAGAACCCTTAAGCCTATGAAAGTAGAGCTAACTGTTCCATTTAAAATCTGTTTTATCGATGAAGAGCTCTCAAAATCTGAATTATTCCATGAGCAGGATGATACCTATGTGGATGGAGAGGTTTACGAGCTCTATTTCTATAATAAACGGACAGTTAACTTCCAGGAAATGCTNNGAATCTCAGGATGGAGCGAAATCCTAGGTTTTTTTAAGCTTGGCAAGCAGAGGAAACTGTATTATCTATAGAACCTCATTTTTACCTTATTTGTATCTTGAGTTATATACGGAGGCTTTGTGGCAGTACCTAAGAAAAGAACCAGTGTTTCTCGCAAGGGATTAAGAAGAGCTGGTCAGCATCATAAGTTATACAGAAAATTTCCTCAGGCATGCCCAAACTGTGGTGATTCCGTTCTTCCACATTGCGTATGTACAGCTTGTGGCCATTACAAGGGCAAGCAAATGATCGAGATCAAAGTTAAGGCCGAAGCTACTGCTGAAGCGTAATTACTTGAATCAAATTGCATAAAATAAGCCTTCGCAAGAAGGCTTTTTTATTGGAGCAGGGTGGGCCTTATGAAACTCTTCAACACCAAGATTCTAGGAACTGGTAGCTTTCTTCCCGATAAAATCTTAACTAATGATGATATTGCGAAAAGAGTAGATACGAACCATCAATGGATCGTTGAAAGAACGGGTATCCATACCCGTCGCATCGCTGATCTCTCTAAGGGCGAGAGTCCTAGTGGGATGGCCAAGTTTGCAGCCGAGAAAGCTTTAGAAGCAGCTAATCTCACTCCTAATGATATCGACCTCATTCTTCTCTCGGCCACACTCCCCGATCAAACCATGCCGAATACGGCAAGTGTGCTTCAGGAAAAACTGGGCATCACCAATAATTGTCCCGCACTTGATGTGAATGCAGCTTGCTCTGGATGGATATATCTCCTTCCTATGGCAGATGCTATGATCAAGACTGGTCTCTACAAACACATCTTAGTAGTGGGCAGTGAAATGTTGAGCTCCTTTAATAACTGGGACGATAGAAACACCTGTATCCTTTTTGGAGATGCCTGTGGTGCCGCTATTTTAGGTCGAGCTTCAGAAAATGAAGAATCGCAAATCTATTCCACCGTTCTCTCCTCTGATTCAACTAAAAAAGATCATCTAACACTAATGGCAGGCGGAGCTTGTAAACGCATCACCCATGAAGTCTTAGACAATAATGAGCAGTGGATGACCATGAATGGCCAGGAAATCTATAAGGCCGCAGTGAAAACCATGGCAGCTCATAGTGATAAGGTCATCAAAGATTCCGGCAAGACCATGGATGATGTGGATTGGTTTATTCCTCATCAGGCCAATCTTCGCATTATCGAAGCCGTGGGAAGTCGCTTTAACTTCCCCCCTGAGAAAGTCGTGATCAATGTTGATAAATATGCCAATACTTCTTCCGCTACTATTCCTGTCGCCCTGGATGAATCCATCCGCTCTGGAAAAATTAAGCGTGGAGATAATATTCTATTAGCGGCTTTTGGTGCTGGTCTAACTGCCGGAGCCGTATTCCTTAAATATTAGGAGTTTCATGAAAGTCACAGTGGTGTTTCCTGGACAAGGAACTCAATACGTCGGTATGGGCAAAGTTTTTTCTGACTATGCCTACTTTGACAAGGCCAATGCAGCCGCAGGTTTTGATTTAAAAACCATCATGCTGGAAGGTCCGGTAGAGAATCTAAAACTCACCGAGAACACGCAACCCGCAATCGTTGCCCATTCACTCATGATGTTTCACAAACTGGAAGACTTACTTAATCAAAAAAACATTCAAATCGAGCGAGTCCTGGGACACTCGGTTGGCGAGTATGCCGCTCTTGCGGCCGCAGGGGCGATGGAATTTGAAGACGCCGTTAAGGCCGTGCACTTTCGCGGAAAGTATATGCAGGAAGCAACTCCAGCCGGCAAAGGCACTATGTACGCCATCTTAAAGCAGGAAGAAGCCATCATTCGTGAGGCCTGTGAAGCCGCTTCTACCGAAGATGAAAAAGTATCTCCCGCTAATTTTAATGAACCCAATCAAATAGTTATCTCAGGTGATAAATACGCCTGTGAAAATGCCATACGTCTGATGGAGCAAAGAAGCCAGGGACGAGTTAAGGCGATCGAACTTCAGGTTTCGGCTCCTTTCCACTGCTCTCTTATGAAGCCGGCTGAATTAAAGCTTAAGCCAGTGTTGGATAATATTAATTTCAGACCACTCAAAGTTCCTTATGTGGCAAACATCGATGCTCATGAGTACGGCATTGATACTAGCCCTGAAGTTATTAAAGAGAATCTCTTAAAGCAAGTTTGCGGAAGTGTTCTCTGGACTCACAGTATTCAAAAATTATCTGACGATACAGTCATTATCGAATGTGGTCCGGGTAAAGTTTTGGCCGGATTAATTAAGAAAATAAACCCTAACTTGAAAGTCATTAGTCTTGATACTGAGACAGGATTTTCAGAAGTCGAGGCCCTATGATGGTTCATTACACAGATTTAAAAGATAAAGTTATTCTAGTTACCGGAGCTGGACGCGGGATTGGTAAATCCATCGCTCTTGAGCTTGCAGCTCAAGGTGCTCACGTAGTTTTTAATTACCGTGGTGATGAATCTAAGGCGATTGAACTTAAAGAAGAAATCGAGAAAGCTGGTGGTAAGGCCACGGGACTTAAATTTGATGTCACCGACTATGAGGCCATGACCAAGGCCCTAGATGAATTCACCAAAAATGTTGCTCCTATTTCGGGTCTCGTGAATAATGCCGGAATCTCAAAAGACACACTTCTTTTAAGACTTAAGCCGGATGAAATTTCGCAAATTCTGGATACAAACCTCAAGGGATCAATGATGGTGACCCAGGCCCTGGCGAGAAACTTTCTCAAGGCCGAAAACGTCTCCATCGTGAATATGAGCTCCATTGTGGGCCTTATGGGAAATGCTTCTCAGGCCGCCTATGCGGCTTCTAAGGCCGGACTCATTGGATTCAGTAAATCCGTGGCCAAAGAACTTGCCTCAAGAAATGTTCGCTGTAACGTGATTTGCCCGGGTTTTATTCAAACTGACATGACAGATGCTCTAAATGACAAGGCCAAGGAAGAGTATAACAAGTCTATTCCCCTCGGAAGAATGGGGAAAGCGGAAGAAGTCGCCGGACTTACTTGCTTTTTACTTAGTCGCGCGTCGAATTATATCACCGGAGAGGTGATTAAAATTGACGGCGGATTGTATATTTAATAATTTAATCGAATCTCACATTTTGGAGGATATTAGAATGGAATTACAAGAGAAGGTAATTAAGCTCGTTTCTGAAGCTACGAAGATGGACGCAGCTAATATTAGCCTCAATACCAGCTTCGTTGATGATCTTAACCTAGATTCATTAGACATGGTTGAGCTTATGATGAAGATGGAAGATGAGTTCGGAGTAGAGATTCCTGAAGACGAGACAGAAAATCTTAAGTCTATCGGTGATATCGTAAATTACTTAAAATCTAAATCTCATTAATCACCGGAAGGCCTCCTAACGGAGGCCTTTTGCTTTTCTGGATACATTTATGAAACTAAATCGCGTAGCAGTCACCGGAATGGGTGCCATCTGTGGATTAGGAAATTCATTAGATGAAGTCTGGGCAAATGCCCTTGCCGGTAAATCCGGTATCAGTACTCTTGAAAATCAAAAGACGGAAAACTGGCC
>DFXX01000083.1:14354-43700 GCA_002381765.1 Bacteriovoracaceae bacterium UBA4097 | reverse complement strand
ACACAATCGTCTAGAAACTAGACAGACTCTGTAAAAGGTAACAGATGTGTATAAAAAATTAGTTAATCCAGATGTGGTGGTCTCTTTGAATTCGACTCTTTTCTTCCTCAGAGAAGGCATTAAGATCTAGTGAAAGATGCTTTAAATTTGGCATGCTACCCAGGGCCTCTGGAAAGACACTAAATAAATTTTGATCAAGGTTTAAGCGAGTAAGCCCACTGAGTTCTTTAAAAGAATAAGGAAGGTAGGCAAGGTTATTNNCCTGAAAGATTCATCTCTTTTAAATGAACGAGCATGGAAATTTCTTCGGGAAGTTTTTCCAGGCCACAGTCTTTCATGGTGAGAGATTTCAGGGGTGAGCCTACTTCTCCCAGAGGTAAGAGAAATTGCTTGATAGGAGTTTCGATGATTTTTAGATTTTCTAAGGCGGGAAGAATAAAGAGATCTGAGAAATTGCCTTCAAACTTGGGCCACTTGATGGATAGGACTTTAAGATTCCTCCAGCCGGGATTGTGGGGAAACTCTTTGCAGTTACCATCGAGGTAGAGCTCTTCTAAGTGTTCAAGCTTAAGTAGCTCGGAAGGAAAGGTTTCTGATTTTATATTGAGCTTGAGTGCCCTGACTTCTTCAATATTATTTGTGGCACTTGAGAGAGTTTTATATAACTTCATGATGATGTTCCTCACGAATGCCCAGAAAATACAGAATAGAGGTCATGGGACCATGACTCATCTGATGACGAGACTCTCTTCTGACTTTTTCTTTGGCATGAAAGGCGATTCCCAGACCGGCCTTGGAGAGCATGAGAAGATCATTGGCCCCATCACCAATCGCGACCACTTGCTCGAGATGAATCTGTTCTTTCTGGGCGAGGGCCTCAAGAATCTCGGCTTTCCTCTGGGCATTGATGATCTCACCCAAGACTTTTCCTGTGAGCCTATCTTCTTGCCATTCTAATTCATTGGCATAGGCATAATCGATAGCTAACTTATCTTTGAGTTTTTCCGCAAAATAGCGGAAGCCACCGGATACAACCGCCGTTCTGTATCCCAGACTTTTAACGGTCTTAATAAAGGCCTCTACTCCTGGCATAAGAGGAAGGCGGTCAAATATTTTTTCCATATCATCTCTAGGAAAGCCTTTAAGGAGAGCAACCCTTTGTTTTAGCGCCTCATCAAAGTTAATTTCCCCATTCATGGCCTTTTCGGTGATGAGCTTTACCTTCTCGCCAATTCCGAAAGCTGCGGCCATCTCATCGATGACTTCTGCTTTGATAAGAGTAGAATCCATGTCAAAGACAATAAGCCTTCTGGTGTAGCGGTAGATATCATCCTGCAAGAAGGCCATATCGATCTCATACTTATTGGAGAGATCCATGAATTCAAGTTTTAGGGTCTCTAGATCAATTTCTTTTGCGGAACTTGCTTTTATATCTAAAGAGCAGAAGCCTTTCTGTGAGAGATTTTCAATTCTCTGAAGACCTATTCCCCAGGTTGAGAACAGATTTGAGATATCTGAAAGAAAAGGTGAAGCAATATTTTTTTGAGAGACGCAGCTTAAGACATAAGTCGAATGAGCTGTATTCATTTGCCTCTTAGTATCCACCTCAGAAGAGATGAGCTTAAGATTCCATCTTTGTGCTTGAGCAGTAAATCTATCTAGTAGTTTCTCTTTTTGAGTTACAAGCAGGGAGAGACTGATAAAACCATGAGTAATACTTTGTCCTAGATCGATAATTTCAGATTTAGATTCGTGAATGATACCCATGAGCGAGGGCACTATACCTGGTTGGTCTTTTCCATGAAGTGTGACCAGCAAGTAATTCATAGACCTACTCTTTGCTTTTTCTCGCGCTTCTGCTTTTTTTTCTCAGCACGTTTATCTTTAAGTTTTTTAATCATGGATAAAGAATATCGTAGGGCCGACCACAGAGAGAGAAAGGCCGAGATATAAATAAGGATAGTTCCATAGAGAGGAAGATCAAGACCCAGAAACTTCTCGTAGATCATGAGCATAGGAATGGAGGCCATCTGGGCCCCGGTCTTCCATTTGCCAAGATTACTTACCGGTACATCTACACCTTCCGTCAAGGCCAGAAGGCGCAGGGAAGTCATATACATCTCTCTTAGTACAAGAATAATCACTACTACCGGATGAACTCGTTCTAGACCCATGAGCATAATAAGCGAGGAGACCACCAGAAACTTATCTGCGATGGGATCTAAAAAGGAGCCAAAGACGGTCACTATATTGCGCTTTCTCGCGATATAACCATCTAAAAAATCCGTGAAGGAAGCTACCACAAAGACCCAACAGGCGATATGACCCAGGAATTTCTGATAAGGCAGGATCCACATAGTAGGATTCTCAGAAAGATAAAGGGCCATCACTACAACTGGAATCATCAACATTCTAAAGAAGGTGAGGCGGTTAGGGAGATTATCTATTTCAAGTTCAAGCTCGTAGTCATTTTTATCCATATCAATCCAATGTAAGCGATTTTGTCATGAAGCCAAAATAGAAAGCTTTACCTAGCTTGGGTTATGTTAGCGGAACCATTACAATAAGAGAACTATAAGAGGTGCATAATGGAACGACGTTTTAATTTAATCAAATCTGATTTTGAAAAGCATGAGAAGAGGATACTTCCCCGCTTCCCCTTCTGCTATCTGACCTTTAAATCCGACGAAAGCTCTAAGGTATATGAGATCAAAGATATCTCTCATACAGGAATGCAAATTTCCCTTAAAGATGATGAGCAGAACTTTCCGGAAGAGAGCACCCTGAAGGGGAGTATTCATTGGCTCGGGAAGACTCTGGATATTGCGGGGACCGTTAAGTGGAATACCGCTAATCGTCTGGGTGTGGAGTTCTTTAAAAGACGGGAAATTCTCGAGAAGGTCCATGAATTTTTAGATATGGGTAATATCGTTAAGCGCTTGAAGCCTTTGCATAAAATGGATGGGGGAATTGAAATTCCCGCTCGCCTTAAGTACTGGTTGCGCTCAGATGGGCCGGTAGAAGTTTTTGTCTGGCAGCATAATGACGGCGAGATGGCGAAGTTTCAGGTGCTCTTCATGGAAACATTTATCGAATGGGAAGATGGGCTAGGTCTTAAGACCGGTCGCATTCTTTCAAAAAGAAATGTTGATTCTCCTCTGGTTGAGGAAGATGAATGGGTGTTTAAGATTGACGCTGACCTTGATCTGGAGAAGATTGAGAAAGTGAAAGGTCTTATTAATCAGATCCCATCTGACCTATTGCCTAGCGAGGCCCAAGGCTTTCTAGCGCGTCAATTGAGTTAATCACTTCATAGAATTGGTTTTAAAGGTTATAATTTCCCTGTTAACTATTAACAGGGAAATTTTTGTATGAATCGTAACCTTGCCATGGAATTTGTTCGTGTAACCGAGATGGCCGCCATTGCCTCGGCCCGTTTAATGGGTAGAGGGGATGAGAAAGCAGCCGATCAAGCGGCCGTTGATGCTATGAGAGCAATGCTTGACTCTATTGAGTGCGACGCCACGGTGGTTATCGGTGAAGGTGAGCGCGATGAAGCTCCTATGCTTTTTATCGGTGAGAAAGTGGGAACAGGCAATGGCCCGAAACTCGAAATAGCTCTTGATCCTTTAGAAGGAACCACCATCTGTGCTATTGGGGGACATAACTCTATTTCGGTTATGGCCATTGGTGAAGCCGGCAATATGCTTCATGCTCCCGATACCTATATGCTTAAACTTGCTTCAGGTCCTGAAGGCAAGGGTGTACTGGATATCCGTCAAACCCCAACAGAAAACTTAAAACGTCTGGCCGCCGCTAAGAAGTGCCGTGTGGCCGATCTTACTGCTGTGGTCCTCGATCGCCCTCGGCATAAGGAACTTATCGAAGAGATCCGTGCTGCCGGGGCGAGAATTCAGCTGATCGGAGATGGAGATGTGGCCTCGGCGATTGCTACGGCAACTCCCAACTCAGGTGTTGATATTTTGATGGGAATCGGGGGAGCTCCTGAGGGAGTTATCGCGGCAGCCGCTCTTCAGTGCTTGAACGGAGAGTTTCAAGGGATTTTAAAACCAAGAAATCAAGAAGAGGTTGCACGAGCGGCCAAGATGGGAATCGATGATATGAACCGCGTGTTCCAGATCAATGATTTGGCCAAGGGAAATCTCATGTTCTGTGCCACCGGAGTGACTACAGGTAACTTCTTAGATGGCGTCATTTTTAAATCATGGGGTTGTTACACTCACTCTATTGTTATGAGAAGTGAATCAGGAACCATTAGGCACATCAGAGCTGAACATCATTTTGATAAGAAACCACGCTATTAATAAAGGATTTTAAATGGCCCAGGCAGAAAGAACAGAAGTATTCGATGTCCCAGTTGATAAATTCTATCAAGCAATTATCGATTATAAGAATTATCCTAATTTTGTGGATGGGGTGAAGTCGGTAGAAGTAAGTAAAGAATCAAAAGACGGGGCAGAGGTTAAGCTTAATCTTAATATCATTAAAGAGATCTCTTACACTATTAAGCTCTCTCACAATCCAAATCAGGAAGTCAGCTGGTCGCTTCTCTCCGGTGATTTAATGAAGGTCAATAATGGTCGCTGGACCTTGAAGGACTTGGGGGGAGCTCGCACCGAAGTGACCTATTCTTTAGAAGTGACCCTAAAGGGTTTCTTTCCGGGACTTGGCATGATCGAGAAGACTCTTGTTAACACCAATTTACCAATGACTATGAAGGCCTTTGCAAAAAGGGCAGCGAGTTTATAAATGGAAGACAATAAAGACAAAGATAAAGACGGAAAGATCACGGACATTTTTAAAAAGGTCCTGACCACCGGAGTTACTGCAGCTTTTATGACCGAAGAGAGTGTACGGGCCCTGCTTAAGGACGTACCCCTTCCGAAAGATATTGTGGGGGGACTCTTAGAGAACGCCCGCAGTACGAAAACGGAATTCGTCTCCTCGGTTAAAAACGAACTTAAGTCATACTTAGATAAGATTGATCTCACTCGGGAGATCGATAAGATCATCGAGAAGTATGACTTTGAAGTTAAGGCCAATATCAGTCTTAAAAAGAAAAAAAAGACTGAGGATCAAGAGGATGCATAAGGCAGACTTCAAAGAAAAGCTCGCGAGTATCAATTCCAAGCTCCCCAAAGGCTCGAGCCTACTCATCGTTTCTAAAAAAAGAACGCTGGCAGAGATCAAGGCCTACTATGATCTGGGACACCGGGACTTTGGCGAAAATCGAGTTCAGGATCTGGAAGAGAAGGCCCGGGCCCTGAGAGATGAGTGCCCGGAAATCAGATGGCATATGATTGGCCATCTTCAGTCCAATAAAGTGAATCAACTCTTCTCCGTTCCCAATCTTTTTGCCATTCATTCGGTTCATGATCAGGAACTCTTGGATAAGCTTAAAAAGGCGGAAGATCGCCTCTCAGGCCCTATCAATATCTTTCTTCAGGTCAATACCTCTCATGAAGCCGAGAAGTCGGGCTTTGAGACCTATACCGAATTAAAATCGGCCGCCGAATCTGCGGTTACGAGCGAGAAGCTGCGTTTGGTGGGTCTGATGACCATGGGAACCATTCGTACCGAAGCTTTTGAAGCCGAGGCCCGTCGCTGTTTTGAGGAACTTAATGTAGAGAAGAATAAGCTTGAAAGTGAGCTTAATCTCACTCTTCAAACCTCTATGGGCATGAGTCAGGATTATGAATTTGCCCTCCAGGAAAAGTCCAACTGGATCCGCTTGGGCACCATTATGTTTGAGTAACTCGCTCGGACTTTAAAGTTTTTTTCCGTTAAGTCGATGAAGTCCTCTGTGAAGACTTTTACCTTATTATTCTTATTATTGAGTTCTTTCTCCTCACTGGCGGTGGAGTTAAAAGATATTCAACCCTTTGAGGATAAGATCCTGGAAGAGGCGAAGCCCTATATGGCAAAAATGCCACTTAAGGCCTTTGAACTCCGCTTGCTTCTAGCTCGTGAGTATTTCAATTACGGCTTTGAAGAGAAGGCCCTCTTCCATTATGAAGAAGCGCTAAAGATTCCCGTAAAAGAAGATAAGACCGAAGCTCTGGTCAATACCGTGGTTCTCACTTTATCCGATAAAGCCAAAGCTCTTAGAAACCTAAATCGCTTAAAGAACTCTGAAGAGGGCAAAAAGCCAGAATTAAAGTCTTGGATCAAGTCTATCGAGACCTATGCTGTAGAAGGCAGTCCTTTAGAGAGAAATGCCAAAGCGCCATTTGCGACATGGAATAGAGATCAGAAAGTGGAAGAGCTCATTGCGAGTAAGGAGTTTGATCGCGCCTTCTATTATTTAGGCTCCGTTCATGAAAACTTCAATATCAATAATCGTATCCGTTATGATCTTGTATCAAGTGCCGCGACGAAGAAAATTTCTCCCAATCTCTGGTGCGAAAAAGATCTTCAAAAGTACCCACATTCCTTAACCTGGAGTATGAGGTTCTGCCGATATCTCAAGGCCAAAAGAGAAGGCAAGAAGCCCACAGAAACCTTGGCCTCTATTAAAAAGCAACTTCAGTCTGAGTCTCCTGAGCGGCTCTCCTGGATGAATCTTTTGGAGGAGTTATGAGAAATCATCTTCTCATTCTTCTTCTGCCATTTCTGCTTATAGGCTGTAATCAAAACATGCTTGGAGTGGGGTATGGAGTTAAAAACTTTTTCACGTCTCCTTTTGCTAAAATAAAAAGTTCCATTACAAAAAATGCTTATGAAGAAGAAAAAGAAAAAACTCATAAGGCCAATAAAAATAAAGATGGTAAAGAAATTCGCTACTGCGTAGATGATAAGGGGAGATCCATTAGTTCAGAAGAGAGTAGTGATTTTGAAGAAATTCTCAAGCACACTACTGAACTTGTTTGTGAATGCGATTCCTGGGGAAGCTGCACGAAGGATCTCTGCTCTTGCGAGAAGCTCTGTCCGGACAATTTTAATATCTTTAAACGACCTCCTTTCGAAGGCACTGAAGATATGACCGTGCCTCAAAATGGTCTCGCCTTCAGAAATACCGATTACGTAGGTCAGTATGACCAAACTCAGGGTTACTGTTGGGGTCACGCCCGGGTGAATGCTCAGTTCAATCGCTTGGCATTTTTTGAGCCAGGTCAGACCGCTCCTCATGATCTAGAGAGTCCTAATGAAGACGAGCAGAGAAAGGCCATCGAATATTATAAAGGGATTATCGATCAGGTGACTTCCAATAAGACCGCAACTATTCCAGGCTTTCAAAACCTCGAAGAGTTCTCAGAGCATCCTGCACTTCAGTCATATTTAGGAGATAAGGTCGCTAAGACCTGGGCCAATCATGCCATGTCTTGGCAGGGGCTCTCCGTAGGGTTGGGGTCCGATAAAAAGTCCAAGGGATACTACCAATCAGTCCTGCATGAAGTGAAAGAGAAGCTTGAGCTGGGTGTTCAGCCCACCATAGTCTTTACCAATCATGGTGAAAAGTTTGGAACTCATGCACTTCTTGTCTCTCACATCAAAAGAGATGCCAGTGGGAAAGAGATCTATTGCTTGCGTGATAACACTAAGAAAGAAATCTTCAACGCTGCTTGCTTAAACTATCTGACTCTTAACGATAAGGGCGAATTAACCTATCCAGGTTCCAAATATTATGAAGTCTTAGGGGATATTAAGATTGCCCATAATGAGGACTCTGATATGGTGGCCCAGGCCCAGGCCTTAAAAGAGCGCTGCCAAAAAGACAAAGACTGCGGTAAATAGTTCTCGATCTCATGTAACTTTTTCATGCTCATTTTCTCGCTAGTATCCATCTAATTTTTTGCTTAGACATCCTTTGTCATATGGGATTATTTAGATAGGTAACTTTAGTTTAAGGGGGACCTCATGGATACCATTAGAAAAGTACCAGAGCTGAGCTTGATGAGTTTTGTTAACGGAACTAACAACGACAAAGTTAGCTTCGTGAATAATCTCTTCACAGGACTTAAGGACTATGGCTTCATCGTCATGGTTGATCACCCGGTAGATGATAAGCTCACAGCTAAGGCCTATGACCTTATCCATGAATTCTTCCAGCTTCCAGTTGAAAGAAAGCAAACCTACGTCTGTAAAGAGGGCGGAGGCCAGCGCGGTTACACGGCCTTTGGAGTTGAGCACGCAAAAAACTCTCAGTTCCCAGATCTAAAAGAGTTCTGGCACGTGGGACGCGACTCACTTGTAAACCCTGAGCGCTTCCAGAAGTACTTCCCGGAAAACATCTGGCCCACTGAAATTCCTGAATTCAAAGACACTTTCCTTAAGCTCTATAATGGTCTCGATACCACGGCCACTGTGATCCTGGACGCTCTTGGAATGGCCTTAGATGTTCCTCAGACCTATTTCCGCAATATGCTTCAGGACGGAAACTCAATCCTTCGTCCCATTCATTATCCACCTCTCGCTCAGGGTGCTCCAAAGAACGCCGTTCGTTCTGCTGCCCATGAAGACATCAACCTCATCACAGTTATGGTGGGTGCAACTTCTTCGGGGCTTGAGCTCTTAGACCGCGATGGAAAATGGCTTCCTATTCAAACCAATGAAAAACAATTAGTGGTCGATTCCGGTGATATGTTGTCGCGTCTCACGAATGATGTGATTCCTGCCACAACCCACCGGGTAGTTAACCCTGACGATGCCACATCGAACCGCTATTCAATGCCATTCTTTGTTCATCCGAATCCTGATACTCAGCTCTCCTGTATCCCATCTTGCATGGGTGCAGGGGAGAAGTATCCTCCTATCAACTCGCACGAGTGGCTGATGATCCGATTGAAAGAAATTGGGTTGATGAAGTAAATTTACAAAAATCACCGAAGCAAACCAATCCCTGTTTTGAAATTGGTTTGCTTCGTTACTGCTTTCAGACTTCCCCTTAACTGAAAAATCATTCCCCATTAAGTAATCTCTAGAAAGTTGTTGATCTAAGACAACTTAATGAAGCGTAAGCGCTTAGTATTAAAAGATTTTTTCTCGCTTTACTCAGGTTTGCGTAAATTTCTTGAATTTTTCTCAGTTTTGAGTAAAATTATTATGGTGTTACTCAAAATTGAGTAACACAGAGGAGAAACTTTGAAGCTAGAAAAGAATCCATTTATTGATGGCCCAGTAGTAGAAGGCGACGATTACTGTCAGCGTAGAAAAATGGAAGAACGGATATTAGCAAAGCTTGAAAGTGGACACAACCTTGCTCTCATTGGAGATCGAAGGATTGGAAAGACTTCCACAGCTCATCATGTAATAGATGGAATGAGAGGCAATCACAAGGTTGATATTGATTTTTACCACGTCATGGATTCATCGGACATCGCTGAAGCCATTATAGATGCATGCAAAAGAGTTTTGGATAAAGTGTGGGATTCAAAAAAGGTACTTGATTTCGCTTCTCGTTTAAGTCCGAAACTAGAGGTTTCAGAAAGTGGAGGACTGTCGTTGGGAGTAGCGGCTCAAGGACAGGAGTATAAGAAAACATTGAATGTGGCTTTTGAATTTTTAGAAGAAACGATCAAAAGGACAAATGGTAAAGTAATCATTCTTTTTGATGAATTCCAGGCCATAAAGGAAGTCAAAAACGGTGACGCAATCTTAAAATATATGAGAGGTAAAATTCAAAAATTTCCTCGAATATCTTTCATGTATGTGGGTAGTATCAGACATGAGATGGATCACATTTTTAGAGATCAAACCTCTCCTTTCTACAAACAAGCTGAGATAATATATTTTGAACATATTGAGGCTGATGAGTTTTATGAATTTATTAGTGAAAGATTCCAAAACAAAAAGATAGCTCTCAAAAGGGAAGTCTACGATTATCTCTATCAAATATGTTACGGTATCACGGGAGATATTCAGACATTTTGCCGCGTAGCCTTTGACAGCCTCGAAAAAAGTATGACTCTCGACTTCGAAGCTTTTTTTGATGTGTTAGATATCATTTATAAGAACGAGCAGAAGTATTTTAAAGGAGTTCTTGAAGGTAAAGACCTAACAAAGATTCAAAAAAATCTATTAATTCAATTGGCCCCTTTGCAAGCTCAAGAAAATATAAAGCTGTTCGGGAAGGATTTTCAAAAGGTGATCGGGGTTAAGAGCCCAGGCGCTGTAACGAATGCCCTTAATGCCCTAGAGAAAAAAGAGTATGTCTATAAATCGGATGAGAAGTATTTTTTTGCAAATCCCTTCTTTAAAGAGTGGGTGCTCGATCACAGGTTCTTGATCCATGCTACGGCCGGAACATTATCAGCAGGCTCTGCGATTTCAGGTACTCGACTAGATTTTGGTTATCGTCAAAGGATGATAAAGGTAGTGAAATAGTTTGGTTGATTTTAGAAGTATCGGCGCAGACCAATTCCTGTTTTGAAGTTAGTTTGCGTTGTTGTCTGCTCATGACCATCTTCTTGCTCTTCTCTAGTCTGCAATGTCTCAAAAGCGCCATCCAGAAGTAATTCCCAAGTATCATTGAATGGATAAGTCACACCCGCTTTAAAGGCGGGAACCAGTGCTACCACTCCTGATTGGGAGAGTGCCGTGGTCTTGGTATTAGAAACACCGTAACCCAAACCAAGGCCCAAAAAGAACTTCCCTGGAATGTATTCTTTGAAAGTCGAGAAGTAGTAGAGAGCATCGGCGAGAAACATCGCCCTGGTGGTAGTGAAGGAAGCGGATTCATAGTTAATGATCTCTCGCTCATAACGAAGACCCACATCAAAGGCAAAGCCGTAGGCAATGTCTTTTTCATAATAGGTCTCGAAGGTCACACCACCGCGATTGGCCTCGTTGGCGGGAGCTTCCGAAACCGATTCATTAAGCCCGCGGGTNNAGCTGCTCAGTCGTGCGGTAGTAGGTGACGATGGTGCCCTTCTCAAAAGGGATAGCGAGAGCCGGGTTAGAGACTTCCCATTGAGTGTATTCCCCAGTGACATGGATCGCCTTAGCTAGAACCGAGACATCATTGGCGGTAAAGGTTCCAGTGAGGCCCGGCAAGATTCCCTGACGTTTTCCATTGCGGGTAATAAAGGTGCGCTTGGAATCGGAGACGGCCTGAACCATGATGAGTTCATAGGCATGGGCCGACTGAATCAGAATGAAAACTGCAATAAATAGGGCATGATGAAAGCGCATATGCCTTTCATCATACCATGGACTTAATATTGAACAAGATTACTTAAAAATTGCCGGAGCCCAAAAGCCGTTTACGGTATCGGTGGTAGTTGAGTTAATTACTTCAACGTCAGCATTAATTAGCCCGAGATTGAAGGTGTGATCAGTTCCATCATCGGCCAAATAACCAAACATCATGATGTTTCTAGTATTTTCAGGTACCGAGTTACCACCTGTACCAATGGTGATATTGCCGAGGATCGGAGTGGTGAAGAGAGTTCGATAGTTAGGGAAGCCAGGATCAAAGAGTGGAATCTGCCCATTCATAGAGATAGGGTTACATTCTCCACAAGTTACTATATTCGGAGTTCGGGCCCTGAAGGCCAGGACACCGTTATTCGTAATCAAAGTAATTCTCGCTTCCTCAGAAACGGTGGCAGGAGATCTCGGTCTCGCAGTCGCGATCTGGAAGTCGTAAATAGTGCTAGAGCTAAGAGCATTTGCCGTCGTAGTGTCTGTTGTGTCTTGCATCTTATAGGTTATGAGGAATGAAGACATATTATTCGGGAATCTTGTTATCCAAAGGTCTGGGCCAGATTTTCCGAGGGCATGATAGTTGGTGTTGCCTGTTACGTCAGCGGCCAATTCAAACTTACTGATATTGATACCAGGGAAGATTGAGTACTGAACTCCTGTGGAAATGTAATCCAGACCCGAGAATTTAATGACTCTGGCTTGTCCTGGAGTAGAAGCCGATACAAGACCAATTAAGAGGTTTCCTGAAGCATCAATCTTATTGGATATGTAAGTAGCAGAATCGAAGTTATCTAAATGCTCTTCCGATACTCCTATCGCTGACAGGGGATTTCCCGACGAAAAATCGATAGAAGCAATGGTGATTTTTCCTGTATCAGGACTTGGCAAAGAATCATTGATGTAGGGGATGTGAAGAACTGAGCCTGAGAGAAAGATTTCTCCCATCATTGAGGTGTTGTTAAGAATAGAAAGTGCATCATTTGGCTTAGGCCCGTCTATATAGACTTTATTTCCACTTGGTGGAACGTAGGCAATCACTCCCCGAGTTTGTGCTGAGGTATTTGAATTAATTTGATTGGCAATATCAAGTGCTAAAATTGCCCCGTCGGTAGTATTGCTCACAGTAAACATAAGGCCATTGACGGTCACTGTTCTAGGAGTGCCTTCAAGTGCCAGATGATCAGCATCAAGAGTTATAGTTCCAAGGGGTGGTACTCCACCAGTTGAACTAAAGTTGTTGAAACATCCAAGACCACCATTACAAACAGGTGAAGTCGATATGGTGTAGCCAGTATAGGAGAATCCAAATGGTCCATAATGAGTATAGGCCGTTTTCATTCCTGGTGAACCGCTTTCATTAAAGGTTTTATTTATCCTTCTTATCTGTGGACGATAGGTCGCTGGTGCAATCCCAACATAAGCGCGGTAACCAATGAATAGATTATTATCATTGCCCGTCATTGAAAGATCAAAAACCTCGGTAACTGGTATTGTATCCAGGGCAAGAAACTCAGTAGAGCCTAAATGCACTAACTGGGCCGCATTATTAGCATTGTAAAAAAATTTATTCACCATGATGGTTACAGTATCGGGACCGGGATCAAGAACAGCAGAAGCTGTATAGACAACTTTTGAGTTTGGATGGGTCGAGATCGTTCCAAGAGAACTTGTATCAATCCATACCGCAGGAGGACTAAGTAGTGTTTTTCCACCTAAAAGAGGGGGAGACAAAGCAATATTCGGCTCAACTCTTACAATTGCTCTATTGTTGCAATTGCTTCCAGCTGCATTAGGGAGAAGCGCGTTTGGTCTGAGTGGAGAACCATCGGTAGCACACCCAATGATTTGATAATTACCAGGGTTGACATCAGGGCCAGGAGTCCATTTTAAGACTCGAGATGTAGCTCCTACGATATTATTCCAGGTCGTCCCATTATTAGCAGAAATAAGCCACTGATAAGTGATATTGCCTTCTGCTGGATTACCAGGGTTCGAGGCGTCAGTGACTGTTCCAGGGTCAAGTGTTAAGGGGAAGCCAGAGATGACGGTGTAGTCTGTCTCAAGTGGATTTAGATTGATATCGATGGCCCCAGGATTTGCAAAAACTGGTGGCGGATTCAGGTTATTTATATTCAACGGTACGATGAGATTAAGTGTGTTGTTTACGGTAACCACGCCGCTCGCGTTTACTGCAGTGGCAGTACTCGCTTGATCGATTATTCGAACTTGGAAATAAACCATAGTAGGAGTGGCGAGATCTGGGACAAATCCATCTGGTATAGAAAATACCAGTCTGCGGTTAGGTGTTGGAACGCCGTAATCTGAATCTGAGTAATAAGTCAGAGATGAGGTAGCCAGAGGTGAAGAAGGACTCACACAAGTCGTCGCGGTCGATCCCGCAGCACATCTTCTAAGTTCCATGCGGTAAGGATCTCTTTCTGGGTCAGTTAAAACAGTATTGAAAGAAATGGTATCTCCTTCAGTGGCCGTAGTAATCGTTGTGAAGGGAGCCGAGTTCCTAGAGATAACAGTACTTGCTGTAGGAGCGGTGTTTAATTCTCTTACGGTAAAGTTCCAGTTAAGGGTCGCAGTTTTTCTGGTTGCCGTGAATGGCGAGCCATCATCGGTCACACTTAAAGAGATAGCATAGAGATCGGCCGCGGGATTGAGCGATCCATTGGCGTCAAAGCTTGGCATCTGGAAGCGGCACTCGTAAACCGGGCCGATAAAGTCGTCGATATTTGTTCCGCTATCGTTATAGGTTCCGGTATCAGTGAAGGCCTTCACGCATGAAGTACTATCGATGGTACTTCCGCCACGAGTAAGAAGGGCGGAGTAAGAAATTTTATCATCATTAGCTGGAAGAGCATAAAAGTCATCGGTTACTCTGAAGGCCACTACAAATGAGTTATTAACGGTGGCATTACTTTGAGTAACGGCACATCCAGTTCTGAGGGTTCCTGCTGCATTGGTGGTGGTGCAAGCAACTGAGCCCGCAATGTCTTCAAAGGCGAGAATTGGTTTAGAGTTTTGTGGATTAACTTTAATCGACCAAACCATGGGATAGGTACCACTTGGGTAAGAAGTATATTCTTCTCCGGTAGCGGAATCAAAGACTCGAGCTTTGATACTGGTTGACCAGGTTAAATCTGGATCAGGATCAGAGAAGAGGATGGTGGATTTAGTTGCGTTGGGAGCGTCTTCTAAACAGACGGTATCGTCCATAGCAGTCGTTGTTCCGGAATAGATAGGGGCGACGTTATTGCCCAGATAATAGCGAACGGTTACACCACTGCCGTATCTTCCATCGGCATCACTTACTTTTACACACATCTGAGCGCGGGTAGCACCACTCGCATAAGTGAAGTTAGGAAGAGTGGTATTTAAATAAGGTACTGAGTTATAGGCATTGATGGTATTGCCGGAGACTCCTGGAGTCGGGAGAGTGGCATCGCTGATGATTCCTAAATTAGGGTGAGCGATGGTTACGTCCCACGAGTAAGTGGTGTAGGTCGTAACTCCATCTACAATGCTTGCAGAGAGACGATAGGTTCCTACGATATCATTGAAGGGAGCGGTGGGTGCGAGAGCTGCACTCATTGGATTATTACTATTGATAGTAAAGGATACTGCGGCCCCTGAAGTCGGAGTGCCGAAGGTAATTGGATTAGTTTGAGTTCTGGCCGCAATGGGAGTTCCAGTAAGTTTATCCAGACTCCAAACCACTTGTGGGCTAAAAAGGGCCGCGCCATTTCTGAAGATGGTCATGCTGAAAGTTCGACTAGTGACTGGATCTGGAGACATGGTTATGGGAAGGGTCAAGATAGGATTGAAGCCATTTCCAAAAGGAGTTGGTGTATTGGAAAGTGTTAGGTTGAAGTCATGAGAAGTCAGGACGTTCAAACTGTTATCAAGAATTTGGGCCGTAACCACGTGAGAGCCAGCGGCTCCTAAGAGATCGCTCGAAGGAGTGATAGAAATTGTATAGGGATGGTCTGCCATATTAGGAGAAGCCGCATCCGCAGAGAATAGGGTGTACTGAGTTCCGTTATGGTTTCTTATCCAGCGCATGCGGTAAGGGCGAGCATATGGGTTCTTGATATTTACTGAAAGAGTGATAGGTAGACCGGAGTTAGCGTTAACGGTTGACGGAGTCGCAGGAACGGGATTAGTGAGAGAAATAAATTCATCTTGCCCAGGAGTTACGGGAGTACAAGAGCGTGTAGAGGAATTAAAGGCTTCGTTGTCCTTACATTCCGTCTTCTTTGCAAGTGGGATACAACCAGATATTACGAGAGTTCCGAGCAATACTAAGTTGAGATAAAATTTATTGAAACCAGTCATAGTCTCTTCCTTTATGATCCATCCTTGGATTTATCGGGACTTTCGCTTAAATTCCTTAGACTTATGTCATTTAGGCAAATAGCTCTTGCTTGATTGTCTCACCCCCTGACTAGAAGAGTCGGGAAGCTCCATGAAATCTTAAAGAATTCAGAGGTTTACAAAGCCTTTCGGGCCAGGGACAATTAAGGAGACAGGACAATACTGACCAATATAGTTGGCATTTAAGGAGCTGGAGTATGTTTTCATTCTTCAAACCGCAGCAAGACAGTACGACAAATCTCGGGAAGATCATTGCTTTGATGAATCAGAAAGGAGGAGTTGGGAAGACCACTATGGCCTTCAATCTTGCTCATGCCTTTGCTCATCAAGGAAAGAAAGTTCTTTGCATCGATATGGACCCTCAGGGAAATTTTAGCTCCCTGTTTGGAATCGAAGGACTCGAAGGGAAGACCATTCATCAACTTCTTATAAATTCACTAAAAGAACTGAAGGCCCTCCATACGGGTACTTTAATCAGTGATGTAATGATCAAGGCTGAAGAGAATATCGATCTTCTTCCTTCTGGCCAGGATCTCTCGGGCTTTGAATTAACCGTGGCCGGAATTAATGCTCCAAGGCAGCTCATCTTAAAAAAGTTTATCGAAAAATATCAGCTTCGCACCCAGTATGATGTGATCGTGATCGATGGCCCACCAACCCTAGGGCTATTGGTCGTAAATATTCTCTGTGCAGCGGATGGAGTGCTCTATCCCTTCGTGCCGGACCGCTTCTCAGAGCAGGGACTCAAAAATATTCAGCAGGTTGTAGAAGATATTGCGGAGATGGAGATCACTTCCACTCCCAAGAATCTGGGTTATATTCCTAATCTCTTTGATACCAGAAGAAAGCAGGCCACTTCGGATCTGGAAAAGATTAAGGATTCTTTGGGTGTGGCGACTATGCACGAAGCCTTCACCAATAAAGTTCAGTTTGGTAAATCTCTTGCTCAGAGAAAGTCAGTCTTTCACTATAAGTCGATGGAGTACAAGGATTTACAAAGACAGTTTACGGTCATGACCGAAGCTGTTCAGAAGGAGCTACAATCATGAAAAATAAGAATCCTCTCTATGTAGTTAAGGGGAAGACAGTTCTTGAGGCCAGTGGACTTTTTGATCTAGTGATGAAGAAGTTTAATCTTGAGCCGGTGATCAATGTGCTTTCTGCTATTTTTAAAATGATTCTTGCTCAGGTTACCACTTACTCAAGCTTTGTAGTGGCCAAGAAATACCTAGATGAAATGCTTACTCGTGTGATTGCTTTGATTGAGAAAATGCAGTCGAAATTTGCTTAAAGACCCCGGCGCTTAGGTGCCGCTGTTTGGGTAGTGACACTATCCTCCGAACTTTCCCCAAAATAAGTTCTCTCCAGACTGTCCATGCGGTTTCTGCTCTCCGGAGCAGGGGCTTCAGTTACTTCCGCATTCCTTAGAGTATTATTACTTACAGAATCTTCCAAGAATTGCATCTCCTGGTTCAGAATAATCGCCTCCTGACTGGTGTCCTGAGCATAGGCACTAGCAAAAAATAAAAAAGGAAGGATGAGTTTTATCGTCATATTCTGTCTCCAGGATTAGAATACTTGGATTAGATTGATATTCAAAGGGTGAATGAAAAAATGACTGATTTTGAGCTCGCGAGCTATGATTTTGAGCTGCCGGCAAATCTTATTGCTGAAAGACCTGTTTCCGATCGCCACTCCTCACGACTAATGGTCTATGACGAGGCCCGGGACGAAATCATACATTCAACATTTAGCGAGATTCATAAATTTCTTCCACCCGAGGCCACCCTGGTATTTAACCGCTCCAAGGTTTTCCCCTGTCGCTTAATAGGCAAGAAGCCCAGTGGGGGAGAGGCCGAAGTTTTTTTGCTTTCACTAGTAAGAGAAAATAATCTTTATCCCGCCATGATTCGCGCCTCGGGTAAGCGCAAGGTTGGCGATGAGTTTCTCTTTGAGGGATTGAGTATCAAGCTTCAGGTGATTGGAGGAAATGGAACATTTCTTGTTTCAAGCTCCCTTTCTGATGATGAGCTTCTGCCCTTCCTAGAAAAAGTGGGAAAGATTCCTATTCCTCCATACATCCGGGGTGGAGAGTCTGATGATTTGGATAAGAAAACCTATCAAACGGTCTTTGCTCGTGAGACAGGATCTGTCGCCGCTCCAACAGCGGGCCTTCATTTCTCGGAGGATCTTCTTCATTCTCTAAAAGAGAAAGGCCATGATCTCGCCACCGTGACTCTGCATGTAGGTGCGGGTACCTTTGCACCGGTTAAGGCCGAAAATATTCTCGAGCATAAGATGCATGAAGAACTCTTCACCATCGATGCGGAGAACCTCACTAAAATTCAAACGGCAAAATACCGGGTAGCAGTTGGAACCACCACACTTCGAACTCTTGAGAGTTCATGGGACGGGGAAAAAGTGAACTTTGACCCGAGTGAAGGCTTCAGGGGAACATCCATCTTTCTTCATCCCGGTAAATCCGTTCATTCCATCGATGCCATGGTGACAAATTTTCATTTGCCTAAATCGAGTCTCATCATGCTGGTGAGTGCACTCATCGGGCGCAAGAAAGTTTTGGAATTGTATAAAATTGCAGTGGAGGAGAAGTATCGCTTCTTTTCTTACGGAGATGGAATGTTGATCTTGAGAAAGCCTAAGCAGCTTCAGAGTTAACGGTGATTGTTTCGAAAGCGAGTGACAGAGAATCAAGAGATAACTTTGCAGCTAAATCACAACCTTCCCAATAGGCCTGCCTTTCATCGGGAGGTAGTTTATTGGCCTTAAATTTTAAACAATCATAACTCACTTCCAGCATAATGGTCAGATCAGCATCATGGGTACCGTCTTCATTCTGCATGCTCATCGAGCAGTCACTAAGTAGCTGAAAGAAATCCTCAATAAAGTGAGTGAAGCCATGATTGAAAGACTTGCTTTGACCATGGGGTAACGTCTCTACCACTTGAAGTGCGATAAAATGAAGATCGACGAGTTTATGTTTTATATTCATCATCGTTCTTATCGGGCAAAGACTCTAAATCCTTTAAGATCATCTTCCAGATTGAATTCAGAAGTTTTTGGGAGCGGAAATGGAAAGATTCGGTCAAGTTCTTTTCTTCCAATACTAGCAGAATGGAGTATCCCTCCTGCAGTAATTTTTCGTATTTTCTAAGAAGTTCAGTTTTGTTACTCATTTGAAGGTCTTAAACTAAAAAATCTTTCTGAGATAGTGTTGAAAAACTTAGATTCAAACTTCTTTCCCTTCTGAAATATAGACTAACCCCACCAAATCCTGTACTTTGCCGCCATGTCATTTTATCAACTTGAAGCCACTTCTGGCGAGGCCCGTGCGGGTCGAATTGTTACTTCTCATGGAGTTATCGAAACTCCTATCTTTATGCCTGTGGGGACAAGAGCTTCGGTTAAGACTCTGTGGCAGGAAGATCTAGAGCGCCTCGAGGCCCAGATTATTCTGGGAAATACCTATCATTTGTTTCTGCGTCCAGGGCATGAGCTTATCGAGAAGATGGGTGGGCTTCATAAGTTTATGAGTTGGGATAAGCCGATACTGACCGACTCCGGTGGCTATCAGGTTTTTTCTCTCTCGGATATCAATAAGCTCACAGAAGAAGGGGTGACCTTTCAGTCTCATATCGATGGCATGAAGCACTTGATTACGCCTGAGAAATCCATGCAGATTCAGCGCGCACTGGGCTCTGATATTGTCATGGCCTTTGATGAGTGTCCGAAGCTTCCGGCCACAAAAGAAACTCTTCGCACCAGTATGGAGCTCACTCATCGTTGGGCCCGACGTTGCAAGAGTGTGGAGCTCAAAGAGCATCAGCATCTCTTTGGAATTATCCAAGGGGGTCTTCATCAGGATCTGCGCTTTGAAAGCATGCAGGGACTGATTGAACTTGATTTTGATGGCTACGCCCTGGGTGGTCTCTCGGTGGGGGAGAAGAATGAGGAGATGGTGGACTTCTGCCGTCGTTTTGTTCCGCTTATGCCTAAGGAGAAGCCGCGCTACCTTATGGGTGTGGGAAAACCATTGGATGTTTTAAATGGGATTAAGGCAGGGCTGGATATGTTTGACTGTGTGCTTCCAACTAGGAATGCACGAAACGGTCAATTCTTAACTACCCATGGACCGCTTAATATTAAGAAGGCCCGCTTCTTAGAAGACGGGGGGGCACCAGATCCTGAGTGCTCTTGCCAGGTGTGCGTGCGGTATTCTCGAAGTTATATCCGGCACTTATTTAACGTTGGGGAGTATCTCGCGGGACAGCTAATCAGTTATCACAATATTCACTTCTATCTTCAGATGGTAAAAGGGGCGAGGGCCGCTATTTTTGAAGGGAAATTTGACGATTATTACCAGACATTTTATAACAATTACACTTCTAACCGTTGGGAATAAAAAAGGAAATCTATGTTTGATCTAATCTCTAGCGCCTATGCGCAGGCCCCGGCCGGTGCTACTCAGTCACCATTTGTCTCTTTCATCCCGTTTGTTCTTATATTTTTGGTCATGTATTTTCTCATGATCCGTCCTCAGAAGAAGCGTATTCAGGAAGAGCAGAATTTTCTCACTAAGCTTTCCCATGGTGATGAGGTTTATACAAAATCAGGAATTTTAGGAAAAATTACCGGCATAGCCGAAAAAGTAGTAACATTGGAAGTCGAAGGTGGAACTCGCTTGAAGGTTCTTAAGAGCCATATCGGTGGATCTACTTCACAACTATTTGCTGAGCCAACAAAGAAGTAAAATATGTTTGGATTGGGATTTGGGGAGATCATCCTCGTTTTGATAATAGCCTTGATCTTTATCGGGCCTAAGAAGCTTCCTGAGCTTGCCAAGGGTCTGGGTCAAGGGATTCGCGAATTCCAAAAAGCTGCTAAGGGTTTCACGGACTCTATGCAGGAGGCTGCCCATCAGGAGCCAGCACCTCCTGCTATTGAGGAGAAAGAGGAAAAAATTATCGCGTCTGAGAGTGATCAGGACGAGAAAAAGCCTCTTAAAGAAGAAAAACCATCATAATGAAAGGGGAAGTTCGCTTCCCCTTTTTTTTTGCCCTTTAATAACGCGAACCGCAAATACTAAGAGCGTCGTTATCATTGCTCAAACCCTTTAAATTGTTTAAAATTTTTCGAATTAGTTTTTTCTTCAAAAACCTCTAAAAGATACGGAGTGTACATGGCCAAGGGATGGTGGTTTCGTTTTAGTTCTATGCTGGTGTTGGTCTTAATAGCGGCAATGACCGTTACTCCAACACTTTTTAATCTAGATGAGAAAAGTTCGTTTCCGGTTGAGCGAAAAATCAATCTCGGACTTGATCTTCAAGGTGGCCTTTACATGGTCTTAGGTATCGACTTCAATAAGGTCTACCGGGATGAAGTAGTGGGATACGCCAGGAAGGTTCAGTCGGTACTCACTGATGCCGGTATTGAATCTACTTTGGGGGATGCCGACGCTAGTAATGTAAGAGATCCTAAGCACTCAATCGTGATTACTAAAGAGAGCGATGTAAGTGCAGCGAAGGCCAAAATCAGAGAGTTCTTCAGCTATCCACTTCGCATCACTGCCGATAACGGCAGAACTCTTACCTATGGTTTAGGTAGAGATTATATTCAGGAAATTGAAGAGACAGCTCTTTCAAAATCTATCGAAGTTATTCGTAACCGTATCGATGAGTTTGGTGTTACAGAGCCGGAAATTGTCTCTCAAGGATCTGATAGAGTAGTGGTTCAGCTTCCAGGGGTTAAGGATATTGACCGCGCTAAGGAGCTGATCGGTAAGACAGCTAAGCTAGAATTCAAATTCGTTAATGATGAAATTCCTCCTATGGCCCTTAATGACTGGTTGGAGAAAGTTAAGACTTCTGGCATTGAGTTTAAAAAAGGTGAGCGTTTCTCTAACTACGTGGCTTCAGTTAATGAGTATCTGAAAAATGATCTCCCTAAAGGCTATGAAATAGCTTTTGCTAAGACTACTAACAGAAACACTAATGAGATTACCAATCTTGAGCCTTATCTCATTGAAGCTGCTACCAGCTTAACTGGTGAAGAGCTTCAGGAAGCCAGTGTGCGTATCGATCAGGAGCAAAACCGTCCATACGTGGCGCTAGATTTTAAGGCGAGCGGTGCTCGGATCTTTGAAGAAATCACAGGTAAAAATATCGGTAAGCGTTTAGCTATCGTTCTTGATGGAAACGTATTCTCGGCCCCTGTTATTCAGGGAAAGATTGCCGGAGGATCGGCCCAGATTACTTTAGGAACTGGGGATTATACTACTGTTATGGCCGAGGCCCGGGATCTTGCCCTGGTTCTTCGGGCAGGTGCTCTTCCGGTTGAGCTTATATTTGAAGAGCAAAGAATCGTAGGTCCTTCTCTGGGAGCTGATGCTATCGAGAAGGCGGAAGTGGCCGGTATCGTAGGTGCCTTCCTGGTATTTGCCTTCATGATTCTTTACTATAAAGCTTCTGGTTTCATTGCTTGCGTAACTATTCTTATGAACGTGTTGTTCACTCTTACTATTCTTATCGCTGTTGGTGCTACTCTTTCTCTTCCAGGGATTGCCGGTATTGCTCTTACTGTTGGTATGGCTGTGGATGGTAACATCATTATTTATGAGCGTATTCGTGAAGAACTTAAAGCGGGTCTCACTCCTTATGAAGCAGTTTCAACTGGTTTTAGTAAGGCCTTCTGGACCATCCTCGATGCCAACTTAACAACTGCTCTTGCTGGTCTATGTCTCTTGAACTTTGGTACTGGTCCGGTTCGTGGATTTGCCGTGACTCTTTTGATCGGTATCCTGACAACCGTTTACACTTCTTACTTTGCGAGCAAAATCTTCTTCGAATACTACGTCGGAAAGAGCCCAAAGAAGAGTTTAAGTATTTAATTCAAAGGAATGAGTAAAATGAAAACAGCTAAAAATATAGATTTCGTAGCAATGTTCAAAATAGCTGGGGGAATCTCTCTTGCCTTAGTCATTGCTTCAGTTGTGATGTTCTTTGTAAAAGGACTTAACTACGGAGTAGATTTCCGTGGGGGAGTTGAGATTCAGGTTAAATTTCAGGACCGTATCGCTCTGAATGATTTGAGAACTCTTATGTCAGATAATCAAGTTCCACTTTCTCAGCTTCAGTCCATTGGTTCTGAAGAGCAGAATGAGTTTCTTTTAAAGCTTGATAAGGATCAAGGGAATCTCAATGCTGTCTCTACCAAGGTTCAAACAACTTTGACTGAGAAGTATGGCGATAAATTTGAAATTTTGAAAACCGATATCGTGGGTCCTAAGGCCGGTGCGGAACTAAGAAACTCTGCTTTTAAAGCACTTTTTTGGGCGATCTTAGCAATCATGATTTATCTTGCTCTTCGCTTTGATTATAAGTTTGCTCCAGGAGCTATTGCGGCTTTAGTTCATGACGTGGTGATCATTCTTGGTGCTTTTATGCTGACGCAAAAAGAGTTCTCTCTTCAGATTGTGGCGGCCCTTCTGGCGGTGATTGGTTATTCGGTAAACGATACCGTGGTTATCTATGACCGAGTCAGAGAAATTGAAAATGAGCACACAGGTGCCAGGACTCTTGAAGTTATTAACCGTGCTATCAATGAAACCATGGCACGCACCATAAATACTTCTCTTACAGCTTTAGGTGTATCGGTAGTTATGCTGATCTGGGGTGGCCCGGTAATTCACGATTTCTTCTTTGCCATGACCGTTGGTATCCTTCTTGGTGTTTATTCGACTATCTTCATTGCTGTTCCTATGACGGTTTTCTTTGAGCGTGTGATGAATAAAAAAGTTGCATGAAATTTGTCTTTCTCTTAGTTCTCTCTCTCATCTCTCTTTCTGGGCTTGCCCAGGAAGAGAGTTCTTCTGAACCCTACAATATGGCCTATGAACTTCACAAGGCCGGCTTCAAAGAGTTAAGTGCCCGGGATCTTTTTAATGAAAAAGTCGTGCGAATCATTAAGCGTGCTATTCGAGAAAACGAGATCGGTAAGCAGAGTAAGGAGATGCAAAGGGCCATCATTATGGGCTCCGTTAAGGGGCAGCCTGCAGAGGACTTTTTTAAGCGTTTTCCCGTATCTCTTAACATAATGGCCGATCTGGTCGCCGATAAACAGGCCGTACCTGGTCTACTAGATATCCTATTAAGAAAAGATGATTTAAAGACCTTTGGCTGGATTTCTTTGACTCTCGCCATCTTTGGTTTTTTAGTCAGAAGATTTTTTATTACCAAAAAAGATCACATCTTAAAGCGAATACTTATTCAGGCATGCTTAAGTGTTGTAGTTGCCTGCACCACCCTGAGCATCTTCTATATGATGTTTGAGCAGGAGATTTCACCCACCATCAGAATCGTCAAAGCGAATTTAGGTTAATTAGAATTTAGGAATGCATCCAATCTTTCTGTCATGAGGAGGATAAGTGGTAGGCCCTGACTCACTTACATTTCCTGAAACTCCACTGAGCTCATTGGCCCCTCTGACTCGGAAGATTCTTTGTGTCGAGGTCTTCACAAAAGGTGAAGCTTTATTGAGTGGATAGTAAAAGTAAACGGCCACATCTGAGACTATATCATCCGAAGGAGCGGTAGGGACATTATTATTGAGATAGAACCACACCTGCTTCAGATCAGATTCCCGAATGAGAATGTAATCCTTATACCCAGTAGTTGGTCTTCCGTTTTGATCCAGCACAGTTTCAGCCGCCTTTTCACCAATATATAGTCCTTCTGTATCAACCTGGATCACGTCTCGTAGTGCCTTATAGAGCGGGATATCGCTGTTATAGTGGGTGGAAGTAAGGCAATAAGACTTAAAGGTGTTTTGATCAATCCATGGGGCCATGAAGTAGCCAATGGATTGAGGACTGCTGGCATTTCCGGCATCTTCATTCACATCGGGTGAGCCGGGCCAGGTGAAGCTATTAAAGAAGTTAGTTCCTGCAGTAATAGAGCCACCGAAGTTTCTGGTCTTTTGCAGGATAATATCATTCACATCAAGAATGGTATTTCCATTATTGTCATAGAAGCGCGGATCACTAGTATCCCAAAGATTGAAGACCCCTGGCTTATTTTCCATGCGAGGGTAGAGTTCGCTATCTGTGGCCCCATAGAGTGGGTTAAAGATATCGTGACAGATAAGATTAGAGACTCCGGCCTGAATTGGAGTAGGCGGAATCCGTGGGTGATAATAGAAATGAACGCGATAAGCACTGTCGTAAAAAATGTCTCCAGTATTGGAGTCCGTCGAAAAATCCCTTACGATACAGGTGTACTGAGAGATAGGGGCATTCTTTAAGGGACCCAGAACGGGAATAGCGATATCGGTAGTGAATTTTACGATCTGAACAGAGTCGGATTTGGCACCCGAAGTAGTTTCCATCAAAGTTAACACATAGGTCTTATCGTATTCAATCACATCCTGAATAGGAGCGGTAATTGAGTTTTTACCTGCAATCGGAGTCACATCGATATCCACCTCAGTGCCATCATCGCTTCTAGCACGAAGCACGCACTTTGGATTGGCGGTATCACCCGGGAGAAGGGCGGTACACCAGCCGTGGACACTTCCCAGACCACTTAAGGTAATGTCAGCAGTTACGGTGAAATTGGCATAGAGAATTTCAGCACCATTGGTGGTTTTATTAGAACAAAATGCGGCACAATTACCATAACTCACGGCCTTCTTATCTTTACAGGCACAAAAATCTGTCTTGAATTTAATGGCATCGGTAGGGCGACCAACAACATCCCCGTCTGTATCATCTCCCCCATCTCCCACCTGTTGATTAGGGGTAATGGTGGACCTGTTAGGAATAGTGTCCTGACAGCCGATTAAGAGCACTCCCAAGGCGAAAACCAGGGCCATCTTAAGATGAATGTTAAATCGTGAGCTCATATTCCTTTATCCTCAACGACTTATCGAGTCGATTAACCTAATTCTTGAATAATTCTAGGCCCCTTCGGCCTTACCAAGGGGAAATACCTAGAAAAAGTAGTGAATCTAGTAATTTAGCTGGATGTAGGAATCTGGATGGAATAAAATTTAGGCATAGGTTGTTGGCAGAACTAAACTAAATCTGAAAACAACCGATAAGCTCTCAGAATCATATTGTATGAGTACTTACTTCAGGAGTAGACCCAATGACTAAAGCCGACTTGATTGCCGTAATTGAAAAACAAGCTAATCTTCCTCACCATCAGGCAGAGAAGATTGTGAACATCTGTTTCGACAGTATGATTCAGGCACTTTTTGATGATGAGAGAATCGAGATTCGGGGTTTTGGCTCATTTGCTAATAGAAATTATAAGGCCTATGAGGGGAGAAACCCTAAGACTGGTAAAGTGGTTAAGGTAAGTCCTAAGAAAGTCCCTTTCTTTAAAGTGGGTAAAGAACTTAAAGAAATGGTTGATGAAGGAAAAGATAAGTACGTCATTCGCGAAGCTTAAGTTTCATACAGACCCCGCTAGTCGGGGTCTTTTTTTTTTGCACTTTTATCAATCCAGACAGGCCGCTTTTTTAAGCACAATATTCATATCAAGATCTTGCCCTCGTTGGTAAGAGGCATAACGAATCGATCCTTTTATCAGATCATTTTCTTTGATGAGTTTGATAAAAATCTGGAAATCGGTTTTTACCAGAGCGTAGCTACTGTTGCGGTAGAGAACATCATTTTCAAAGCTGTACTTTAAATAATTACTGCCCACTTCCAATTCTCCCAAACCTTCAAACATAAGTGCATTGCTGATGGTGTACCAGGTTCCATTGAATTTTTTGAAGATTGAAATGACCTTGGTAGTGAGTGGTCTTCTGCTCTCAAGATCAAAGTAAGCTTCACTTTCTACGGAATAGATGCTGGATTGGCTGGCCCTTGCATCCGGACCTGGTTCAACTCTTTCTCCATTGATTTCCACTGTTTCGTAACAGCCATCTAAAAATTCCGTTTGAGCATGAGAAAACCCCACTGCCGAGAGGAAGAAAATAAGAATAAATAATCTGATCATGAATAACCCAACTTGTTTTAAGTTTAGTATTCATTTAATCATTCATGAGTTTTACCCTCTTGTAAATGGTTCAGGCCGCAATTTTCTGAGTCGCTTTGCTTCCTGAATTCCTTCCTTCGATAAGTTTTTCAATATTCGCCGTATGAGAATGAACGATATTTGTTTTTGATACCATGTGATCTACTGAGGAGGCCACTTGCGCAGAAGCTTCTGCATTGGTTTGAGAGGTTTCATTCAATTGCTGAATTGCTTTATCGATTTCTGCAAAGCCTACAAGCTGTTGCTGACATCCGGCAGAAATATCGCTAGAGAGTTGTGTCACTCGATTTACTTGAGTATAAATGCGGTCGAATACTTGCACGCAATTTCTTACTACTGAAGATCCTTCAGTGACGGTTGAGCTGGCACTTTCTAAAATGTGTTTTGATTGGGAGAGGTTTTCATTAATGATGGCCTCAACTTGCTTAGCACTCTGAGAAAGGCTCTGTTCGATGTCTTTAGCAGCGAGACCACTTACTTCAGCAAGTTTTCCCACTTCTTCTGCCACCACAGCAAATCCCTTTCCGGCCTCACCAGCACGGGCAGACTCTACTGAAGCATTGAAGGAGAGAAGCTTTGTTTGGAAAACAATATCATTAATTACTTTGGTCTTCTGACTAATTCCATTAATGACATCTATAATTCCCGCGATCCTCTCACTGGAGAGACGATTCTGTTCAATGAATTCATGATTACTATTTGAAATCTTCTCCATACAGGCGATGACTTGTTGAACGATATCTTTTCCTTCTTTAGTAGCGGTCAGGCACTCATCCACAGTACTCATTGTGCGTTTTGAGAGCTCAGCATTTTGATTTGAGAGCTGCCCGATTTCTTTCATGGAGGCAGAGGTCTGGGTAATACTTGCGGCCGATTCGGTGACACTTTCTGAGACCGAACTTCCCGCTTGGGCGAGTTCAGAACTCAATTGGCCCATATCCATACCAGCCTGTCCTAAGGACTTTATCGCATTTCTGAGGGCCAGAGCGAGATTATGAGAGAAGAGAGAGAGAACGGTAATAGAGAAGAGGGTGGCCAGACCCAATCCACCGAAGACAATTACTTTTAGACTCCCGACGGTGGCCCGGATCTGATCGAAGTAGATTCCGTTACCTGTAATCCATCCCCATGGTTTAAAGATCTTTACATAGGAAAACTTCTCTACGGGAACATCACTGCCTGGTTTGGGCCACATATAGTCAACAAAGCCATGATCATCTTTGAGAACGACTTTATTCATTTCGGCAAAGAGGAGTTTACCGTTAGGATCTGCATTCTTTGATAAATCAGTTCCATCAAGTTTGCTATTGGTGGGATGCATGACCATTTTGAGGTCTTTATCATGAATCCAGAAATATTCATTTTCCTGATAGCGAATCTGCTTAATCATATTGGTAGCATGCTTCTTGGCCGCTTCTTCTGTGAGCTCTCCATTTACCACTCTTTCGTGATGGTCTCTTAAGATATGATCCACGATTTCCACAGCATTTCTAATCTTAGTTTTATAACTTTCAACAAACATGTCCTCCACCTTAGGGAAGACATAGAAATGAAGAATTCCAAAAATTGGAATTAGTGAGAGAAGATTGAGATAGATCAGCTTTCTAGATAGAGGAGCCGCTTTGAACCATGTTAACATATTAATACTCCCTTAATTGGTAGGGTCTCATCGGGAGTATTTCTTAAATTTTTTAATGATTAGAAGCGTAACTGAATACCAGATTCCAAACTTCCAACAATATTAAGTTGATAGCGATTATCTGCTAGCTTATTGGTCGTATCATAACGGCTCACTTCTGTGATCCAGGAGAAATCTTCCTGTATACGATATTCCCATCCGAATCTTGTGAGGAAGTTCTTGCCAACAGCAGGAGAAGCAGGGGCAAGGGGAATCACGGAGCGATTGTCCACCTTGGCAATACCGGCCCCACCAAAGACGAAGTTTTTCTCAGAAAGTTTGTACTGGGCACTGGCATATCCACCAAACTCTTTCACATCGGCTTCGCTGGTTCCTTTACCGAGAGTCAAGGCCCCCAGGTTGGCGAGATTCTGGCCATAGTAAGCTTCGCTTCTAAAGGCAAGAAGTCCAAAGGTCTTCTCGTAAAAAGCATTTATACCATAGGCATCTTTTGAAATAACTTCGTTAGCTCTATAACTTAAGTGAGCATAGATTCCTGAAAGACCAACCTTGCCGTTATCGAGTTTTTTACTAATTCGAGCGGCATAAGATGGAGAGCGGGAGAGTTCGGTGTCATTTTCCTTTGCTGTGGGATTACTATTGGCCAGTCCAATCGCTCCACCTAACTCATAGTCTCCTTCAGTTCTTAGATACTGAAGCTGCTGGCGCATAAATCCGGCGTTACCTGCCAGAAAATAATTTCCTACATAGTTATAAGTAAAAGCTGAAGTAGGTGAGAATAAATCCCAATCTTGTCCAATAATAACTTTTTGATTTTCCCACCCGTAGGTCACAGAAGCGATTCGCACCCTTGGTACCATTTGAGTAGTCGGAGTGGCCTTATTAAAATCTACAAAATCAAACTCTAGTCGGGCCAGAATATCTTGCTTCTTAAGAGTCGTTCCAATCCTGCTTTGCTGGAGCTGGAAGCTCAGTCTGGAAGTATCATCCTGCACATTTGTTCTCGCAGATGCATGAGTTGGGGCAACGGCATTGGTATTACTAAAGCTTGCCACACCACCAGAGGAGTAGATGGCACTGGCGCGAATGAAACCATAA
>DFXX01000083.1:0-14328 GCA_002381765.1 Bacteriovoracaceae bacterium UBA4097 | reverse complement strand
TTTTATATTCAAACATGATCAAAATTACCATCATCCGTGAACGGATATTGGACAATCTTACTCTGTAAATTTGTTTTTTGTAAGAAGGCAACTCCTCAGGTTTTTCCGAGGAGTTGCCTATTGATTATTTCTTTGCAAATTCTGTGTAGAGATCGAAGAGTGGCTTAGGAGTATTGATATCATACATGAGCCCAAAATGCTTCTCATGTTCAACTTCATGGTATGGATTAACCATCATCTCATAGACATTCATTTCCATAATAATATCGTTATACTTGGTTGTTATTTCGGTTAAAAGTCTCTGAACACTGTCGTAGCAGTCTTTATCTCCTGGATATCCGCCATCGGTATTTCCATCGTAGATTTCGGCACAGTTAAGCTCGTTGTAGAAAATTTTGGTATTATACTTATTGGCCATTAAACGCATTTGTCCTAGGTATTTGTCCATCCAATAACCCTTGTCACCGTAACGTGCGTAGTAGTGCATGCTGATGTAGTCAAAATTAAAGCCAGATTTCTTGGCCATTTCGAGGAACCACATCGCTCCATTTTTGTCACCTGGACAGCGGGCACCGGCACCTTTATAGTCATCATTACATACCATTATATTAATCATCGTTTTAAGATTTGCCTTAAGCTCATCAGAGGCTTGCTTCACCCCTTTATAGGATTGAACCATGGCATTTATTCGATCTTGGGCACCCTCAATCTTAAAATCCTGTTCATTTGCAATTTCCCAAATCTTAATGTCATTGGCATATCTCTTAACGAAGGTATATGTCGCCGATTGTGAAGACGGGTAAATCATTGGACGAAGAAGGATATTATATTTCTTCGCTAGTGGTACTAAGTAATCCATGGTTGTAGTGTTACCCACATTAATATCAACACGGTAAGATCTAAACCCTCTATCTCTTAGAATCTTAAAACGCGCTTCTGCTTGATCACGTGGATAGGTTCTTTGGTTTTGATCATGACCATTTATTCCAAAGACGATTTTACCAGTGGGTGCTGGTGATGGAGTAGGTGTTGGGGCCGGAGCTGGAGCAGGAGCCGGAGCNNAGCCGAGATAGCCTTTTTAATAGTTCTGCTTATACTAACTCGTTTTCCATTAACATCCTGATAACCTTCAATTCTTATATCGCCATCTTTTAGAGAGGAGACGTCTATCTGCGACCAGTAATCCACATTATTTTGCTGACACAGAGTCCAGACTAAAGGAATTGATTTGCCAGTTGAATCGATAGCTGTGTATTTGATATGAAATCCATCTACACAAGCACCAACGATACTAATCTTGGCCTTATCTAGAGAGTCAACAATGTAGCCTGCAACAGGAACAAGCATAGTAAGTGTTTCAGCTGGAGCTGGAGCTGGTGCTGGTGCTGGTGCTGGAACTCCATTAACTTGTTTTTTTACATTTACACTTATAGATGGGCTAACAGTTCCTAGGTTTTGAGAAGCTTTTACTATTACATTTCCATCACTAAGTGAAGAGACATTGATCTGGGCCTGATAACTGAAGTTCGCCTGACAAGTCGTGCTTACTGAGCTGTTAGATTTTCCATTAGCATCAGTTGCCACAATTACAACCGGAGCAGGAGTCTGACAAGATCCTGATACCGATAAGCTTCCTTGGTTAGTTGAAGTAATGACCTGATCCTTCACCGGAGAAGTCATATTAACATTGATATAGCTCGGAGGATTTGGTGTCGGAGCAGGTGCCGGTCCTGGGGCCGGAGCAGGAGCAGGAGATCCCTGACCTTCAGCGTATTCAGTATAGAGATCAAAGAGACGCTTAGGTCTATTAAGGTCATACATGAGACCAAAGTGTCTTTCATGAACGACCGGATGATAAGGCTCATTTAGCATTTCATAGACGTTGATCTCTGCAATGATGTCATTGTACTTGGTGGTAACTTGCTCCATCAAGTAATCAACAGCGTCGTAACATCCTCTATCTCCTGGATATCCACCATCGGTATTTCCAGAGTAGATTTCAGCACAGTTGAGCTCATTATAGAAAATTTTGGTATTATACTTAGTGGCCATGGCACGCATTTGACCAAAATACTTATCAAACCAGTAACCACGTTCATTAAACTTATGGTAGTAGTGGAAGCTGATGTAATCGAAATTGAATCCGGTTTTTTTAGCGAGATCTAGGAACCACATAGCACCATTTTTGTCACCTGGACATCTGGCGCCTTCGCCTCTGTAGTCATCATTACAGGCCATAACGTTAATAGTTGTTTTAAGATTAGCATTCAGTTCATCTGAAGCCTGCTTAATCCCTCTATAAGTTGCAGTCATAGCGTTCAATCGACCCTGAGCACCTGCGATATCTCTGTCTTCTTCATTTCCAATTTCCCAGATCTTAATGTCATTGGCATATTTTTTAGCATAGGCATAAGCATTGGCCTGAGTTGTGGCATAGATCATCGGACGAAGAGCGATATTATATTTTCTAGCAAGTGGGATAAGTGTATCTAGAACTTGCGAGTTTCCAACTACGTGGTCGAAACGGTATGAGCGGAAATTTCTCTCGGCCAAGATTCTAAAGCGCTGCTCAGCTTGATTTAATGGATAGGCCGCTTGCACTCCATCATGACCGTTTACTCCGAAAATTACTTTACCTGTAACAGGAGTTGGAGTTGGGGCTGGGGCCGGAGCTGGGGCCGGAGCTGGAGCTGGGGCCGGAGCTGGGGCTGGAGTAGAAATGGCCTTCTTAATGATTCTACTTACGATTATCTTCTTACCATTAACTTCCTGGTAACCTTCGATCTTGATGTCTCCATCTTTTAGTGAAGAGACATCGACTTGTGACCAGTAATCGATATTCTGCTGACACATAGTCCAGACTAATGGGATGGACTTACCAGTAGAATCAATTGCTGTGTATTTAATATGAAGTCCTGCCACGCATGTGCCAACGATGCTCACCTTGGCCTTGTCCAATGTATCCACGAGATAACCCGCTGCTGGAGTTTTCATGGTGAGGCTTCCCGTTGGAGCTGGTGCTGGTGCCGGAGTAGAGCCGCCGATAATATCCACATTCCAGGCAACATTAGGGCCTGAGGCATTAAGCAGATTACTGCCACCCGATTGAGTTCCAACCTTAATGGACATGGAATATTTCCCAGACGTGATAGTGCTAGGAATTGTATAAGGGACATCATAGACAACTTTATCTCTAGCAATGAAATTCCTTGCGGGCATAAGCTTCGCGAAGGTGGCAGTGGGCGATAGGGAACCATTACTCGCCACTTTATGGAGACCAATGGTTACATAGGCCCCATTATGATTTTTGTCAGAAACAACGACTCCTTTCAGAATGATTGTCTTTCCGACTTCGGCGGAGCGGGCATTAATGTACATACCGCCATTCATAAAAGTTGCCCAAGCGGCGGTAGAACTAAATAAACTCAGAAGCATTGTCATGAGGACGGTAAACTTCTTATCTATCCTCACATTCAAGATTTTCATCGCTTCATTCCTTGTAAAAGGTATTTACTATCGTTGTTAAACTGATCGTATTGATTATCGTAGCTACCTTCTCGGATAGGACTTTGAAGATATTGATTCCAAATCGCATAAATCATCAAAGTTGAGACTTTAGACAGGAAAGCTCAAGAGATTTAAGGCTTACAGAGACCATAATGTAGCAATTAATTATGGCGGATTCTAAGAGGAATATTTTAAGGTCTTCTTAAGATTTATTGTTATATTGTCGACATAGCTCTTCAAGATGAAGATAACCTTTTTTATAACCATACTATTTAGTCTGATAGTCTCATGCAAACCAGGTCAGATTAGTGTCACCTTCAATTCTAGTAAGGAGCGGCCGCTGATCACTTCAGTAGAGGTTAAAAATGATCAAGTCATTATTTCGGGAGAAAACTTAAAAGAAGTTCATCAGGTGCGAGTCTCGGGAGCTAGTACTCATTCTTTTCAGATCGAAAGCAAATCCGCTAATCAATTGGTCTTAAATCCCAGGTCGGCCTTTAATTTCTTAGTAGGGGAGACGTATGAGTTTTTCATTGCTAACGCCCATGGAAGCAGCACCTTTCCCATAAGTTTTGAATTGCAAAATGGGCAAGTCACTTCAGCTAAGCTTCACCATATGGGAGCAACTCCTGGGCAAATCTTAAAATTCAATGGAACCAGCTGGCTTCCTGTGGATGCTGCAAACTCTCAGATGTATGCAGGTACTTATAATGCCTCGACCGATTCTCCCGATATTGAAACTTTAGGTGGAACTAGCGGGACTTTCTATATTGTGAATCAGGCAGGAACCCAAGACTTAGGAAATGGACCTTTAACTTTTTCTGTCGGCGACTGGGTTATCTTTAACGGATCCGATTGGGAGAGAGTAGCACTGGGGTCTAATGCTGTTTCAAGCTTCAATGGAAGAATGGGGGCCATTATTCCTCTTGCTGATGACTATACATGGAGCATGTTAGGAAAAACATCTGGTAAGCTCACCGATTCAAAGCTTGATGAGATTGCCGATATTGACGTCACAGGAATCCAAGATGGTGATGTATTAAAATGGGATCAAACGAATTCGATCTGGGTCTCTGCTCCTGATGAAGGTGGATCGATAGCTGCAGGATCTGTTACCAGTACTGAACTTTCCAACGGATCCGTTACATCTGCCAAAATAGCGGATGGAAGTATAGTAGACGCCGATATATCTGCTTCCGCCGGTATTGCTCAATCAAAAATTTTAAACCTCACGACTGCCCTATCTGGAAAAGAGTCACTAATCTCAACGGCGGCAACGACCACTTATTTTAGAGGTGATAAAAGCTGGGCAACACTGGATACCTCCAATGTTCCTGAGAATGGGAGACTCTACTTTCTGGATTCAAGAGTTAGAGGAGCTCTCCTTGCTGGTTATGCTGTCGGAGCTAATCAGGCCTTAGCAGCAAGTGATTCACTAATCGAAGCTTTGGGAAAACTCGAAGCTCAGATTTTGGCAACTCGGGACTCTGTTACCGATAGTAGTTATTGGGCCCAAACAGGAAGTAGCGTTCATTACACAGGTGGGAATATTGGTATTGGTACGATGTCTCCTGCCCATCGATTAGAAGTCGTGGGTAATACTTATCTTAATGGTTCATCCCTCATCCTTGGTACTGGAGAGGGAGCAACGCCTTCGGCCCTGACTTTAAGAGGTCCGGCAGCTGCTGGTAGTAATATCACTGGAGCTAATTTTAATATCGATGCCTCGAATGGAACTGGAAGTGGTGGTTCAGGAAATATTCAATTAAGAACAGCGGGCCCCAATTCAAATGCTGTCCAGTTCGATGCCATTACTTCTGCTCAGTTAAGTGGAACATCTGTTAACTTCAACCACACTACCGGTACTGGAGCAAACCGCGTTCTGGTAGTGTCTGTGGGTATTTCAATGTCAGCTACCGTTAGCTCAGTGACCTATGGTGGACAGGCACTTACTTTATTGCATCAGAGCTCAGCAGGAAGTCCTAGATTATCCGTTTGGTACATGGTTGCTCCACCATCGGGACTTAATTCTGTAGTAATCAATAAAAGCGCTTCTGGAGATAATCAAGCACAGGCCATCACCTATAGTAACGTAAATCCATCTTTACCTATTGATGGACTTCAAACAGCAAGTAATATTGCAACCTCTTCGGCCCTCCTTGTTTCCAGTGCGGTAAATGAAGTGGTTTTGGGGATCAGTTATTCTTATACGGGGATTACCCCAGCTGGTGATCTTGTTGAAGTCGCTGAATCAGAACAGTATGGAGAGTACTTAAATACTTCGAGTGCTCTAGGAAAAGCGAGTGTCGCTTCTACCTTTAATTATAGTTCGAGTGATGCCTTTCGACATGTGGCCTTTAGTTTGAATCCTGTCAGCGGAGATTCGCTGGTATCCAATAATCTTCAAACTCGCTTAACGGTAACGAATGCTGGTAATGTTGGTATTGGTCTTACTAGTCCCTCACATAGACTTGATGTTTCCGGAAATATTAGATCCTCTGGATGCCTGTATTATTCAGGAGGCTCAGTTGGGGCCTGTGCTTCTGATAAGAGGCTAAAAGAGAATGTTGCTCCCTTCCAGTTAGGCCTAAATGAATTATTAGGAATTGATCCGGTTTATTTTACTTATAACGGCCTGGGGGGATTTGAGAAGAGTAGTGAACTTCAGTTAGGAGTAATTGCTCAGGACGTGGAGAAGACAGCTCCAGGACTAATAGTGAAAAAGAGGCTCAGGCTGCGACCAGAAGATCGGTTCGAAACCGAGATTAAGGCCGTGGATTATGGGGCCTTCACTTATCTCATTATCAATAGCGTGAAAGATCTTTATCGCCTGCTGCAAGGACTTTCTGAAAACTCTTCACAGGTAAATGAGGAAATAGTTAAGCTAAAACAAGATAATCAAGAGCTCCAGAGGGAGAATCAAAGAGTAAAAGCTTATCTCTGTCAGCAAGATCCTCAAGCGCCTTTCTGCCCCTAAATAATGATTAATACATATGAAAATGTTTTAAGTTTCTCTTAAGATTTTTAATAAAAACGTCGATATGGCCCATCAGAATGAAGACAACCTTAAGCATCTTTCTCTTGATAAATCTCCTCAGCGCTTGCCAACCTGGCAGGATCACCGTGAGTTATGGAAAACTCAAACTAGATCCCACTGCCCGTCCCGCGGTGAGTAGTCTTGTTGTTCAAAACAATCAGTTGATCGTTTCTGGTAATCATTTTAACGAAGTCCATTCTGCAAAGTTGGTAGGAGAATCTGAACATGCAGTTGAAATTGATTCAAAATCTTCCGCGCAACTTGTTCTTAATTTCAAAGATGCTGTTGGGATCATAGTAGGGGAGAGCTACAACCTCATCATCTCCAATGCGCATGGAAGTAGCACCTTTCCTATGAGTTTTGAACTTAAAAATGGTCAAGTGACTGCGGCCAAACTTCATCATATGGGGGCGAGTGCCGGACAAGTTTTAACATTTAATGGAAGTAGTTGGGCCCCAGCGAGCATCACTAATAATCAAGTCTATGCAGGAACATACAATGCTTCAACTGACACTCCCAATATCAATGCCACTGGAGCAGTTGCAGGAACCTACTATATTGTCACTACCGCTGGGACCCAAAATTTCGGATCAGGGGCTATCTCTTTTGCTCTGGGCGATTGGGCCATGTTCAATGGTAATGACTGGGAGAGAATCCCAGTAGGTCACAATACTGTATCCAGTTTTAACTCAAGACAGGGAAGTGTAGTTCCCTTCGCTGGAGACTATTCGTGGAGTATGCTTCAAAAAGCAAGTGGTAAGCTCACTGGATCAAAGCTTGATGAAATAGAGAATGTCGATGCCGTAGGTATTCAAGATGGTGATGTCTTGAAATGGGATGCGGTAAATTCAATATGGGTAGTTGCCCCTGATGAAGTGGCCTCAACTGTAAGTTCTGGCTCTATCACGAGTAATGAACTTGCCAATGGTTCGGTTACCTCTAATCAGATTGCCGATGGAAGTATTGTGAATGCAGATATCTCGACTTCTGCAGGCATCGCTCAATCGAAAATTCAAAATCTCACCACTGATCTTGCTGGTAAAGAAGGAGTTATAACTTCAGGCACGACAACGCAGTATTATCGTGGTGATAAAACTTGGCAGGCCCTAAACACTTCAGTCATTCCAGAAGGCACTTCCCTTTATTTTACCAATGCTCGCGCTATGCAAGCTTTGCTCTCGGGATATTCAACCGGAACTGCCATACCACTGGCCGCAACGGATACTCTGCTGCAAGCATTGGGAAAATTAGAGGCCCAGACCACAGCAGCAAGTACCGGTCAATCGAACTATGTTCTTTTAGATGGTTCTAGAACCATGACGGGTCTACTTAATTTAGGCGGAAATAAAATTACCAATCTCGCTGAACCTACAGTGAGTAGCGATGCCGCCACAAAGTCCTATGTCGACAGTAGAGTCGTGAGTAGTAGCACTTCTCAATGGACTGATCGAGGAGCTGATGTTTATTTTAACCGAGGGGTCGTTGGGATTGGAACAACGGCACCATCGTTTACTCTAGATGTGCAGAGTTCTTCTTCCTTTCAAGGTCGATTCCTTCATTCCTCAAATAATCAGTATGACGGTTCTGCTATCATGATGACAAGAACCCGAGGGAGTTTGGCAACTCAGACGGCTGCCACTTCAGGGGACACCATCGGGGGAATTTATTTCAGGGCCCATGATGGCTCTGGCACAGGGACCACCAATACGGCGATAGAAGTCGTTGCAGGAGAAAATCATTCAAGTTCCACGAGAGGATCAAGACTCATTTTTGAGACGACTACTAATGCAAGCTCTTCAAGATCTGAAAAAATGAGAATTCATTCCAATGGAAATGTGGGGATAGGTTCAACAGCTCCATCGGCCAAACTTCATGTGGTGGGGGATGAGAATCTTGAGGGAAGACTCAGATTTAAATCTACCACAAGTAATTTTGTAGAACTGAAGGCCCCCGATGCACTAGGTTCAACAATTACCTTTAATCTTCCTTCAACCTTAGGAACTGCCGGTCAGGTTTTAACCGTTGATGGTTCCGGGAATATGAGTTGGACCACTCCTTCAGGAGGAGGCTCCCCAACAGGGACAGCTGGTGGAGATCTCAGTGGAACCTATCCAAATCCAACTATCACATCTCTGGCCGCCACAAAGATTGGTAATGGAAGTATCGACAATACTGAGTTTGAATATCTCAATGGAGTTACATCAAATATTCAAACTCAGTTTAATGCAAAAGAAGGAACACTCACGGCTGGAACAGCTACTCAGTATTATCGTGGTGACAAAACCTGGCAGAGCTTAACGACTTCGGCTGTTCCCGAAGGAGGAAATCTTTATTTTCTTGATTCCCGAGTCAGGAATGCTCTCTTAAGTGGCTATACTGTGGGGGCTTCACTTCCCTTGGCCGCGACCGATACCTTAATGGAAGCACTGGCCAAACTTGAGGGACAAATCATAGCAACCAATACATCTATTCAGAGTAATGCCCATTGGAGTAAGTCTGGCCCTAATGTTTACTACAATGGAGGAAAAATTGGGATTGGGACAGTAACGCCCGGCTTTCAGCTGACGTTAAAGAATATGAGTCTAGATGCTGAAGGCATATCGCTTATTAAAGATACGGGTTCACCAAACTTAGATATATATACTCCTTATAATGGCAGCGATGATGTGAACACGGGTGCTTTTGCTTACGGTGTTCGTCCTGTCTCAGATACTTGGGGAGTTTGGGAGAAGGGACTTAATCTGGACTGGACAAATCTCTTTACTGTAACAAAAGAAGGTCGGGTAGGTATAGGTACATCTACCCCTCAAGGAAGGCTTCATATTGTTAGAACTGATGCTACACCAGTTTTCTTAATGGGAGGTCCAAACTCATCCATTGGCTCCATAGCCCCGGGTGAGTTTGAATTATATAGAGGAAACGCATCTATCAATCAACCAGAGGTTAAGGGCTTTATTGATTTTAAAAGTGCTTCCTCTGAAGACTATGATATGCGTCTTCTATACTATGAAAATGATTCTTTGCGAGTCGCTAATAGTGCATCTGATGGTATTGGATTGACCAGCCATCTAGTTACCATAAAAAGAACTGGTAATGTCGGTGTTGGTCTTGTTGATCCAGCTCATATGCTGGATGTAGCAGGGAATTTCAGGGCCTGGGGTTGTGTTTACTACAGTGGAGGAAGTGTCGGTAACTGTGCTTCCGATGAAAGGCTCAAGGAAAACGTAATTCCTTTTACTCTGGGGTTAAATGAATTATCAGGAATCGACCCTGTTCACTTCACCTATAATGGACGGGGTGGCCTACCCAAGGATGGTAAACCTCAGCTTGGATTGATTGCTCAGAAGGTTGAGCAAACCGCTCCTCAGATTATCATGAAAAAGCAGGTCAAGCTTCACCCGGATGATGAATACGACACCGAAATTAAGGCGGTAAATTATGGAGCACTTACTTATATGCTTATCAATGCGGTCAAAGAATTACACGCTTTATTTAAGGAACTCTTTCATAGTAATGAAGAGATGACTCGTGAGCTAGCTAGTGTGAAGGCCGAGAATGCTGAATTAAGAAAATATCTCTGTGAGAAAGATCCAGAAGCTTCTATCTGCCGTAAGTAAAGGAAGTCGACCTAAGAATAGGTCGACTTATCATAATTATTCAACTCTGGATCTGACACTGTAGATAAGGGGATTAAGATCCTTTCGGGCGTATTTTAGATCGGTCCACCGAGAACCTCTGAATTTAAAGGCCATTTTATTCCAGGCATCAATTTCATTGGTGAACTCAATTCCTAACTCAGCACCTTCGCTAAAGCGCACCTTTTCCAGGTCCACATGGGCCAATAAGAAATAATCACGTCCAAGATTGTTTTTCATAAACAGATCCTTTGTAGTGAAGGTAAATATAATTTAATTACATAATGACAGAAGCAGAACCTGAGATCATTATGGCATGCTTTGGGATAAAGATGAAGAGGGGGAAGATTTTTATTATTATAAATCAGCAAGTTAGACTGATAAGCTTTAGTCGGTTTATGGATTTTTATTTATCTAGTGACAGTTTTTACGGCCACTTAATCTTCTTCCTGGGCCTCTTTTAACTGATAATCTTCCTCTAATCCGCGCTCTACCTTATCGGTCTCGGTTAAACCATGCTTGATCGCATTCCAGGCAGCTTCACCTAGTTTGGTATCAAATTTGCCGTCTTCGATCACGAAGGGGATTTGTGTGGCCACGGTGTCGCTTTCATTTCTTTCGAAAATCCAATTGGTGAAGGTCGCAAAGGTCTCTGCCAGAAAATGTCTGACTCCCTTAAACTCATCTTCATTGCCAAAATACTCACCTTCTTCCAATACGGGTTTCACATAACCCACAATCTTATCATCCTGCTGAATCGCCTCGCCATAGAAGTCAAGTACTCCCTCACTAAAGGTCAGGGGAATTCTTGCTCTAAGTTCTTTATTCAATTTTCTCATATCGAAATTTAAGAGCTTCCAGTTAGCACTCCACTCCAGAGGCGCGGCTGCGAGATCGAGACTTCCATCGGTCATGAATTTACTGTCGCCTTCAAAGGTAGCATTGAAGGCAAAGCTGCCTAAGGGGGTTCCCGGCTCCAGGGTAATGTTATAGATATTTCCAAAAATTTCATTAATAGTGAGATGTTTCTGTTTACCAATTCCTGGATAATCTAGAAAACTCACCTTAGCGTCGCCGATGAGGATCCTGGATATCACGACGGGTAGAGGAGTAGGTGCTTCTTTGGCTTTTTCTTCTCCTTCGTCTCCAGCTTCCTGGGCTTCTTGCTTAAAATTATTCAGAAGTTCATTACTGACTCTTAAATGAGTATCGATCACAGCAATGTTAAGCTCTGGTTTTTCTGGGCCATTTAATTTCTCTGGATCAAATCCAACTGTAATCTCTTCGACTCTTAAAACCTTTTTCCCATTTTTTATAAGCGATGAATTGATCTCTCCAATTTGTGCCTGCCCTTCATTTATGTTAGCAGTGATGTTATCGATCTCTGTCATTACGCCCTGAGGATGCAGGAGAAAGCGTGTATCAATCATAGAAACACTTTTAAGTTGCTTGAGTGGAGAGGAATTTGATTCATCTTTTGTTTCATCATCGGGTGAGGACTTTGGAGGATTAGGTAGACCTTTAAATGCATCAAGTGCACTTTGAGTAATATTGACTTCGGTTCCCTTAACACTGAAACTTAATTGAGCATCTTTTCCTGCAATCAGCGCATTCTGATCAAATCTTAATAGTATATTCTCAACACTCATAACTTCTGAATTCGGAAAACTGGCAGTCATATTGTCGATTCGCCCCTTACCTTCCTTCATATCAACCAAGAGAGAGTTCATCTTAGCACTAAGGTTGGTTTTTCCGATAACTTCGAGGTTGAAGTTATTTACGCTGAACGCTTCTAGCATAGAGAGGGGGGAGGATGAGTTTGATGTTTCTTTTTTTGGAGGGGCCATTTGGGCCTGACGAGATTGGGGGAGAGCATTTTTAAAGGCATTTAAAAGATCCTGATTAAGTTTAATCGCAGGATCTTCTATACGAATACTCACGTTTTTAAGTTCTTGAGAGAAAAACTTCTCAGAAAAACGAAGTGCTATTTCAGGTATATTGATAAAACGAAGATCATCTTTATCATGAGTGGCGGTGATGCTAGTTATCTTTCCCGTGCCTTTATTGAAATTGACTGAAATGTTCTCAATTCGAGATCGAAGTTTTGCATCTGGAAGAGTGATTTCAAGGTTATTAAGTTGAAATTCTGAAAGAAGACCCAGAGGTGGGGCGTCTGAACTTTTCGCATTTTCTTTTTCTGATTTTTGGGTCCCCCCAGCATCCTCTGTCATCTCTTGAAGTTCATTGATGGTGTTATGATTAACCGCTAGCTTGATATCATTGACCATGATCTTTAAACCATCACCAAAATCATAATCAGCCGTAATCTCTTTTACATTGAGAATTTCATCTCCTGTCTTGCGATTCTTCGCATTGATGGCAAAAGTCATCCTGCCTTGTGAATAATCGATATCTACCGAACTTATTTGTGCTCTGAATGATTCATTTATGGGATCGAGAAAATTATTAGCAGTTTTCTCAATAATTCTATCCAGGAAAATCAAGCTTCCTATTATGACAACGAGAAGAATACCGAGTGTTAGGGAAAGAGCTTTTTTATGTTTAATGGTCTTACTCCTTGTGAAGAGAAAGAAACATAAAAAAGACTAGAGCTTTTATCTCTCATCATCAACTTGCTCTTGTTCACGACCAGAGAGCTAAAGTATTAAGGCTATTGGTGAACAACACTTTGAAGAGGCAGCTGTAAGGCGAATGTCGTAAATTCGGCAGTGGAGTCAAAAACTAAATCACCACCGTGCTCTTTCATAATTCCCTTTGAGATACTCAGGCCCAGGCCAGTGCCTTTGCCAATGATTTTTGTGGTAAAGAAAGGTTGAAAGATCTTAGTCCTCGACTCTTCTGGAATTTCTGGCCCACCATTAGAAACATTTATTGAAATAATATCATTGAAGTGAAGACAGGAAATACGTATCCATCTTTTAGAAGGGTCTAGTTCATCCTCCAGTGCGTCTTCTGCATTTTTTATTAAATTGATAAGTACCTGAGATACCTGGACCGAATGACAATTTACGTCCACTTGAGGAATATCATCAATGATGAGCCTTATGTGTCTAACAGTTAGTAGCTCGTGACAAAAACTCATGGTTTCCCGGATAATTTCTGAGAGTGGAGTCACGACCTTTGGAAGATTATCCGATTGTTGAGAAAAATGCCTTAGACCCCTGATGATATTTGTTACTCGTCCTACTGCACTTTGAATCTTGGCCGAAAGAGCAAGGATTCGATTGATATCTAAGTCTGGTTTTGAAAATTGTTTTTCAATTTGTTGGATGCTTCCAGAAATAATGGCCAAAGGATTATTAACTTCATGGGCCATCCCTGCCGACATTTCTCCCAGAGCGGCGAGTCTAGAAGTATGAACCAGTTGAATCGTACTTACCTTCAAATCCTCGTATGATTGTTCAAGATCCAGTTGATGAGAGAATCTTTCAATGGCCTCTCTTCTTACGGAATTCAGTTGATTAAGTTGATAGCCTAGATACATCAAGAACATTGGAATTAAAGGAAGTGCATCTATTTTATCTGGACCAAAACAATAATAAAGAAAAATTCCCAGTTGTGGGAGTAAGAGGGTGAATTGAAAAGGGAGAAAGAGTATCGGGTGATAGGCAAGTGTAACTAAAGAAGTCGCTAGAAATCCCGAAAGCATGACCATAACTAATATAAAGTTAAGCCCACTTAAATTTAGCTCATAAGTAGCAAGGCTGAATGTGAGGGACCAGGCGATGGTATTAATCCAGACGAATGAAATTATGGTATGCCATTCCTTCTTCGTCATGCTTCTTTTAAGATTAATTTTTTTTACAAAGAGAATTCTTAAGATGGCAACAAAGAAGACAACGACCATTGCGAACTTAATGATAGGTAGGAATCTTTCACAGTTGAATCCATAGATGAATATAAAGAGAGAGAAAAACAAAAAGCCCACGCAACTTTGCGGACTCTTCGAAGCCACTTCTAACCTAAGAAGGTTTTCAATTTTCTGTTTTCTCGTTATCATGACTTTCTTCTATCAGAATTTTTTCCATTTCAGTTTAAGGAGATCTAAATTTAAGAAATCTTATTATCTCCCTGTTTATTTTTCATACTTGAAAAGGTGTCAGGTACAGGGCTATCGCATCTAAATTA
>DFXX01000096.1 GCA_002381765.1 Bacteriovoracaceae bacterium UBA4097 | reverse complement strand
CCCTCGAAAGAGGGCTTTTTTTTTGTTTTGGCCAGACGACAAGAAAGAGTGGATGATTTGTAATAAATGATATTTACGAGTTGGCATTTGCGCTTATTGAAGCGCTTACTTTTTCTTCTTATACCTTACTCATTATTGAGAATAGGTTTCTATTTTTATCATCATGATATTTATCGCCATTTTGAACTGTTTGAAATTCTCGCCAGTTTTCTTATTGGCATTCGTTTTGATATTGCGGCCATATGCCTTATCAATATTCCCATCATTCTTCTCTCGCTCATTCCGAGCACTAAACCAAGCTTCCTAAAATTTGAACGTCTACTTTTTACCTTTATCAATACCTGTGGCTTTATCGTTTCTATCGATGATTATGAGTTGTTTCTCTTTATGGGCAAAAGACTTAGTTATGACTTCTTTGCCATTACGGATGATATTTTAGTCCAGCTGCCACAAGTCTTTTTGTATTATTGGTATTTACCCATAATTGCTCTTGTTATGAGTGCAGGAGTGTATCTATTTGATAAGAAATATTTCAGGATTCAATCTTTGGGTTTTAAGACTATCAATGCTTGGGTTGGTGGAATACTTCTTCTAGGTCTTTCATTTGTAGGAATAAGAGGTGGGCTACAACACAAATCGATAAATGTTCAAGCGGCTTTTGTTCAAGGGAAGAATGAGCTGGGACATTTAGTTTTAAATACGCCCTATCACTTCTTGAGAACGCTTAAGAATAAAAAAATGGAAAGGCTCACTTTTTTCAAGAGCGATGAAGAGGCGAGAAATGTACTTTTAAATGATCGTGGTCATAACTTTTATCCCGATTCTGCAAAGATTAATATTGTGTTGGTTATTCTAGAAAGTTTTTCTCTTGAATATTCTGAGCAAGGCCACACTCCCTTCTTAAATGAATTAAAGGAAAAATCACTTTTCTTTGAAAAACATTTGGCCAATGGCCGGCGTTCAATTGAAGTGCTCCCTTCCTTGTTATGTGGCCTGCCATCTATGATCGAGGAACCTATAAGTAAATCGATTTATCAGGGGAATAGATTTAACTGTATGCCGGAGTATTTAAAGGGTCTTGGTTATACAAATTATTTCTTTCATGCTGGTTCCCGAGGGACCATGGGTTTTGAATCTTATACACTTTCTAAAGGATTTGATCGCTACTTCTCCAAAGAAGATTATCCGGGCAAAGGCGATTATGATGGTACTTGGGGAATCTATGATGGGCCTTATCTGCAATATGTAGGAAAAAAAATTGGGGAGATGACCGAACCATTTCTTGCAGGAGTCTTTACCCTCTCTTCTCACCAACCTTATTCCATTCCTGAAAATTTGAAAGACAGATTTTCTAAGGGGACGCTAGAGATTCATGAGAGCATTGGTTACACGGATTTTGCTCTTAGAGAATTTTTTGAATTAGTCCAAAATGAACCATGGTTCGATCGCACATTATTTATCATTACCTCAGATCATACTCAAAAACTTGAAAGCAAGAAGTTTCAGAATTTAGTCGGGCAGTATCGAGTACCCTTACTGCTCTATGCACCTGGTCTGAAATTGCCAGCTCATCTTGATAGAGTTACACAACATTCGGATATTCCGCATACCATTCTTGATATGGTAGGGATTAAGCATCATGATTTACCTTTAACCGGTAGAAGTCTATTTGATGAGAGTAAGGGACTGGCCTTAAACTTTGCTGGTGGTACCACTTACTTCATGGTTCGAGACGAGTCGGTCGTTAGTTTAAATAAGGAAGGCCAGCAGAGGATCTTTCAATATGATTGGAAGAGTGGTGATATGACGAGTGGTGGCAACTCTGATGAAACTCTCTTGAAAGCATATCTTCAGTATTTCATAAATGGACTGATTAATAATAATTTATCACGATAGCGCTTAGCCCAAAACATTGTCCATTTCCCTCCTTCAAGATAGACTAAATCGTTATTTTTATTAAATAAAATGGTGGTTTAAATGCATCCCTTGGCCTCTCACATCGATCCTAATTCTTCCGATTATCTTGCCAATGTTGAATATCATCGAAGCCTGCTAAGCGAGCTGAAATCAAAACTAGAGAAAGTTCGTCAAGGCGGTGGTGAAGATGCGGTTAAGAAACATAAAGCTCGCAAAAAACTTTTACCACGAGAAAGAATTGAAAAAATTCTTGATCCTGGTTCTCCTTTTTTAGAATTATCTACCTTGGCCGCTGACGGTGTATATGCTGAAGATGTTCCGGGGGGCGGTATTGTGACGGGAATTGGTCTTGTTCACGGAGTGGAGTGTTTATTTGTGGCCAATGATGCCACAGTAAAGGGAGGAACCTACTTTCCTCTCACAGTTAAAAAACATTTAAGAGCGCAAGAAATTGCACTAGAAAATAAACTCCCTTGCATTTATCTTGTTGATTCTGGCGGAGCTTTTCTTCCTAAGCAAGATGAGGTTTTCCCAGATAAGGAGCATTTCGGAAGAATCTTCTTCAATCAAGCTACTATGTCCTCATTAGGTATTCCACAGATTGCAGTTGTTTGTGGCTCATGTACTGCTGGCGGGGCCTATGTTCCAGCAATGAGTGATGAAACAATCATCGTTAAAGGAAATGGAACGATCTTCTTAGGAGGTCCTCCACTAGTTAAGGCCGCTACCGGTGAAGAAGTGACGGCGGAAGATTTAGGGGGGGCCGATGTTCATACCGCTAAATCGGGGGTTGCCGATCATTTTGCAGAAAATGAAGAAGAAGGTCTAGAGATGGCCAGAAATATCGTGGCAACTCTCAACTATCGACCTAAGCATCCAGGAAAATTTGTAAAAGAAGTTGTTCCGCCTCTTTATAAAGCGGAAGAAATTTATGGTGTCATTCCCCATGATGCGAGAAAGCCATTTGATGTGAGAGAGATTATTGCTCGCTTAGTTGATGGGTCTGAGTTTCAAGAATTTAAAGAGCGCTATGGTTCTACTCTTGTTTGTGGATTTGCCAGAATTCACGGCTACTTGGTGGGTATCGTTGCCAATAATGGGATTCTTTTTTCAGAATCATCCATGAAGGGAGCGCATTTTGTAGAGCTTTGTGGACAGAGAAAAATTCCTCTTATCTTTTTACAAAACATAACGGGGTTCATGGTTGGTAAGCAATATGAGAATGAAGGTATCGCTAAGCATGGTGCTAAGTTTGTAACCGCCGTATCAACTGTGAAGGTTCCGAAATTCACCATCATGATTGGTGGGTCTTTTGGTGCTGGTAACTACGGGATGTGTGGGCGCGCCTTTAGTCCGCGCTTTCTCTTTATGTGGCCTAACTCTCGTATCTCGGTGATGGGAGGAGAGCAGGCGGCAAATGTTCTTGCGACTGTTAAGCAAGATCAATTAAAGGCGAGTGGCAAGAATCAGATGAGTGAGAAAGAGCTCGAAGAATTCAAGCGACCCGTTCTTGAGAAATATGAAAAAGAAGGTTCTCCTTACTATGCTTCGGCCCGCCTTTGGGATGATGGGGTCATTGATCCAGCTCAGACCAGAGATATCCTTGGGCTTTGCCTAAGTACAACACATAATGAAGAATTCCCGGACCCTCAGTGGGGCGTATTTAGGATGTAATGATGAAGTATTTAGAGATTATTGAAAAAGAGAATGGAGTGAAGGAACTCTGGTTAAACAGGCCAGAACTGCATAATGCTTTTAATGCGGAACTTATTGAGGAGATGATTTCATTCTTTGAATCCCTCGGTAATGAGAGACTCATCATTTTATCAGGTCGAGGAAACAGCTTTTGCGCGGGAGCAGATCTGAATTGGATGAAGTCCATGAAGGATTATACTAAGGAGCAAAACTTTCAAGACTCTAAACGCCTGGCCCGGATGTTTGCGGTTATGAATGAGTGTGACATTCCCATTATCGGAAGAGTTAATGGTCATGCTTTGGGAGGAGGAGTTGGCCTCGTAGGAGTTTGCGATTATGTAGTTGCCTCAGGGGACGCAATCATGGGCTTCACCGAAGTAAGATTAGGTCTTATTCCTGCAGTCATTTCTCCTTATTGTATTGCTAAGATTGGTGAATCCAATGCCCGTGCCTGGATGATATCGGGGGAGAGGTTTCCTGCTGAAGAAGCTAAGAGAATGGGACTTGTTCATGATGTGGTCTTGGTTTCTGATCTTGATACAAGAATTGAGGAAATCAAAAAGCGCTTTTTATCTGCCGGACCAGTCGCGGCGAGAGAATCTAAAAAACTTATTCGTGGAGTTATGAAGAATCTCAAGGCTTCAGAGGATTTTACCTGCGAGATGATTAGTGAGCGAAGAGTCAGTGCCGAAGGTCAGGAAGGCATGAGAGCACTTTTAGAAAAAGATAAACCTAATTGGATGAAGAAATGAGAATAAAAAAAATATTAGTCGCTAATCGCGGTGAAATTGCTTTACGAGTTTTAAAGACTGCTCGAGAGATGGGAATCAAGGTTGTTACTATCTATGCTGATGACGATAAGAATCTTCCTCATGCACTTTATGCTGATGAGGCTTATAGTCTTGGTTCAGGTGCTCTCTCTGAAACGTACCTAAATAAAACAAAAATTTTGGAAATTGCAAAAATATCCCAAGCCGATGCTATTCATCCGGGTTATGGATTTTTATCGGAGAATGCTGATTTCTCCATGCAGGTGGAGAAAGCGGGACTGGTTTTCATTGGGCCCACTGCTGAGTCTATTACTCTTATGGGAGACAAGATTGGCTCCAAGCAAGCCTTAGAGAAAATTAATATTCCTATGATCCCGGGATACCATGGAGATGATCAGAGTGAGGAGAATCTCGCTAANNGGCGGAAAGGGCATGCGAATTGTGAAGTCAGATAAGGATCTGATCGAATCCATCCGTGGCGCCAAGTCAGAAGCTTTGAAGGCCTTCTCCAATGATAAGGTGCTGATTGAAAAGTATGTGGTGAATCCTCGGCATATTGAAGTTCAACTGATGAGTGATACCAAAGGTAATCACTTGCACTTTTTTGAAAGAGAGTGCTCTATTCAAAGACGCTATCAGAAAATCATTGAAGAAACCCCAGCCCCTAATTTAAATGAAAAACTCCGGGCCGAGATATGCGATACCGCGGTTAAAATTTCTTCTGGGATCAATTATCGTGGTGCGGGAACGGTAGAGTTTATTCTTGCACCAGATGGGCACTTCTACTTTCTTGAGATGAATACCCGCCTGCAAGTGGAACATCCTGTGACAGAGATGGTAACTGGACATGATCTGGTTAAGTATCAAATCCTTGTTGCTCAAGGGGAAGCTCTGCCAGTTAGACAAAGTGATATCAAACAAAAAGGTCAATCCATTGAGTGCCGTATCTATGCTGAAGATCCTGACAATAACTTTATGCCATCGATCGGAACCATAGAGAGAATTGGAACACCTACTCTACGAGATGTTCGATTAGACTGTGGTTTCAAAGATGGAAGTTCTGTGGGAGTAAATTACGATCCCATGCTCGCTAAATTAATTGTTTGGGGTGAAGATCGAAAGATTGCAATCGCTAAGACCATTCAGAGTCTGGATGAGGTTCTCTTCTTGGGAGTGAAAACTAATCGAGATTATCTTAAGCGAATTCTAGGGCATGAAAAATTTATAAGTGGGCACACTCATACTCACTTTATTCCAGATCATGGGGAAGAACTCTCTCCCCGGGAGTTATCTCAAGATGAAATAGCAAAGTTCATCGCGGCGATGAGTTTTGCTCCAATGAGTAAAGCTACCGTGATAAGTTCGGCATCACTCAAGAATCCTTGGACTGAATTAACCGGGTTTAGGAATTAATATGGAAAAGACTTTTAGCATTAATGGTCAGGAAGTTAAAGCAGAAGACTTTACTCGGGAGGGAGATACTCTTTCCTTTTCGATTAAAGGAAAGAAATATAATTTCGATCTTCTGAGTAGAGAGAATCAGGAGCTTATTCTTGATAATGGTTCGAGGTTCAGCGCTTTTGTGGGTCAGCCTAATAGAGATGGGGACTCCATGATCATGACCAGTGGAAGAGAGGCCCTGGTATCGGTAGCCGGCAAAAAATTGAAGAAAGCAGGGGCCCAGAGTGGTGGACTAACTTCCCCCATGCCTGGGAAAATTTTCAAAATCATAATGGAAGTGGGCTCAGACGCAAAGAAAGGGGATGTTATCCTTATTCTTGAGGCGATGAAAATGGAGCATGCTATTCGGGCCGATAAAGATGGAAAGCTCAAAAAAATTAATTTTAAGGTGGGTGAACTGGTGCAAGGTGGCGTCACTTTAGCAGAATTGGAGTAACTCATGGTTAAAATTGTGGAAGTTGGTCCTCGTGATGGACTACAAAATGAAAAGATAATTCTTCCTACCGAGGATAAATTTAATTTCATAAGTCTATTAGCAGATGCTGGGCTTAAGACCATTGAGGTCACTAGCTTTGTAAAGGCTCCGGCGATTCCACAGATGAGTGATGCTCCTGCCTTATTTGAGAAAGTCAAAGGCTCACTAATGAAGAAAGGGATAAGCTTCCCTTGCCTTGTTCCTAATCTGAAAGGATATGAAGCTGCTAAAGCTTCTGGAGTCAAAGAGATTGCTCTATTTAGTGCGACATCAAATACTTTCACAAAAAAAAATATCAATGCCTCAGTCGATGAAAGCTTTGAGAGAATGAAAGATGTTGCAATTCAGGCCAAACAAGATGGTATTAAAATTAGAGGGTATATCTCTACCGCCTTTGGTTGCCCTTATGAAGGGGAGATGAGTGAGAAGGAATTAATCCTAGTCGCAAAAAGATTCCTAAATCTGGGTGTATATGAAATCTCTGTTGGAGACACAATTGGGGTTGCTGTTCCTTCCCAGGTAAAGAAATATCTTAAGGCCCTTAAAGCTGAAATATCTCTGGATAATCTGGCGATGCATCTCCATGATACTAGGGGGATGGCCTTGGCCAATATTCTGGTTTCTTTGGAAGAAGGTATTCGAATTTTTGATTCCTCTGCAGGGGGAATTGGTGGTTGCCCATACGCTAAAGGTGCAACAGGTAATGTGGCCACGGAAGATGTTTGGTATCTTCTTGAAAGTCAGGGTTTAAAAACCGGTATCGATTTGGCCAAGCTCGCTAAAGCATCAAGCTTTATGCTTAGTAAGATAAATCGTGAAACTGAATCGAAGTTTCTTAAAGCCTATCTAGGTACAGGTAAAGTGTGAGTATGTATTTAAAACAGTTCGAGGACTTAATTGTTGAAAAAAATCTTTCAACACTATGGATTACGCTTAACAGAGCTGAGGCCAGTAATGCTTACTCCATCAGTATGGTTAAGGATTTAGTTGAAGTCTTAAAATATGCCGATCGGGATAAGGATGTCAGGGCCATCGTCCTTACTGGAGCAGGAAAAAATTTCTGCGCCGGTGGTGATGTAAAAGCTATGAGAGGAAAAAGCGGCATGTTCGCTGGGGAATCCAATGAGCTGCGGGAAGCTTATCAAGCAGGTATTCAGCAAATACCCTCAACCATCTCTCAGTTGAAGACACCGCTTATTGCCATGATAAATGGAGCGGCCGTAGGGGCCGGATGCGATTTGGCAGCGATGTGTGATCTTAGAATTTCTTCCACCACGGCCACCTTTGCTGAAACCTTTGCAAAAGTGGGACTTGTGCCTGGAGATGGAGGAGCTTTTTTCCTGACAAGGCTAATAGGTTTTGGAAAAGCGATGGAGATGTTCCTCACTTGTAAGTCCTATACTGCAGAAGAGGCTCTGAGTATGGGGCTAGTGAATCAAGTGGTCCTACCGGAAGAATTGAAAAAGAAAACCACGGAAATTGCCGATCAATTGGCGACTCTTCCTCCAATTGCCCTCCAAATGACTAAGAAAGCTGTTGTTCATGCTTATCAAAATGATCTTCAATCGCATCTGGAGTTGATGGCCGCTTATCAGGGAATCACTCAGCGCTCATCGGACCATTTTAAAGCATTAGATGGGATGCTTGAAAAAAAGAAACCGACTTTCGATCATTATTAAAAATATTTTTTGACATCTTGTTCCGCGACCTAAAGAATTGAAGGATATGAAAATTCTTCAATTCTTTTTTGTTCTGAGTCTGACGGTTAGTTGCACTACTATACATTTCCGCTCAAAAAACAATATTCCTGTTTCCTTTGAAGGAAATCCTGCTCATCAAAAAGAAGTTTTGATTGAAGGGCATAAGGATTTTTATTTCTGGGGAATTGAGCCAGACAATCATGTGGTTTATATCGATGAAGAGGTGAGAAAGGCCGGCTATGATGGAATTTCAAAGCTCATTATTTATGAGCAGAAAAACCCTCAAGATATGCTTATTTCTTTCCTGACTTTTGGACTTTACCTTCCAAGAGGCTTTACGATTACCGGTTTTACTTCAGGCAATATGATTCCTGAAGATATTGTTGAATAGTATAATTAAAAAATAAATTACATTTTAGACCATCAGGAAGAGGTCTTCCACGGATGGATTCTCGAGGCCAGGGATGGCCTTTTTCTTCAACTCTACTTCGAGTAACTAAGGAGTAGTTGCTTACTTATTTTGATTTCTAGCTCTTCTGTTCCATAAGGGCCGGGTAATCAAGTTGAACCATAAGAAAAAAAAAGTTAAACAAGTTAAAAAAGTCAGAATAAAAGATTGAGCAGTCAAAGCATTATTCATGATTGAGTATACGGTAAAAAATATGAACGCCATTCCCCCAAAGCATGCAGTCATAAGAAGTGTAAGCTTGAAGGTGATAGCAATATTCTTCTCTGGTCTTAAAAATGAGAACGGCCACCACATAAAATCTTTATCGGTAAGCCAGTTGTGTAAAAGAGTAATAAGTTCTAAAAGCTTCATTTAATCGAATCCATTAGACTGCCAAAGAAATTTTTCTTGAAGTCTTGGACTTCATCCTCTGACATATCTCCAAAGTTAGTACGATCTAATTCCTTGTAACATTCCGTCAGTTCAAGAATAAAACGAGACTTAAAGCGAGGAGTCATCTTGTTGTAGATTTTGCGCTCTTTTGCATAAGTCATAATGAGCTTCTTTCGAGCTCTCGTGACTCCCACATAGCATAATCTGCGCTCTTCATTGATATCGGTACCATCTAAGATGGTTTTCTTATGAGGAAGTAGTTCTTCTTCAATTCCTACTAAGAAAACATTATCGAACTCAAGACCTTTAGATGCATGGAGAGTCATAAGGGTGACTTCATTTTTCTTAGCTTCATCATTACTGCTTTGAGTATCATGAGCATCGGCCAAAAGAAGTCTTTCCACAAAGTTTTTTAGAGTGGCATCACTTTGGTAGCGGTCCTGGAATCGATCAGCGGCAAGTATGAAATTTTTAACATCTTCTTTTTTGCGGGTAGAGAGTTTCGTGCTGTCATAACTCTTTTCAATGAAATCATAGTAATTAATTTCATCCACTAATTGAGTGATGGTAGGTAGGAGAGGCTGCTCATTGAAGAGAATCTGATATTTACGTATAATGCCAATGAAGGTTTGAATCCCCTCATGATCTTCAACATCGGCAAGAGCATGAAAGAGATGCTGCTTATTATCTGCGGCGATTGTGAGAAACTTATTCAACGTAACAGAACCGATTCCTCGGTTAGGCACATTAAGCACCCGTCTAAGAGCAAGCTCATCCCGAGGGTTCTGAATAACGGTTAGATAAGCGATGATATCTTTTATTTCTTTTTTTTCATAAAACTTTTGTCCCCCAATGATGTTGTAGGGAACTTGAGAAATTCTCAATTGATCTTCTATGGGAGGAACTTGAGTGTTAGACCGATACAGGATTGCAATATCAGATAAGGGAATCCCGTGAGACTGCATCTTGATGATATCTTCCACGATAATGGCAGCTTCATGATCGGAGTCACCGGCCGCCCAGAGTTGCGGTAAGGCCCCTTCCTGCTGAGAAGTCCTCATGGTCTTCTCTTTTCTATTTAGATTTTCTTTAATGACTTGGTTGGCAAGATTCAGAATGGGAAAGGTTGAGCGATAATTCTCTTCCAGTTTAATCACGCTGGTATTTGGATATTGTTTCTCGAAATTCAAAATATTAGAAATATCAGCACCTCGGAAGGCATATATCGCTTGATCGTCATCTCCTACAACACAAATATTCTGATGAGTGCTGGTCAAGGCCTGGATCATACTGAACTGGAGGCTATTGGTATCCTGGTACTCATCGATCATGATGTATTTGAAGCGCTCAGAATATTTCTTGGCGATTTCAGGATGATTATTAAAAAGTTTAACTACTAGATAAAGGATGTCGTCAAAATCCAGGGCATTGTAGAATTGAAGCTTATCCTGATAGAAGTGGTAGATATACTCCACGGCCCCATCGTAATTATTTTCAGGGTCGTACTGATCACTTTTGGGAAACTCTGCAGCCGAAATGCCTTTATTTTTTAAGAGACCGATTTTCGCCATCACTATGCCACGATCAAAATTTTTACCAGACCGGTAATTCTTCAAACCTTCTCTCACTATGCTCATCTGGTCGGCCTGATCATAGATGGTGAAGAGATTATTGTAGCCCAGATGATGAATATCTTCTCGAAGAATTCTGATTCCCAATGAGTGGAAGGTCGAGAGGGTAATGCCCTTGCGAATCTTTGAGCTTACCAGATGAGCAACGCGCTCTTTCATTTCAGCAGCTGCTTTATTGGTAAAACTCACCGCCAGAATCTCGCTTCCCGGTATCTTGAGATTATCCAGCATATGGGCAATTCGATAGGTAACCGTTCTGGTTTTACCAGAGCCAGCTCCCGCCAGAATAAGGAGGGGACCTACCACCGTTTCGGCAGCTTTGCGTTGTTCTGGGTTTAGACCATTGAGGGAAATCATGTAGGTGGAGCATAAAAAAGGGGGGGGCAACTGTCAAAATCAAAAGACAAAAAACACCTTACTTTGTAGACTTAATTAGCTCTAAACGACTTTATTTGAGGCACTATGAAATATTTGATTACTTCAGCTCTTCCTTATGCCAATGGGCCTATTCATTTTGGCCATATAGCCGGTGTTTATTTACCGGCAGATATCTTTACCAGACATAAAAAGCAAAAAGGCGAAACTGCCATCCATATCAGTGGATCCGACGAGCATGGGGTCGCTATCATGCAAAACGCCCAGAAGGCGAAAAAGAGCTATCAGGAATACGTCAATGAGTGGCACCAAACCCATAAAGCACTTTTTGATAAGTACGATATAAAATTTGATTTTTTCGGACAAACTTCAAAAGATTACCACAAAGAAGAAACTCTAAAGTGGTTTAATGATCTTCTCTCAAAAGGTCTTATTGAAAGAAGAGCAGAAAAGCAGCTTCAGTGCCAGGACTGCAAGAATTTTCTACCCGATCGTTTTGTAGAGGGGGAATGTTACGTTTGTGGATATGCTGAGGCCCGTGGGGATGAGTGCCCAAGTTGTGGTACTTGGATTGATCCGCTTAAACTTCTGAAACCAGTTTGTAAGTTCTGCAACAGTACCAATGTGAATGCGGTTGACTCTTTTCAATGGTATCTCATGCTTTCCAAGTCTCATGAGAAGTTTCAGAAATGGTTTGAATCCAGGAAACCTCATTGGAGAAAAAACGTGGTTCCTTTTGTCGAATCCCTCACCAAAGATAATCTAGTAGATCGAGCGATCACTAGAGATCTTGACTGGGGAATCGATGTTCCTTTAGAGGAAGCCAAAGGTAAGAAGATCTATGTTTGGTTCGATGCTCCTATCGGTTACGTCTCCAATACGAAGCAGTTTTTAAAAGAGTCAGGCTCGAGTGAAGATTATATCAAAGACTGGTGGGGAAGTGATGATGTAAAGATCGTTAACTTCATTGGGAAAGATAATATCATTTTCCACTCAATTATTTTCCCTGTGATGAGTTTAGGCACTGGGTTCGTAAACCCTGTTACCGACCTTCCCGCTAACCAGTATGTGAATCTTGAAGGTAAGCAATTTTCCAAATCTAAGGGCTGGTATGTGGATGCAGAGGAAGCAATTGAGCAATTTGGATCAGATGCTCTTCGCTTCTATTTGACTTCACTAATTCCGGAAACATCTGATTCAAGTTTTACCTGGAAAGGCATGGAACTCAAGATTAACTCTGAGCTTGCTAATAACATTGGAAACTTCATCAATCGCGCGATGAAGTTTTCTGCTAAAAACTGGCCGGAAGGAATGGAAGCTCAAAAATTTGAATCATTCTTCAGTGAGCATCTTGGCTCGATTGAAACTTTTGTAAAAGAATATCATGATCTTCTTGATTCTTATCAAATTAAAAAAGGTCAAGAGCACCTCATGAATTTGGGATCGAAGGTAAATCAATTCATCACTGAAAGAGCTCCCTGGACTGAGTTTAAAACCGATCAGGAAAAGGCAGCTGAAACCATCGCTATATCTACTGTATACGTTCTGGTCATTGGAGCGTTCTTTACTCCATATCTTCCACAGTTATCAAAATCCATCCTTGGCTACTTTGGCCTTACTTCTGAGGATGAAGTGGTGAAAAAGATCTATCAAGGTGATATGACGGCTCTTAAAAACTTCTTTGCCAGCGGCTTTAAGCTTCAACAGGACCCTCAGGGACTCGTTCCCAAAATCGATCCTAAGTTGATAGAAGAGCTTAATGAAAAGCTGAAGGCGAAGGCTTCAGAATCCGTTTAAGAAGAGAAGGCCTTTTCATATTTTCTCCCCGGGCCGTAATTCCTTCTGGCGTGGGAGAAAATAGGCCAGCTGATGTAATTGGTGCTGCTTCTGCTTTTCTAAAATATTCCTTAGCAGAACGAGCAATAGCACTTCCCAGAAAATGAGGAGCAATAGAATGGACCAAGCGTGCTAGACGAGCGGCTCCTCCCACCATGATATTTTCTTTTGGATTATCAATAAGATTTTTTACAGCATAGGCCACCTGAAAAGGATCATAAACCGGTGGGGACATGTGAATTTCTTTTCCTGTATAGTTTGCAGCATGAAGATTGCCGGGCGTATTGATAAAAGCAGGATTCACATCACACAGATGAATATTGCTGAACTCCTTCACCTCACTTCTTACAGCTTCATCCAAACCACGTAAACCAAATTTCCCTGCTGAGTATGAAGCTGCAAAAGGAGTTGGAACATAAGCACCAATGGATACGGTGTTGATGATAATACCTTTATTTCTTTCTTTAAAATGGGGAAGGATAGTGTAAATGCCGTAGAGAGGGGCCATGAGATTTGTTTTGATAACTTGCTCATGGGCCTCAAGGGGAGTTTCATTAAATTCACCTATGGCCATGGTTCCAGCATTATTGATCCAGACATCTATAGCGCCAAAAAAGCTGATAGCCGTCTCCTTCAGGTTTTCCACTTCTCTCATATTTGTAACATCGGTTTTAACGGCAATAGCAGTACCTCCCATGGCTTCACATTCGCTCGCCACTTCCTGCAGGATGGCTTCTCGTCTTGCGGCCAGTACCAAGTTCATGCCATCTCTGGCCAAGGTCAGGGCTATCGCCTTGCCTATGCCACTGGAAGCTCCTGTAATAACGACGGTCTTAGCATGAGAGTCATTCATGGTTTCCCCCTTTAAAGAAAAAGTCTACGAGGAGGATGAGCCCCAGGCAATTTGATTAAACTATAAGATTTGTTTGAGTTAGATGGTTAATTATTGTGATAACGAGGATCGATACTTACACCGCGACTTTCTCGGGGATTCATAGGGTCAATAACGGGATGATCCCAAGTGCGAAGAATCTTACCACTTTCTGAATCCACCATGGCACGAAACTTTCTTTCTTCACCATTGTGGTTCTTAAGCGTAATGAGGACCGATTCTACATTCAAGGCTACTCCCTCATGGGCCCAGATAAAGGAATCGGTTTTTTTGATATCAATATCACTGAGACTACTGCCTCCTTGCGCACGCAGGGCCTTTTCCACTCCTTCTTGCCATTCTTCCGATATATCATTGGCAAACTTTAAGTCTTCTACTTCTTTATTTTCTTCACCAGGTGTGAGTCCCAAGACTTTTCTACCCTTCACTTTAATTTGTTTGTTCACTTCTTTGGGTTCTGAATGAGGCGGCAGTGGTGAGTGAGTGGATTTTGAAGCGATAGGTCTCTCGGGAGATCGATTAGTAAGGGCATAGGTTATGACCACTATCAAAGCAGCAGTAAGAAGGTAGAGATAACGGCGGTTAATCATTTACATCAAATTCAAAGTTAATGATTTTAAAGGGCTTACTACCATTATAATCCGAGTCCAGAAAGTCATCATTGCCGTTAGTGCTATCATTGTAGCAATCGGAACAATTACTAAAGCGGGCCCTTAAACGACATCTAAACTTTGTTCCCGGTGGAATCCAGCGGTTTACTTCCATAAGTAGAAGATTCCCTGAATTGAACTGCATTGTATCTGATATTTTAACTACCGATTCATAGTAGTTTTTCTGAGGATCAATCTTGGAGAAGAAGGCATCGGTTGCTCCTGGAAGGAAACGAACCAAGCATTCATGGGGATTAAAAGTGAAGTCACTATCGGTAGTTCCACTCGTGGTATAACCCAAGCAGTCCTTATCTACTAAAGAGAGGCCCTGTTTTTTTCTAAACTCGTTCTGCGAAACCCATCGGGTACTGGTATCATCCGCGAGCTGAACGAGACATGCAGGAGCAGCTGCATCGGTTGGGAAGAGTTTAGTGACCGGATCCTTAACCAGTCGCTTATAATCCTTATCTGGATAACCATTGGCGGGCAAGCACGTATTTCCAGCTTCTCCACCTTGATCTACTGTTGTAGTGGCATCAAGCACACATGGTTTATAATTCCCCGTGGTGGTATCTGTGATGTGAACATGATCCCAGTCATTGGCCAGGAGCTGAACTCCTGCCATAACACTATTGGATGAATTATGTAGATTTGGGATGACAGCTACAATTTCTCCAGGCGAAATCTTAATGTTACCATTATTGTAATCAATACTCGCTACTTCGGATGAAATAGGAACTGAGAGACCCTTAAAGAGAAGATCCTGAAGGAGGCCTTCCATATCACTGCGATTATCAATGATGTAGTAACTAATGGCATCAGGAGTACTGTCGGTCTTTTCGGCCAGGGAAAGAAGTTCCTTAGAAACCAGAACTGATTTTCTTCGATTCGTTTCAGTCACACTCGTTAAAGGCTGAGAAGGAATAAAACTAACTGCATTGGTATAGGTCACAGCGCGATCAGAGGAGCTATTTCCATTATCATTATAGGTCTTAAAGAGTAGAAGACCGTAGTCATCCAACAGTTTTTCAGAATCATTTTTTGTGAAGGCAGGGCACAGTCCTCCAATGGATGGAGTCATATACTTATAAATATTCTTAGCGAAAATTTGAAAGAAGCGGCGATAAGTAGTCTGGTTAATGATCTGTGACCAAAGATAAGAGTCATTAGGGTTAAGATTATTGAAGAAGATATCCAGAACAAAAGGGGAGCCGAAGTCATCAATGCCCTTGGCATTTAGATCTCCAATCTCACTTAAAGTTTCTGCAACAAGCATCATGACATAAGAAGTTGCTGTATCGTGGCCCCCGTTTGACTCAGAAGAGATTCCACATTTATTCTTAAAAGATTTAGTAAGGGCCACCAGGTAGTGACTTACAATTTGACCTGCATAATGAACATCTTCATAAGGAGAGTCCGGATAGTTGGGATCGTAGAGAAGAAATTGTGGATATGAGAGACGGCCTTCACTGGTTTCTGCAATTCCTGTGATATGAACGGATTCGCTTTCGGCCATAGGCCGGGATTGCTTAGCGGTTTTTCCCATGGCCCATTCGCCCAGGTGAGTTCGTTTATTCATCACAAAGCTAAAGTAATCCGCTATACCTTCATTGAGGGCCCCCGCTTCGTCATAGCCAAAAGATCCTAAATTAGATCGCAATTTATGTTGAACAGAACTACTGGTTCCATTTCTTAAATTCATCATGATCGAGACCAGAGCATGCCCAAGTTCGTGATAGATAACCGTAGGGTCTTGAACAAAGTAGAAGCCAGGAAAAGAGGAGTGGTATCCAAAACACAGCTCAGGGCCTGCTGGCGAGAAGTAAGCATTTTTATCTTCATTACATTGAGCAAAGGCATTCAAATAATCATTTCTAAAAAGTTTACTATCGGTATTAGAAACACCCTTAAACCAGTACATCTTCGAATCCTTCAGATACGATGGAATCGATTTTGGCATAGAGAATGAAAGACTATGAATACGATCGTAAGCAAATTGAAGTTTACTGTAGAAAGTGTTCACTCCTTTCTGAATATGATAGAGACTATTGGTTTGATAGAACTCAGAAGTTCCTGGCTCATACATCCAGGTCTTATCTGCCTTACGAGTCAGGGATTGCAGATTATCATGATTCTTAAGTGATCTGATGCAATTAGATACTTCGGCTGGATAGGTGCCAAAAAAGAAGAACTCAATAGAGCAGTTGCCGTTCAACTGAGTATTAGTCGTAATGAGCTCTGCTCTAAGCCCATCCATAATAGAGCCCATATCCGGGTTCTTAGGACCGTATTTGGGGCCGGCAAGAATGCTGGGATTGTCTCGATAGATAAAGGCCTTACCATCATATGAACCATCATTAGCAACCACATTGCTTCTGACATTACTGCCCTGAATAGTAGTAGGGTTACATGAAGAGAGAGTGAACAATGTCACTAATAGGGAAAGGCTTCTTTTTATCATCCGATGACGTACAACTATCATAAAGACCTTATCGGTTGAGAATATCCGATCTCAACCGAGTAAAGTGGTTTTAATTCGGTCTGACTCCTGCTTGCTGGCCAGTAAAGACTTCTCCAAACACCCGGATAGCCTCGAGCTTGGTGTTGCCCCGGTCTCCGCCATTGCCAGCGGCACAGATGGCGGGGGAAGCATAATCTCCAGCTGATCGACCCGTTTCATTCACTACGATGCGATTATAAGATTTAAATATGAGGCTTTCTAAGTATTCACATGGACTCTTAATAACCCCACCTTTATCACTTTCAACGTCTCTACACTGGTGCTGCTCTAATTCTGCCTTCCAGGTGGTGCAAATTTTTGGCTCTGTGCCACCATCTTTTTCCGCCAACACTTTACACATGATTTCTGGATCGAGTGAATTTGTATTGGATTCATTATTATAGCCATTACACAATCGTTCTAATTCATTGGCGGCATCGGTTGAACCCAAGGAAGCAGCTGTCTTGGTAAGGTCTTCGATATTACCGTTACAGGCAGGACCTGGGTGAGTTTGGGCCAAACTATACTTACGACAGAACTCAGTCACTTTTTCCCCAACTTCCTGGTTCTTCTTAACCTGTTCAGCTTGCTGCTGATTTCTCTGAGCTTCATTGGCGCTCACGAACTGATCATGCTTCTGAATACAGGCCTGGGCAAATTTATCAGCATCACGAGCAACTTCTTTGTAATTCTTCTCGGTCGCCTTAATATGCTCGGCTAAGAGACCGCCAGAGCCTCTTCCTCCAGAACCCATGATCTGATCTTGCTGTACTTGTACACTTTTCTTTAGGTTCTCAACATTCTTTTTAAACATGGCCACGTACTTATCCGGGTCTTCCAGAAGAAGTCGTCCATCAGGCGAGCCTGATGTAGCACTCTGGAAAGAATCTAGATATCTCGCACTTTCTGGCATAACTTCTCTGACAATCCCAGTAGGAGAGGTAAAGCCAACCCCAAAGGCGCCACGAAGAAGTTCTCCATCACGCATATAAGTTGAGAGTGCAGTATCGAAGATCTTAACGATGTCTTGCTTATTTTTTTGAACCAGGGCCTTGTAGTTATTAACTCTGGCCGTGCGCTCAGTCTTGATTTCATTTACAAACTTCTCAGCATGCTGAGTACAGGTTTGCATATTCTTAGAACATGAAAGGGCAGCATTAGCACAGAATCCGGGAGCTCCTGTATTGAATAACTCAGGAGTACATGAACCCACGGCCTGATTGTTGGCATCTACCGAGTTATCACATTGAATCATCTTCTTTCTGATTTCGTCACGGGCCTGTTGAGCATGATTCTTGGCGAGAGACTTATATTGCTGATGAAGAGTTCTGAGTTTCTGAACAGCAGTAGCACCTGACATCTTATTGCCAAGATGATTGACTTTAAACTGGGCTTCACAGTTTCTGATAACGTCTGTGAAGTAAGAGCTAGGTGTTCTGTTAGCAGAAGCTCCTACTATTTTGGTAGCAAGGTTTCCATTGGCATCCACTTCCTGAACTTCGTAAGAGTTTTCCATTTTAAGGAAGTAGCGAGAACCTGCTTGAGTTTCAATTGCCTTAAGTTCGGCGAGTTTTTTCTCTAAGCTGGTTTGATCATTTTCCATGATTTGCTTAAGCTTATCTTTTAGAAAATTAGAGGCGTTTTTATTGGCAAAGCTCGAAGAAGTGGGATCATAGATCTTGCCTAAGACAGTATCAAGATCGGTGGAGCTTCTTAAGCAGCTATTTTTAATTCTTGTTTCAATAGTAGCAACTTCACTTTCAAAGGCTCCAGAATTAGGATTTCTGATGGACTCAAAGGCTTTTGCACCTAGAGATCCAAGTTCACTGGCCACATCGGAGAGATCGGACTTCATCTTTTCATTCTTTTCGACAAAACTAGTTTGTAAGTCTGAGAAAAGATCGGGAGAAAGAGCACCACTGAGACCATGGCTTGAACTTAAGCCTCTCATACCAGCGACCACATCAGAGTAGCCCTTCCCATCTCGAGAGAGAGTGGTGAAATTTAACTCCATTTGCTTCGCGACTTTATCAGCTAATTGATTGATGTTTTCAACAACATTTGCGTGAGAAGTGGAATAAGATTCTCCCGAGAACTTACCAGATGGAGTTGTAAGAGTTCTCTTTAGAGTCTTACTGATTTCATTTAGACCGTTACTTTTTCCAATATCATTAAATTTATCACCAGTCATGATCGAGGCACAGGCAGCATTTTCAAAGCGCTTATTGAAGTCAAAGAGATCTGGTCTTTTGGTTTTTACTTTGTTCGCAAGATCTGAGTCTCCGCCTTCAAGAACTGCTGTAGATTCTTCGATAGCGTCTAGATCAGAGCGAGAGGCTTCGCGAAATTGATTGTTGATGGCTTCTAAATTTGTAGTTAGTTTATCTAACTCGTTCATTCGGTATTGAAAGAAACCACCCAAGATTTGCATGGCATTGTTCATACAGCCAACACCAAAGAGCTGACCCTCGGTATTACTGCTGGCACTGAAGTTTCGATAGATCTTATTAATCTGTGTGTATTGATTATGGTAGATATTCATTTCCTGCAACTGCATGGCAGGAGCGATATTTCTGTCGCCGGTTACTCCAATTCGACAAACTTCATTCTTTGCCTCATGCATGGTAGTAGGTAAGGTCTTACAGTCAAGCAATTGAGGATTGATATTATTCAAGGCAAGGTATTTGGCGAGACCTGGGATTTGTGAGAGCTTCTGTTGATTGAAGTATTTATCCATTTGCGGAGTTTGCTGCTGTTGAAGAGCGGCCATATCTATCGAGAGCTGCGGACTCATTTGATTTTGATTCATTTGACCTAGGATCTGCTGACCCACTCCTAAAACAGCGCTAAAGACTTCTGCTGTAGAAGCACCACTGGAGGAGGAAGTAGGGGCAGGGGCCTTATCATTACCGTGGGCCACTACTGGGGCCACCATCATTTGCAGACTCATGGAGAATGCAAGAAGTGGGGCGAGTTTTCTTTGTTTCATAAAAATGCCTTTGTGTACCGTATCTTCTTGTTTTTCGGACGATTTCCCCAAAATCTTAAAGATTCACTTTCTCGCAAGCTGATACTGAACCTTAATTGTAAGGCTCTAACGGTGGCACTCCTAACTAAAGCGAGGGGTTTCTAAACTCTTGGCTTTTTCTTTAAAAAAAGTGAAACTAAACTAGTGTAATTTCAATAGTTTTACAGAAGCATCCATGGGAAGCAATTGCCCCAGATGGATCTACTTAACTGCCAACTTATAAAGGCGATTAATCTTCAATGAGAAATGTTGATAAGCTCCGTATAGTAAAAGTCTTTGAGCTCGAGCTTACAAATATGGAGGAAACTCCTGTTTATGGGATTACCCATCAGCTCACGGTTGGCAGAGAGATCGGCAATATTATCATAGCTGATCCTTCAATTTCTCCTCGTCATTGCACTTTTGTTTTAGAGCAGGATGTAATTTCATTGATGGATCACGGCAGTGTTACCGGCACCTTTGTAAACAGAAAGAAAATTCCGACTGGTCGCTATGTCATTCTGGAAGAAACCGACATAATCAATGTGGGAGATCTGGAGATAAAGATCAAGGTGAGAAATGAAGCCGTCCCGGTGGATCCAGATTTACCACCAGTTCCAGTAGAGGAAAAAAGAATAACTCCAGAAAAGAGAAAGGATGAAAGTTCTCCTCTTAAGGATTTTGAGGTGGAAGATATCCCAGAAAGAACCTTGCCTTCTCCAAAAATAAAAAAAGCTCCTCGTAAAAAAGGACTTGCTGTTTATAAGGGAGGAGCTCGGCCGGCCGCCAATAGTCTTTTACGGGTCTCTGCCATTATTGGTGATGTTCTTATCTCCTATGGCCTTTATGTCATCCTGATGCCATTTGATGATTTTAGGTCACTCCTTGAGATTGTTCCTAGTGCTTTTGATACTCTACTCGGTCCTAGTCTTACTGCTTTTTGGAATGTTATCGCCAAGGATCTGGGCTTTGCGGCCGATATGATTAAGGACTTTCTGAACTTTTTCTCAAGTGCCTTGCATGTCGGTCCAGTGTTCTTGATATTCACCATGCTCAGAATGATTAGTACATTAGTTTTTGGAGTCTCAGTTTCAGAATTCTTTTTAAGTCTTAGAGGGAGTGGAAATCTTCTGTGGAAGAGACTCGGTGGGGTACTCAGGGTCGTGATTGGAATATTTACTGCTCCTTTCCTTATCTTTGATCTTCCGGCCATCGTTTCTCGAAGAACTTTTAAAGAAATCATTACTTTTACCACTGTTTATTCAACTTCAACTTTTAGTTTTATCCTAGGGCTTATTCTTTTTCTCCCGCTTACTCTGGTTTTTGCACTGGCTTCTCCTTTATTTCAAGGGTTTGAAATAGAGGAGCCAATTAGTGTAAATGATAAAATCGACCAGCGGATAAAAGTTAAAACCGCTGAAGATACCAAGACAGTCTTAGTCTCGAGTAGTTTTTTAGGATTGGAATTTTCCTATAATCCAAATGAGATGATGCTTATTCCTTCTTTTAAGTTTCATGGAATACAGAAAAGACTAAATTATAGAACTCAGGTTGTGTTCTATTTTGAAGATATTCAAAGAGCAGTCAATTTTGAACTTATGAAGACCTTTGATCTGCAACAATTGCTCGGAATTGGTTTTAAAGGAAACCTCTTTTTACATGATAAATTTCCAGAGATTCATTCTTTTGTCTATCAGACTGAGAATCCTTCTTTTAAGATCACCTCGGATAAACGGACTAATAATCAATTCGCTAGTGAGATGATTGAGTTTAACAAATTGTCACTCGGGTTGAATTTGCAAAATGCAGTTGAAGTCATGGAAAGTTATACTCCCTTGATTAAAGGCATTATTGATTACAAGAAGTCTCTCTTGGCCTTAATGGGTCAGGAAAGTGCGAAAGTGAATGAAATTGGTTTTGTTAGAATTGGGCATGCGACATTTCTGCGTTTTAGCTTTTTGGAAAGTAAGCCTTATGATCTGCTGATTCCACTGATGAAGGGGCAGGGGAGAATTTATAAAGTCGAGTTTGACAAGCTTGATAACTTACCTGCGGTGTCTTCTAAGTTTTATAAATTTGCTCTAGATTCCTCTCAATGGATGGAACCAAAGAAGCAAGTTATACAAGAAAAATTGAATCCTTTTCAGGTAGTAGATCACTTTGGACGCATGAACTATGAGGATAGGACAATTCGTCCCGATATTGCTCAGGCCCTCTATGGATATTATTATGAGACCTCTGCGGAAGTCCTTAAGAGCAATGATAGCGCCCGGTATGAAATCTGGCGCTCGTCGGTGTCCTCTCTCTTTACCTTAATTGGGGAGCTCAGCCGTAATCATGCGGATCTTCAAGCAGAAGACATTAACCAGAAGTTATTCCAGAATTTCCAGGATCTTGTGAATGCCTTGGAAAATAAAAACTTTGAATACTTTGGTATAAAAAGTAGCANNTACAATTTAAGGATTCTCATGTCACCAATAGAAGCTGTTATTTATGGATTGATCCAAGGTCTCTCTGAATTCCTTCCTGTTAGCAGCAGTGGGCATTTAGCACTACTCCCCTATGTGATGAGCATTAAGGATCCAGGTGTCGTCTTTGATCTTATGATGCATCTGGGGACTGGTCTCGCTGTGCTTGTTTATTTTAAGAATGATATCGCTAGATATGTCAGGACCTTTACTCCCTCTTTGGTAGATTTAAAGCAAGGAGGGGAGGATAGATGGTTCGTGAGAAACTTCATTTTTGCTACATTCGTCAGTGTAATGATGATTCTTCTCCTTCTTCCGATTTCGAAGTTCGCTAGAGATCCCTGGATTATTGTTTTCAATCTCTCCGTCTTCGGGGGCATCCTGTGGTTAGCAGATATTATCAATCGTAGGAAGACACATTTTGAGCACCCTATGCTGGAAGGGATGCAGTGGAAGCTGGCGGGACTCATTGGACTAGCACAGGCCTTTGCTATCTTCCCAGGAGTCAGTCGTTCAGGTATTACACTTACGATGGCGCTGATTCTTGGAATGAGAAGGAAAGAGGCAGGCGCATTTTCCTTTCTCCTTTCTTTACCTATTATCTTCGCAGGAATTCTTAAAGAAATTCCTGATCTTATGAAAGAGCAGGACTCAACAGGAATTATCGCCCTTCTGACAGGAATTAGTACATCCTTCATTGTGGGATGGCTTACGGTTCACTTCTTTATGAAGTTAATTGGACGGATACATTTAGTCTATTTTGCGATCTATCGCTGGATTATTGCTGGGGCCATGATTGTTTCGATGTATTAGTTTCCATAGCCCTCTGGCACGCAATATACGTGATTATTCCATCTTATTCCATCATCATACTTGGAGCCAATGAAGTTGGTCTCTGAGTTATTATCAACTTCATCATTTCTGTAGGTGAAGCGTCTGCTGGTAGTAAGTGTTCCTTGAGGAAGATAAGTTCCTCCAGTAATCGGAATAGATAATTTACTAATGGCAACTCCAGTCATGGTTTTACCTGAGCAACAGAGATTCTTCTGGGCCGCTAAAAGTTGAACTTGTCCTGGATCCTTAATGTATCCTGTCTTGGGATCGTAAGCATTGTCCGGTAGACCTCTTCCTTCAGATGAAACATAACGATTAAGATAGACCGTTAAATTTGTAAAATCCTGCAAGCAGCAGCGGCGGACGTTATTATCATTGGCCACATATCCCGTACAACATTGAGCAGGGGTCACAGAGGCTGGGATTTCTTCACCAGAAGGAACGCAACAATTAAATTCATTTTCAGAGAAAACTTTCTTCAAACTCGTCATCTTGAATTTATTGTAGCTAGCTGCTGAATAATAAGTAGAGCCTGGCTCCTGGAAGTCTGGCCCCACTATATTTACGTCTTCGATAGAGTCATCGAGCACGGCCTTTACAGGGCCTGGATCATTCTGGTTATTATCAACTATTTTATAGATTTCATCATTTGTTCTCACTGCGACCTGAGGAATACCCAGTAGCTCGAGTGAACCGGCCCAGGTTAAGTATTTTTCTTCCTCGCTAGGAGAGAAAGATCTTACTTCGCATGAGCTATTAGCATATTCGGCCATATCACATTCAAATGGGGTCTCTGTTGTTGGAACAGTAGTATCTTGCGGAAACCAGCTAACATGCTTGAACATTTCTTTGTTAATATTTTGCAATTTGGTATTAACAAAATTATGACCTCCGCCATTTTCAGTATGGAAGCTTCTTACCCAATTCTTTGTGCAGCAAGTGCGCTCATTGATAGTGTCCAAGGTTTTATACTGTCCTAAAATCTGGGTTAGTCTTTCGCTTGGGTTACTGGCCGCAATGGAGAGTGCAAAGGATTTAGTGGAACTGGTTTGAGTTGGGTTACATGTCATCTTGTCATAGGCAGTATGAACTCGGGAATAACGGGTTGAGCTCGAGATGGAAGTATTAACCCCGGCCACCTTAACTGCTTTCGTTCCCACATCACACCACTGGAAGTTGGATGAGTCGGTCTGAGTGTAGACGGATAGGGTTTTGCCGATATCGCGACAGCACTTATTGTTCTTAACTGAGAAAGCAGAGTTGATTACTCCTGAAGAGATGTATTTATAATCAGGATTTCCGCAAATTAATTCTTCTTCCCAGAACTTTTCTTCTGCTTCACTGAGAATGCCAGTAAAATTAGCGACTCTGGCCTTGCCGGCTATAAGGGTTGAAGGAGCACACTCCATATCTGAAAAGCATGATGCTCCAGGAGCTCTGAGGCAAGCATTCTTCTGATACCCAATGGTCTTAACTTGAGATGCACTATTTAAAGAGCTGAAGATATTTTGCGAAACAAAAGGAGTGATGTTCAACAGATTCGTGGACATATTCTGGGTGATGGAGAAGTTATTAAGTGTTCCACTTCCCAAATTAAGATCATAATTCTGAAGAGCAACCCCTGTAGCATCGGTAGCAGGGCAGGCATTTAAGTATTTTGAGCTCATGGTAGTAGACATGGTCGTTCCGACACCTAGAATTTTATCCGAGCTTTCAGTATTGGCACTTGGGGTGCGAGAATTTAATTCATAGGTAGTAGTTGAATACATAATGTCTTTACCGGGAGTGCATATGCCCCCCACATTATTTTGGCTGAGCGAAGTCAGGGCAAGGGATGGGGCAGTCGTCTTACCGTAGTAATCGAAAGGTCTTCCTATGATTCTGGCACCTAATCCCACGGTATCACCGAGAGGGCTAACAACTTCTGCAAGGTTTTGCGCAAGTGGGCTGTTGGCAAAACGGGCTATTCTATCATTAAAGCGACTGGAGTTGGTTGGAGCACAAGAATTGTTTGAAGAACAACTTAGGTGACCCACAACAGCCGTTCCATTGAAGGTTGTCCCATTGGCACCATAGAGGTTATTCAGACAAGGGGCACCTCGACCTCGGTAAACACAACGTTTACTTTGGCCATTGGTTCCTCCAACGATGTTAGAGAGGCTTCTTAAGCTCGATCCTACGACTTCTTCACTATTGGCATCGAATTGAGGCCAGTTAGTTGTAAGGCCCGAGATATTTTGACAAGAGTATTCATATCCCAATTGTGTAAAACAATCATTATCGGTAGAGCAGTAATGTGCCTTCTGGCATTGGGCCCCATCACTTTCAGTATCGTGGTCAGGAATAGGAGAGGAGTAAATATTGGATTCGCTGATTGAAACATTAAAATTACTGTCGACACTCAGGTCTCCATAATAAGCATTGATTGCAAGATATAGTTTTTTTCCTTTTGCCTTTACTCTTCTTTGATTACCAATGGAGAACCAGCTAACCCCGTCAAAGGAGCCAATAAGGGAGCCATAATCAAAACCATACCAATCTCTTGAATAGCCATTGGCAAACAAGAAATGTTGGCCACTTAATCTGATCCGGCGCTGTTCACGAGGAGAATTTCCCGTGGTATGAGTCCAAGGAATCATGGTGGCCGGAACAAAACAGGCCCTTCCATAAAGCAAATCATCTGAGCGATAAATACTTGTACTGTTTTCTCTTCTTGATTCCAGGTAGTCTGGAGTATATCCACCACCTTGACCAGCAAAATTCTGAGGGAAAATCTTCTGCAGAGAGGAGTAGTAATCTGTGCCGCAAGTCGCACAAGAAGAAAATGAACCTGAACTCACGATAATGTCATACTCTTTGTCTTTTTTTACTTTAACAAGTTTTGCCGGTCTGGCTATCCGTGTTCCGGTCTTAGCAAAGGAGCCATAGATCTCATTGAAGCCTACATAGGCCGCAACATTATTAGGTTTTAGAATATCATTATTGATATAGGAGAAGGGAAGCAGTTCTTGATTGGGAGCTGAACCGTATTCCTCATCATAACTCACTCCACCTTCGTCAAAATACCGATGAGGAACGTTTTTATTTGATACAAAGACCGTTTGGTTAACCGGTGGCTCATTATCACTGGGAGTTGGATAAATGCACTCATAGTTTACCAAAGATTTACTATCGCTGCTGTATACGGGCCTTATATTGCATTTAAGAGAAGATCCACAGGTACACATAGCATTGATCTGAGACTGGGCATTCTTTCTCATGCTCAACAGTTTACTGGCATCGGTAACTACAAAATAGGAAATCTCAATCTTCTGATTAGGATGAATCTGATAGGTGGGATTAAATTCAATTCTTGGACGTGGTCTCATAACACCATCCTGAAGCTCACTAGTCACCACTTTGGACCAGGTTAAGCTATCTTCCGGAACCGTAATCCCGCCAATCTTAACGATGACACTAGAAAGGGAAGAGAGGTCAGCATAGGTAGGAAGGTGATAAACCTTACTGCTGTCATGCCAGGTTGAGCTCATTTTTAAGGAGGCATCAGCTGCATGGATATAGGTCTTTGAACATCGGGCCATGGTGCTGCCAATGGCCTCACAAGTTCCATCAATCTTATAAGTCAGATAAAGATTTGCGTCGATAGCATTGGAAGGCAAACTGGCGGTAACATTTACTGACTGAGTTTGCACAAGATTATCATTGCGATTAGAGCTAACTAGAGTCACACCACTTGCAGGAGTTTTATTTTGCTCATAAAGAACTGTTCCACCATAGTCGACTTTTACAATGTTATTGATGTAATCGGTCCCGGCAAAATTGGGATTTAGACTGCCAAAGTTAACATCTTCGGTGAAACCTAAAGTGGCAGCAGAGAAATTGCCCGGAATGCTTTTTGAAGCTTGTGAGAACTTAACCGTGCAGTAAGAGAATTCTCCGTCTACTTGATTAAGACACTGGTAGAGATGAGAGAGTTCTTTAAGCCTTATGGCAGCTTCATAGTCCGGATCTGAGCTATCTGGATTATCTCCTCCGGGATTCGTGTCAGGACGACTTTGGCAAACAAAATAGAACTGAGGATAGACCACAAAGCGATTAGGATTTAAGCGCACATCTTCCTGAGCGGCAAGAAAGCCTGGTGCGGTAATTGCACTTGGCCTTACAGCACCATCTTTCACGCACTGAGAACCTAGGCAACAATCAAAGCCACGGGCCTTACAAGCAGTGGTTTCAACACAGGCATTACCAACATTTCCTGCGCTCCCTGAGATAATCATAGTAGCAGATCCCATGCTGAGACTTGGGACTTCTTCACCATTAGTAAAGTAAAGCTTCAAGGGAGTGCTGGTAACCGAGGTCGAGCAGTTAGTACAAAGCTGCTGAAGGCTAAAACTCAAACTGGGAGAGCTGGCCCCAGTATATAAGACAGTGGAGAGATTATAGGTTAGGCAATCATTCTGATTGGCGTCGCCATTTCCCGGTTCAACTTGCAGATAAAACTCGGTAGTTTTATTAATCAGATCTGTATAAGATTTTGCCTTGGCCGAAAGGATAAGAAACTTATCCTGGCCCGAGATATAATTGTATTTTCCTACAAGACAAATATTGGTGGAGCTAGGAATCCTTCTTAGATAAAGAGAGAGAGATTTTCCTCTAATGAGGAAGGAGTCATTAAAGTCTACTGGCAATGTGAATTGTGTTGTTGTTTGTACCGCACCCTCTTGCAGAAAGATTCCTTCAAATGGAAAAGTTGGTTCCTGATAGAGAGGAGTCGTGGAGCCTGAACCACTGTCTGTGCTGCTATTGGTTTTTACACTGGGTGCAGTACTCGCTGGCATACAGCCACTCAGGAATACCTGAAAGGCCACTGTAAGCAGCAAGAAATAAGTCGATTTCATAAATAAAGAAAAGTCTTTCGAGTTAAACATCCGTGTCATCCCTCACTGGTTAACTATCGGATTTTTCACTTAAGTTTCTTAATGAATACGAGTCATTATCTCAGAGGAATGTTGAGTCTCTTAAGGGCTTCTGTAAGTGATTGTTTTTTATTAGGAGACAAGGTGACTTTACTTGGGATTCGCCTATAAATCGAGTCGGTTTTAGGCAAATTCTTCCATGCTCTCGTGAAGCACCATGAGGGCGGCCTGAGCAAAGCGCTCTTTTAGTTGTTCACGGTCTCCAAATAAGCGGAGCTTAAATGATCGAGTGACTTTATTTCTCACATGCAGACCGATGCAAACTGATCCTACAGGTAACTCCGGACTTCCACCACTGGGTCCAGCAAATCCTGTTATGGAAACAGCGAAATCAATCTCCAGTGTCTGGGCCAATCCGATGGCCATGGCCTCGGCTACTTCCAGGCTCACGACTCCTTTGCTCACTATAAGTTCTGCAGACACCGCTAGCTCACTCGTCTTCACGGCTTCAGCATAGGAAATAACTGAGCCCATAAAAGATTTACTACTGCCAGAAATATTGGTTATGCGATGAGAGCAAAGTCCACCAGTGCAGGATTCGGCAAATCCAAAGGTTATACCTTTTTCATTGGCAAGCTTCACAATGACTTCCTCAAGTCTCGCTTCACCCTGATGCCAGATATGCTTTTTGACCGGAGAGTTCTCCATAATAGCAATTACTGCTTGGCGCTTCTGAGATAGCCCTTTCTCATCAGTTGCCTTAATCTTGATTCCAATATCCACTCCCATTATTCCTGGAAGAGAACTTACATCTCCCAAATTTGATAATTTCTTCCATAACTCTGAATCGACTTCTCCAAAAATTTTTTCCTCTGGAACTCTTCTGGTTCTGAAAACAACGTTTTCCATGAAGTAGACTTGCTTATGATTTTTCTCAATCCAAGGAAGAAGATGATCGGTCAGCATTGAATTAAATTCTCGAGGTACTCCCGGAGCACACAGAAAAAATTTGCCCTGATATTCAGCAAAAAGCCCTGGAGCAAAACCCGTGGAATTTGAGAGGGCCTTCACTCCCTCGGGCAAGAAGGAGTAGGCATGCTCCTTGCCTGGATAAGGTCTCTCCAGTCTTTCATAATTACTTTCGGCCACTTTATGAGCTTCATGAGAATAGGTGATAGGAGTATTTAAAAACGATGCCAGCACATTTTTTGTGAGATCATCCAGAGTGGGACCCAGTCCCCCTGAAGTGATGATAAAATCGCAGGTCTTTAAGAGGGAGCTTAATCCTCTTTTGATATCTTCTTCATTATCTCGTACGGTATGAGCTTCATTGAGTTCCAAATGCAGTTTTTTTAGAAAATGGGCCAAAGAACGAGTATTGAGATCAACGATCTTTCCTTCTAATATTTCTGTCGCAATTACTAGTAATCCCAGTTTCATGGCCTCTCCTGATGATGGGAAATCTTAATATAATCCTCATCGTAATGAAATTCTTTGATTTTCTACGATGCGTAATGTAAAAACCCGTCATTATGCCAAAAAAGTATCAATTTGATCTCCCCTTTGATGTGGACCTTAGCCTTTATGTGAAAAAGACATATCCTGAGATCATTGATTTCAGGATGATTTCCAAAAGTCTGGATGCTCGTGGAGCTCCTCGAGGCAAGAAGCCAAGTTTCCTCTACGTCTTAGAAGCTCTTACCCATGAAAATGATGCTTATCCTGGTCCCGAAACTTTCCCGACCTTCTGCCCCCTGGAAAGTAAGCCTATTATCATTGGTGCTGGGCCTGGTGGGCTTTTCTGTGCCGTTCGTCTGGCCGAGCATGGTGTACCCTCCATCATTATCGAAAGAGGTGATGAGGCCAGTAAACGAATGCTCAAGATTGCGAAGTTCTGGCGCTATGGAGAGCTTGATCCGGAAACCAATGTTTGTTACGGAGAAGGTGGAGCAGGACTCTTTTCTGATGGGAAGCTCATTACGAGAATTAAGTCTGATCTTGTTTCCTATGTCATGAAGAAGTTTGTGGATTTCGGAGCTCCTCCGGAAACAGCTTATGAATCGAATCCTCATTTGGGATCCAATAAGATTAGGACCATCATTACTCAAATTTCAGATTGGCTGAGATCCAAGGGGTGTGAGATTCGCTACAACACCAGAGTCGATGAACTGATTATCGAGAATAATCAAGTGACAGGAGTGAAGCTCTCCACTGGAGACACTCTTCGCTCGAAGCATATCGTGCTTGCGACTGGTCACTCAGCTCAAGATCTTTACCAACACCTCATAGAATCTAAGATCGCCATGAAGCTAAAAGATTTTGCTGTGGGCGTGCGGGTAGAGCATTCTCGTAGGTATATCGACTCTCTCCAATATGGTAGTTTTTGTGAGGCCAAGGAATTAGGTTCTGCTCGTTATCGCTTAAGTTGGCATGATAAGTGGAGTGACCATGGAGTTTATAGTTTTTGCATGTGTCCTGGAGGATATGTCCTTTCTTCAGGAACTGAAGAAAATGGAATTGTAGTCAATGGAATGAGTAATTTTGCTCGCAATTCTCCCTGGTCGAATGCTGCTCTGGTAGTTTCAGTTAAGACCGATAAGGACCTTAAATCAGATGACCTCATGGCCGGACTTAAGTTTCAGCATGAAATTGAGCAGAAGGCCTATGCTCTTTCCAAGGAGCACGCCACGGGCCGGGAATTACCTGCAATGACCATCAAAGAATTCATGGAGGGGAAGCTGGATGAAAGAGATCTGCCAAAAACTTCTTCCCCCTCAAGTATTTTTAAGGCCGATATCCGGCAAATATTCCCAGATTTTATCAATAAGCACCTTAAGCAGGGACTCCTTGAATTTGATCGTAGTCTTCCGGGATTTATTCATAAGGATGCTCTGCTGATCGCCCCGGAAACACGCACTTCCGCACCCTTAACGATCCTAAGAGACAAAAATACCCTGATTTCTGTTTCCCATAATGGTCTATATCCCTGCGGCGAGGGAGCTGGATATGCTGGCGGAATTACTTCAGCTGCCGTGGACGGGGTGAAAGTCGCCATAAGTATCTTAAGACAAGAGCAGCTTCTCACTTAACTTTAACTCGTCAAAAAGGCACGCATCCATTAAGGTATTTGCATTCCAAGACAAAAGGTAATTAAGCATGAAATTGAAGAACATCGCCATTGTGGCGCACGTGGATCACGGTAAAACAACTCTAGTAGATGAATTATTAAAGCAATCAGGACTATTCTCAGCTCATGAGCAGCTTGTAGAAAGAGTAATGGATTCCGGCGAACTCGAAAAGGAACGTGGAATCACCATTAAGGCCAAGAACTGTGCCATCCGTTGGAAAGATACCAAAATCAATCTTCTCGATACTCCTGGACACGCCGATTTCGGTGGAGAAGTAGAACGATCTTTAATGATGGTTGATGGTATTATGCTTTTGGTTGATGCCTCTGAAGGTCCTCTTCCGCAAACGCGTTTTGTATTATCTAAAGCTATAGAGAGAGATATCAGAATTGCCGTATTTATCAATAAAGTGGATCGCCCGGATGAGCGTATTGATGAAGTGAAGGGAGAAATCGAAGATCTTCTTTTAGAACTTGCTTCTCAATCAGGGCATGAAGTGGATTTAGATATTCCATTCCTTTATGGTTCTGGACGCGCAGGATATGCGTCAGATGATCAAAATAGAAGAGAAGGAAATCTTGAGCCGATGCTCGATTTCTTTGTTAGTGATTATTATCCAGATCCGAAAGTTGATAAGACTGGTCCTGCTCAGCTTCTGGTGACTAACCTTTCTTATTCCAATTATCTTGGAGCTTTGATGGTTGGACGTATTCAAAGAGGTGTTATTAATAATAACAAGCAGATTTTGTGGATGGGAGCAGAAGGTAAGAGTAAGACCTTCAAAGTTACTTCTCTGCAAATTTACGATGGTCTCGGTATGTCCATTGTTGAATCTGCTGAAGCCGGAGAGATTGTCATTATCTCTGGATTTGATAATGGCGATATTGGTGACACGCTTTGTGCTCCTGAAAAGCCAGAATCTCTTCCAAGGATTGAAGTTGAACCGCCTACTGTTTCTGTACAGGTTTCAGTAAATACATCTCCCATGTCAGGTCGAGAAGGTGAGTACCTCACTTCACGCCGTCTGGAAGAATTCTTGATTGATGCTATTCGTAAGAACGTTTCTCTCAAATATGAGCCAACAGAAGATCCAAAAGTCTTCATCCTAAAGGCCCGTGGAGAGCTTCAGGTTGCCGTAGTGTTTGAAGAGATTCGTCGTGCTGGATTTGAGCTTATGATTGCTCGTCCACAAGTAATTACTAAAGAAATCGATGGTCAGTTAATGGAACCATTTGAAAGATTAGTTCTGGATGTTCCTAATGAATCTACCGGTGTAATCACTGAAAAAATGGCTTCCCGTAAAGGAAAACTTGAGGCCATGTCTCCCTTTGGAGAAGGCCGTACACGTATGGAATTTATCGTTCCTTCTCGTGGTCTCATTGGTTACCGCTCTACCTTCCTTACAGATACTAAGGGTCAGGGACTTATGTCTTCATACTTCATTGGCTATGAGCCACATGTGGGTAAGATGCTTGCCCGTGCCAACGGTGCTTTGATCTCAGATAGAGCAGGTAAAATTACTCCTTATGCACTTTTCAACGTTCTCTCAAGTGGTAGACAATTTGTTCTTCCGGGTGAGCAGTCTTATGAAGGTCAAGTTGTAGGTGAGAGTACTCGTCCAAATGATTTGAACTTAAACGTCTGTCGTGAAAAACATCTGACCTCTGTTCGTACAGCAGGTAAGGATGAAAACATCATTCTTCCCCCAATCCCGCATAGAACGCTTGATTGGGCACTTGACTGGATTGATGAGGATGAGTGGGTGGAGGTTACTCCTAAGAGTATCCGCATTAGAAAGAAGGAGCTTAAGCAGGCCCTTCGTACTGTAGTTAGATAAAAATTTACTTTGAGAGAGGGGAGTTCTCCCCTCTCTCATTATCCCTTAGTTAATCAATTATTTTGTTCATGTTTTGCCTTTTCACAGCGTCCATTCACAAGAGCTATAATCTTCTTACGCAATAGAACTCATAAAAAGGAGATCTTATGAAAGCGTTATTAGTATTGATGTGTTTGGGTTTATCCTTAACGGCTGTGGGACAAGAGCAGTATGAACCCAACTCTGGAAGATATGCTCCGGGTACTTTCACTTCTCCTAATGATGGAGTTTTTAATAATCAAAGACAGGAAGAACAAGCGGCCCATGCGGAAGAAGACTTTGGAATCTCTACCGATGATATGAACACCTCACCGAATCCTACACCTCAGCAGCAGGAATCCGATAATTTTGGCCAGACCTTAAATGCTGAAGAAGTTGACCCTGAAAGCCTAAGACAAGCAGAAGAAGCTGACTTGCCGGAAGATGAAGTCATTGATTACAGTACTCTTCCCGAAGAAGCCGAATAAAAATTAAAACACTAAAGATCTCCCGGTAAAATTCCGACAAGAATGATACTAGGGAGGTCCTATGAGGCTTTTGATAATTATTTCTCTTTCTTTATCATTTTCTGCATGGGCAGATTCGAAAGATGACTTATACAAAACCTTCATTCAAGAAGTTAAAAAAGACCTTGAAAAGGATGATCAGAGTCAAAAGATTCATAAAAAACCAACACGGGGTCCTGCTTCAGTAAAACCCCATTGGCATCCCGAAGAAGCTCCTGGTTTGGATAAAAAACATCAGCAAATTGGTACCAGTAAATGGTAAAAAAAAATCCTGCCGAAGCAGGATTTTTTTTTATGACTTACTTATTCATCAAGCCTTTCAAGAAATCCACCGGAATAGGGAAGAAAGTTGTGGAACTTCCATTTGATCCAGCGATCTCTCGCATCGTCTCTAGATATCTCAAAGTAATGGCATCTTTCTGCTCACCCAAAACTTGGGCCGCTTCGGCCAGTTTCTTAGAGGCTTCAAACTCACCTTGAGCAGAGATAATCTTAGCTCTCTTCTCTCTTTCGGCTTCAGCTTGCTTGGCCATGGCCCTTTGCATTTCAGTAGGAAGATCGATTGCCTTAACTTCCACATTGGTGATCTTAATTCCCCAAGGCTCAGTCAATTCATCCAGAATTTCCTGAAGACGAACATTGATTTTATCTCGATGAGCAAGAATCTCGTCTAGTTCATATTGACCGATCACAGAGCGCAGGGTTGTTTGCGCAATCTGAGCAGTAGCGTGGTAGTAGTTTTCTACAGCAATAATGGCCCGATCAGGATTACTCACCTTGAAGTACACAACACCATTTACTTTAAGAGTAACGTTATCTTTAGAAATGATATCCTGAGAGGGGATATCCATGGTTACGAGTCGAAGATCGACCTTAACCATTTTCTCTAATCCAGGGATAAGGATAATAAGTCCTGGGCCTCTGACTCCTGTGAACTTTCCAAGTCTAAGAATTACACCTCTCTCATATTCATTGAGAATTTTGATAGCACTGAAGAGGATAACCCCTGCAATGACAAGAAAAGGTAAAAACGTCATATCAACTCCTTAATTTGTTGCTTTGATTTGAATAAGTAGTTTTTCGTCATCGACATCTGTAACTTCAACCGAATCGCCAATTTCTAAATCATCTCTAATAGTCGCGTTCCAAATTTCTCCTCTTACTTTGACTTGGTATAGCTGAGTCCCAGAATTTTTATTCACGATAACTCCTTTTGAGCCAATAGGCATGAAGAAGTTTGAATGAGAGCGTTGTTTCTTACTGTCGTTGTAAAGATACCAAGCAATAAATGCCATTGAGACAACAACTCCTAAGAGTGAGGAGATCATGATGGGATACTCAACACTGATGAAACCACTCTCTCCATGAAAGAGAAAGAGTGATCCCATGACAAGAGAGGCGAGTCCCGCCAGAGAGAGAATGCCAAAGCTGGTAATGAAGATTTCTAAAATAAAGAGCAAGAGTCCCAGAATGATAAGTCCCAAAGCGCCCCAGTTAAGGGGAAGAACTTGAAACGCTATTGCAGCGAGAAGAATAAATCCCACACCCACGGTTCCTGCAATAAATCCCCCTGGAGCTTGAAACTCAAAATAAATAAGAGCAATTCCTATCAAGAATAAAAAGTAAGCAGTGGATGGATTGGCCAGAACCTCTAAGAGCTTTTGCCCGACAGTTGGTTCAAGATCCTTGCTATTCGGAGCTTCAGCAAAAAGAATATTTAAGGTCTTACCACCCAGAACAAATTCCTTACCTTCAAGCTTTTGCTTTAACTCATGAGGTTTTGAGATGATTCCATCGATGATTTTAAGCTTTAAAGCTTCTTTATCAGTATAGGAATTGGCCGATCTGATCATGGCCTCAAAGGGAGCGGAAGGTCTTCCTCTGGAATGACTTAATGATCTTACCAATGCAGTTAAATCATTTAAGGCCTTATTTCTTTCATCACCTTCTTTTATATCCTCACCCATACCAACAGGGGTTGCGGCCCCCATATTGGTTCCAGGTGACATGAAAATGAAGTGGGCCCCTGAGGCTATGATGGCTCCAGCACTTGAGGCTGATGCCCCTTCAGGGCTAATCCACACAGCTACAGGAAACTCCTGATTACCAATAAGAGTGATGATATCCTTGGTGACTGTTACCAAACCCCCAGGTGTATTTATCTTAATCACTGCCAGGGATTCATGGGAAATATTCTTAAAGTGATAAGATAGATAATCATAGGTTGCTGGAGTAATAGCTGAATTAATACTGAGATAGGAAATCTCATTAATTTTATAGGTATTGCCGAAGGAGAGGAGAGGGATTACTCCCAAGACAAAGAGAAGAAATTTGAGTATAATTGTTTGTCTCATAGAAACAAGGTTAATGAATAAGTGGACCGCAAGGCCAGTAAAAAGGACATACTATGGCATCGCAGAATTTAAACTTTTATATTGCGGCTATTCTTAATCCACAAAATGATAAGAAGTGTGACTATTTCCCAGAAGGCCTTCTCGTGGTTAAAAAGAAAAACGGGCAGAAGGTTATCAAAGATCTTCTCCCTTTAACTCAGGGGGTTAAGAAATACGGTGCTTTTATGACTGAAAAGAACACCACTCGCTTTGAGTCTTCAGTCATTTTGCCAGGCTTCTTTGATATGCACTTTCATTGGGTCCAAGATGATGTAAGAGTTATGCCTAAGGATTCCCTCCTTGAGTGGCTCGAGAAGTATACCTTCCCTTCTGAGATGAAATTTGCTGATAAAAAATATGCAAAAACCAAAGCTAAATCTTTTTTCAAAAAATTAACAAGTACCGGAACCATTGGTGGGGCCTGTTATAGCTCTATCCACGAGCATGCAGTGGAAGCTGCTCTAAAAGAGGCAAAGGGTGATTTTGTCATCGGCAATGTACTTATGAATATGAATTCTCCCGAAGAGCTGACTCAAACAGAGGACGAGTCATTATCTATCACAAAGAGACTAATCAAGAAGTATGGTTCTCTACACTGTTTTACTCCTCGGTTTGCGATAACCACTACTCCGAAGGTGATGAAAAAAGGAAGTCAGTTGGCGGATAAGGCCAAATGCTTTAAGCAAACACATCTCTCTGAAACTCCACAAGAGATTGATTTTGTCCTTTCCATTTATAAAAAACTTCCAGGCTTTGAAAACGTGAAAACATATACAGATATCTATGAAAAGACTGGTATGCTTGGAAAGCGCTCTTTGATGGGACATGGAATCCATCTCTCTCCCAAAGAGCTTAAGACTTTAAGTGAAACTCAAACTTCTATTGTTCACTGTCCCACCTCCAATGCTCCCATTAAAGAGCGTGGACTAGGATCGGGTCTCTTCGATTTTAAAAAGACGGAAAAGGCAAAAGTCAGATGGGCCCTGGGGTCAGATATCGGAGGAGGTCCGTTCCTCTCAATGTTTGATGTCATGAGAAGTTTTGTAGATCAGAATTCAAGGAAAAAAGTTTCAGGGGCCACTTATACGAAAGCACTCTATCGCAGCACCTTAGCCGGAGCTGAAATTATGGGTAAGCAGAAAAGTTCGGGAAACTTAAATCAAGGTAAAGAGGCCAGCTTTATCGTAGTACCTTTTCAAGGAAAGAAGTTGCAGTCTGCAGAAGCACTAATCCAGAATCTTTCCACTCAACATAAACAAAAGCGGGAAGATTACGACTCCATGATTAAGGCGGTTTACCTTAAGGGCAAACAAGTTTTTTCACAAAAAGCCTGAAATCCTTGGCAGCTTACTTGATTGCTGCTTTCAACCTTACTTTTATGCTTTAGTTAATAAATACTCTCAAGCTATAGAACTTATTGAATTTTTGAGTTCTCTCAAAGGTTCATAAGGACTATAGGTATACCAGCTTCTATAATTTTAGCTGAAAGAGGTTATATATGAGTCCACGAATTCTCTATGTCGATGATGAGGCTGATTTAGTAGAGCTGGCGTCTTCATTCTTTGAAGATTCAGAGATTCCTATCGATACTAGTACTGATTTTCAGCACGCACTTAATCTCATCAGAAAAAATGATTACGATATTATTATCTCGGATGTTAATATGCCTACGGGAAGTGGCCATGAACTTTATGCCACGATCAAGAAAGAAAATATCTTTCATGGAAAATTTGTTCTTGTGACAGGAAATTCGCCAGCGAATGAAGATACTTCTGAATATGAATTAGTTATCCTCAAGCCGATCGACTTCATGGATCTGGTAGAAGAGATTAAAAAAATGCTTTATTCTAGTTCAAGCAGTATCGGGCAGTGATCGGAACCTTTCACATCAGAAAGAATTTCAGCTCTTTTTACTCGAGGTAATAAATCCTTACTAATAAAAAAGTAATCTAATCTCCAGCCAATATTTCTCTCTCTTACACTTGGATTCAATTGACTCCACCATGTATAGGCGCCAGCCTGCTCGGGATGAAGATGGCGAAAGATATCTATCCAACCCTGGCCAGTGAATTTATCCATCCAAGCTCTCTCAATCGGAAGAAAGCCAGTACTCTTTTGATTGCTCTTGGGATTAGCGATGTCGATTTCATTGTGAGCGGTATTGAAGTCACCAGTGATGATAACTGGTTTTATCTTTTGCAACTCATTCATTTTTTCTAACACAAAATCTGAAAACTCTAGTTTAAAAGGGACTCGGTTATGATCTCTTTGTCCGTTTGGAAAATAACAATTCAGCAGAAAAAAATCTTCCAGTTCGTGAACAAGAACTCTGCCTTCGCTATCATATTCGTGTTTTTCTATCTTTTTAGTGTCAAGGATATTCTTGCGACTAAATGTTGCTACTCCTGAATAGCCTTTTTTCTCAGCAGAACTGTGGATAACCTGATAAGGTTCATTTGTTAAAAGACTCGCGGGAAATTGTTCTATTTGGGCCTTCGTCTCTTGTAGGCATAGGATATCTGGTGATTCCATAGTGAACCATTCAACAAATCCCTTGTTAAACACAGAGCGTATGCCATTGACGTTCCACGAAATTAGCTTCATAAAAATTTTCCTAGTTAGTTTCAAACACCAAGGTCCGATAAGATGAATAATATTTTTTTTTCAATGTAGAATGACATTCTAGAAAAAATGAATATTATTTTCAATCTCGCCCCAACCTAGACGGAGAACACATGCGTTGCTTTAAGAACATTGCTCAGCTTATTCGTACCAAAAGAATGAATCATCCGAAAGGGTATTCTCAATCTGAGCTTTCTCATCTCCTTGGGTATAAGAACGGTCAGTTCATATCCAACGTTGAGAGGGCCCTTTGTAACATTCCACTAAAAATGCTTCGTAAAGTTTCGGAAGTTTTAGACATCACTTCAGATGAGTTGAAGACTGCTATTCTTAAAGATCAGGAAGAGACACTTAATAACTATCTCTACAACATCAAGCCAAGTAAGAAAGATAAAGACTCTAATGTTTCAGACATCGCGCCTCAGTTCTCGGCCACTGGCTCAGACGGTATCTAATTTTATTTCAATTTAAATTTAAATAATCTGATTACTCAAAGGTCTATTCAAGACCTTTGAGTTTTAAGTAATCTTCGAATGTTCCTACTGATTCTTCTGTATCATCTTTGTAAGCTTCAAATGCTTCTTTCTGAGTATCCTTAAAATGTGGATCTTCTATTTCAGATTCACTAACTTCAACCTTGGCTTCTTCCAGGGGATCGATTCCACGGTTGGATGAGTAGGTGAGGTCTGGTCTGTAACGTTCTGTCTTACGTTTCTCCAAAACTTCTCTCTGCCAAGGCTCAAGATTGGATTCGAATCTTCTTAGATGTTCAATGCTAGCAAAGAAGTTTTTCTCAAGTCTTCTTAACTGCCTTTCATCCACACGATTGAAATATTCATAATACTTTCTTCTGGTGATGAGATGCTGCTCAAGAAGATTATCGTATTTTACCAAGACTTGGTTTGATGTAAGAGGTCGGCCACCGGGTCTGCGGTTTCTGTTACCTCCACCGCCACCGCTGCCTGGCTCTCTTTGACGATTTTCAGACTGTGGGCGTGGCTGACCACCACCACTTCTATTAGGGCGTCTGCGGCGTCTGTTGCTGCTTTGACCTTGATTCGTGCCTTGGGCCGCATTAGCGGGGCCTTGATTATTTGGATTGCCACGCGAGTCGCGCACGTTTATCTCCTAGATTGAAGCTCTTTTAGTCTTAATACTATGCTTCATAAGAATAATTTGTCTAGGCGAGACGAATAAAAGATGAGAAACGCAGCCGTTTCTTCTATAATAAGTCCAATTATTTAACTTGTAAGTTGGGAGGTTTTTGTGACCAGAAAGAGAGTAAAGGTAGCGGTAACAGGAGCTGCAGGACAGATTGGTTATGCACTTCTTTTTAGAATAGCCTCAGGACAGATGTTTGGAGCTGAGACCGATGTAGAGCTTCAGCTTCTTGAGCTTGAGCCGGCCCTTCCTGCTCTTCGTGGGGTGGCCATGGAGCTTGAAGACTGTGCTTTTCCTTTTTTGAAAAATATCGTCACGACCTCTGATCTAAATACGGCTTTTAAAGATGCTAACTGGGTTCTTTGTGTAGGAGCCGTTCCAAGAAAAGATGGAATGGAGAGATCTGATCTTTTAAAGATCAATGGTGGAATCTTCACTGCTCAGGCCAAAGCCGTTGAGAAGAATGCTGCTGGGGATGTAAGAGTCTTCGTCGTAGGTAACCCTTGTAACACCAATGCCTTGATTGCTATGAATAATGCTAAAGGTATTCCTTCTGATCGCTTCTTTGCCATGACTACTTTGGATGAGAACCGCGCTAAAACTCAGCTTGCCCAAAGAGCAGGTGTGGATGTAAACGCCGTTAAGAATCTTACCATCTGGGGAAATCACTCAGCTACTCAATACCCTGATTTTTTCAATGCCACGATCAATGGCAAGCATATACCAGAAGTTATCACCGATCATGAGTGGTTAAAGGGTGATTTCATTAAAACTGTGCAGCAGCGTGGAGCCGCTATCATTAAGGCCCGTGGGGCCTCTTCAGCTGCTTCGGCCGCTAATGCCATCGTAGACGGCGTGAGAAACCTGGTTTCCGAGACCCCGGCGCTGGAGACCTTTTCTATGTGTCTGGCCTCTAATGGCGAATATGGAGTGGATAAGGGCCTTATTTTCTCTTATCCATGCCGTACAGAGCTTGGGAAGCTTAAGGTGGTGGAAGGTATCCAACACAATGAATTTGGTCAGGATAAGTTCAAGCTTACTCTGGAAGAGCTTCGTTCTGAAAGAGATGCTGTTAAGTCCTTAGGTCTAATCTAATTTCAGTTCCTTATACGGGGCCTGTGCTTGACGCAGGTCCCTTTTCCCTTGTCATATTCCCCTGAATTCCTTATAACAAGCCCCTTATCTTCGCAATTTTCACTCATGAGGTTTTCCATGGCCAATATGCAGGACACCATCAAGCTTTCGGGCTTTAACAATCTTACAAAAATTCTGTCATTTAACTTTTATGACTTTTGTATAGCAATGAATGAAAAACAGAAGCAAGAGTACATCAACTATATTCATACCAAATACTGTGCGGCCAATATTCGTGAGATCGCTCGTAATGTGTGTAAGATCATCGAGGCCAATATTCTAAATGAATCTATTCAGGATTATGATCCGGTTGGTGCTTCTACGATGACCTTGATGTCGGATATTAAGGGTGGAAAATGGGAAGACAATGTTACCGTTGCTCACCAGACAAATAATGCTTCAGTAAAGATGCACTTGGATAAATCCCATATTACAACTCATACTTATCCCGATGCTTCTGATCCTGAAGGCATATGTACTTTCCGTCTTGATTTAGATGTGGCCACTTGTGGCGATATCATTCCTTTGAATGCCTTGAACTATATGTTTGAGGTTTTTGAGTGCGATGTGGTTTACATCGATTATGTCGTTCGTGGGTATACCCGCCTTGAGAATGGTAAAAAAATCTATAATGATCATTACTTTAACTCGATTCAGGATTTCATTAAAAAAGAAACTCTTGAGCTCTATCAATATCGCCAGGATATCAATATCGCACATGATAATATTTGGCAGACAAAACTCATGGTTAAGCCTATGGGGCCGGAGAATTATCTTTTAGATCCTAATGATAAGAATCATCCTGAAATTGAACATAAGATGAATCTGTTAAATCAAGAGATGAGAGAAGTCTTTCACCTGAACTAAGTAAAATTCCTGGAGATGAGATGAAGTTTATTACCCTGGCGCTGCTATGGTCTTTTTGTACGTTTGCCCAGGAAGTAGTTCCCCGAAAATCTGAAGACGATTTGACTTATCTCAAAGCACAGCAAAGAAAATCACAGGTCAAGCAAGTTAAATACGATATCTTCTTTAAGCTCGATCAGGGGAGTGAAAATTTCCAGGGCGTCACGGTCATCGAACTTGAAATGGCCAGACTTGATCTCCCACTGAGCATCGATTCCTTTAAACAAAAAATTAAATCCATTTCTGTTAATGGCGAAGAACTAAAGAAGTATCCAAAGCGTTTAGGAAGTTTTGATATCCCACAAGCTCGTCTTAAGCCCTTGACCAAAATTGAAATAAATTATCAAAGTGAATTTAGTAAGGAGTCTTCTGGCTTCAAAAGAATAGTGGATCCGGCCGATGGTGCTGAATACCTCTATACCGATTTTGAGCCTTATTATGCTCACTGGCTTTTTCCTTCACTTGATCAACCTGACTTAAAAGCAAACTTTAAAGTTACGGTTTCAGCTCCGGTAGAGTGGAAGGTCATTCAAAATGAGCTTCCTGAGAGTGAGAAGGTGAGTGGAAAAATTAAAACTACCATTTTTCAGGAAACTAAACCTCTCAGTACCTACCTATTCTTTTTGGGGGCGGGGCCCTTTGTAGAATGGAAGGATCGCTTTGGCGATCTTCCTCTCTATCTCTATGCTCGAAAATCCCTTGCTAAGTATGTGGATGTGGAAAACATCATGCTATCCACGAAGACAGGACTCAAGTTCTTCAATGAGTATTTTGATTACCCTTATCCCTTTTCAAAATATGGACATATCTTTGTTCCTGAATTTAGTTGGGGAGGCATGGAAAATCCTGGTGCTGTGACTCTTAATGAGAGAAACATCTTTCGAGGACCTGTTCCTCAAACGAGATATGATGGAAGAAATAGTCTTATCATGCATGAAATGGCCCATATGTGGTTCGGGGATCTTGTGACCATGGAGTGGTGGAATGATTTGTGGTTAAATGAAAGTTTTGCTTCTTACCTTGCTGAGATCGCTCAGGATCGAGCAATGGAAGCGAAGTCTACCTGGCTCAGATTCTTTCAATCAAAGACCTGGGGATACTGGCAGGATCAATTGATTACGACTCATCCTATTGAAACCGATGTTCCAGATGTTCGTACCGCCAAAGGAAATTTTGATGGAATCACTTATGCCAAGGGAGCTTCGGCCTTAAAGCAGCTTCACTTCTATGTGGGTGAGGAAGGATTCAGAGATGGTCTTCGCTCTTACTTTAAGACCTTTGCTTTTAAAAATACCAAGAGATCTGACTTTATTACTTCAATTGCCACTGCAGCTAAAAAAGATCTCTCGGTTTGGACGAATAAATGGCTTCAGACCGCTGGACCCAATAGAGTTTTAGTTGAGGCGAAGTGTGATGATGAAAAAATCAAGTCTCTGGTTATTCACCAGAAGGCAAGTGTCTCAAATACATTATCTCCTCATAGAACTCGTCTGGCCTTCTATGAAGAAAATGGCAGAGAACTCAAGCTTCAGGGTATTCATGAAGCCATTTTTTCAAAAGAGAAGACGGCCATCGATGGATTGAGTGATAAGGATTGCCCGGACTTTATTTTTCCTAATAAGGATGACCAGGATTACGCACTCTATTCACTAGATAAGAACTCCCTTTCTAAAGCTAAAAAGGCAATTGTTAGTCTGCCTGATCCTCTCTCACGACTTATGCTTTGGAGCACACTTTCTCAAATGGTGAGAGATGCTGAGCTGAGACCCGCCAAGTACTTTGAGTATGCTTTTGAAGGACTAGAGAAGGAAGAGGATAAGGAACTCCTAGGAAGCCTTCTGGGGAGAAATGTTACTGGTGCTCATTATAATCTCTATCTTACCAAGGCGGAGCGTGAATCAATTGCGCAAAAGCTGGAAGCGATTATCTTAAAGAGGATGGATAAGTCGGAGAAGGGCTCTAGTCTTCAAATGAGCTTTTTTGATTTTTATCTCTCTATCGCTCAGAGTAAGACCTCTCAAAAAAATCTCTATAAGATGCTTCAGAAAAATAGTCCTCCGGAGGGCATTGTTTTAGATCAGGATAGAAGATGGGCAATCATCGTAAATCTTTCCCGCAATAACCATAAAGAAGCTTTAAAGCTTACTGAGACTGAACTCAAGAAAGATAAATCCACTATAGGGAAAACCATGGCCTTATCGGCACGGGCGGCCTATCCAAGTCTTAAAAATAAAAAGAAGGTTTGGAGTGAGTTCTATAATGATAAGTCGCTCTCGAAGAGTGATCTCAGGGCGGCTGGACATTACATCCACGATGCCGATCATCCGGAATTAAGTGAGCCTTTTGTTGAAGACTATTTTGCCCGAATTGAATCCATGGACTGGAAAACTCATGATGATATGGTTGGTGTCTATCTCAAAAGTTTTTATCCCCTTCAGATTTGTTCTGAAAAAGTTTTACAACAGAGTGAAGAGAGCATGAAGAAGGCCAAGCATCTCACCACCATCGCTAGAAGAAGCTGGATGGAAGCACAGGATGAGCTTAAAAAATGTTTAGTCGTTCGAAGGACTGCTGAGAATTAAATTGTTCGCAGTAAAGTGAGGTATTACTTACACTTTACGACCTTAAATCCAAAGTAATTATTTTTACTCAGTGCTGAAAAGAATCTGATNNCAAAATATGGAAAATAACACCAATCAATTACAATTGACCCCTACTTATTGTCCGAATTATAGATGCCTGTTTCACAAAGGAACTTTCGAAAGATTTTATCGAAAAAATGGGATTATCAAAACCAAGAAGCCTCCTTTTACTAACCAACGCTATAAATGTCTTCATTGTGAGACTCAGTTTTCCAGCAATACCTTCTCTCTGGATTTCAGAAAAAGAAAGACAGATCTCTCTGAGAGTATTCTGCATTTTAGTATGAATGGCATGAGTAATAATTCTATTGCGAGTCTTCTTAAAGTCGCTGAAGGCACGGTGAGAGATCGATTAAAGGAGATGGCCCGACAGTCTCTACTTTTTGAGAAAGAAAATTATCCAAGGCAGATTAATGAGGATGTGGCCTATGATGGTTTTGAAACTTTCACTTACTCTCAGTTCTCACCTTGTTACGTGAATACAGCAGTAGGTAGTCGCTCGATGTTCATTTATCACAATACTTTCTCGCCTCTCAACCGCAAGGGGCGGATGACTGAGGAGCAAAAAGTAAAGAATCAAGAATTGATCAAAAAATACGGGGTTTACCCTAGTAATTCTGTGTTTGAGGAGACTGTTTATGTTTTTCAAAATCTCTCCCATCGAGCACCTGGAAGAACACTATTCATGGATGAGCACCGAGCTTATCAAAGAGCTCTTCGAAGTTTTGA
>DFXX01000006.1 GCA_002381765.1 Bacteriovoracaceae bacterium UBA4097 | reverse complement strand
GTCTACTAATGCTCAGATATTCCTATCTAGCAGAAATTTCAAGATTATTTTATGATGCTAATAATACCTTGAATAGGATAAAGCTTTGGCATTTTACAAACGGTCGGTTTTTTTAATTAATCCATCCTTCCAGCTGCGTTTCAGTCTGGTAGTTTGCTCCCTGGTGCTGATTTCTAGCATGGTTTATCCACTTGTCCTGATGGACTTTTTTAATGAAATGGTCGCTCTTCACCCGCAACTTAAAGGAAATGTAGAATCAGCAAAAAACGAGTTCATTCTCTTTCTATTTGTCCTACAAATTCTCTTCATTTTCTTGGTCTTTATCGTTTTAGTTTTTATGACTCATAAAGTGGCTGGTCCCATCTACAAACTTAAAACCCATCTCGCGAATATCCGTGAAGGCGAAGAAATAACACCTGTCGTCTTCAGAAATGGTGATCATTTTCAGGAACTAGCAGAGGAAGTTAATCTTTTTCTTGAAACAATTCTTCAGCATCAAGAACAAGATTTTGAATATATCGATGAAGTCGCCATTTATATCGACAATCTCAGCAGTGTAGTTCCCGACGATAAAAAACCACTTCTTGCAGAAATCACCCGCCGTTTATCGGATATTGAATCTCGCTATAAAAAGCCCCTTTAGTCAGTGAAAAAAAACCTTACAGTGTTATACTAGTTCCAAACAAATAAGATGATTCCAAGCTGAGGCCCATGAAGATTTTTCTTTTACTCCCATTCCTAATACTTTCTAGCTGGGCACAGAAACCAGAGGCTCAGCCATTAACTCATCAACAGTTTATCGAGTGGGATAAAGTTCACCTAAAAAAATCCGATCTCATTATTGCTGAGCACTTGGTAAGTATGATTAAGCTTATCGAGAAGGGATACGTAAATTCAGAAATTTTAAATAAGCTTGTTAAAGAAGTTGGTCAGTCAAAAAACTACTTACCCTATCAGCCATGGCTTAACTCAATTAAAGAAATTTCCCTTTTGAAAGAACTAGATGAATTACTGGTTACCTGTAGTCAGTACTCTAAGCCTAAAGAGAAGCTTCCCTTAGAGAAGACTCTCGAGAATAAATTAGGTAACTACTGTCGCGAACGAACCCTGGAAGCTATCGGCAGAGATATTGATAAGAATAAGGCCATCTCTGAAGCATCTCTTGAATTCATCAAGAGCAACTTGAAATTCTATCTTACTAAAAAGAACAAAAAGAATTTTGCCTTCTTTGTGCAATCACAAAGTTCTCGACCAGAGATTATCAAGAAAATTTCTAATGAAGTTACAACCTATAGTGTTCGGAATGAGATAGTACCAACTCAAGAAGTTCTTCAAGATATCTTGATCAATGATCAGATAACAAAGCTCATCCAGGCCAAAGGCTTTAATCCTCTTCAACATAAGAATGTTTTTTACGGTGAGTACAGTAAACTAATTGAAGTGGGCTATAAGGTACTAAATAATTCACCAGAAGAATCAAAGGTAAAAGAGCACTTCCTTCATTTAAAAAATTATCTCGACTTGAACCAGGATCATCTACCAGTTGGTCTTTGTCTGGTGCGACTTAATGATTTTTCTAAAGCTGTATATCGTAACAACTTCAAAGACCTTGCTCGCACCATGTACAGCTATGTCATTAAGAAGAATAACAGCGAGATTTTAGAAGACGCTCAGTTTTATTATCTGTGGTCATATCTTGATGAGGATGATTACAAAAAAACCTTAAAAGAAGCCGAAAATTTAAATCTTCTAAAAGATATGTCTAAAATTACCGACGCTAGGCTTTTATTCTGGCTCGGTTATTCTTTTGAACATACCGACAAGAAAGAGCAGGCGATCCAGCATTACGAGTACATCGTCGCCAATCACCCTTTAAATTACTACGCCATCATGTCTGCCAAGCGTCTCATCAGCATAAAACCCGAATCTCCCGGTGCCACTTACTATACTAATTCTGAGCTCAAGACCAAGGGAGCTATTTCCTTTGATCACAAGACCCTAGATGATGACTATACTTCTTCTTTAGTAAGACTAAGAGCATGGTCAAAAATCGATAATGCCAAGATGAGAGACCTTGAAGTTAAAAGATTAAAACTTCACAGTATGCCTGGTTTCTTAGTGAAGCATTCCACTGAGAGTCAGTCAGCTATTAAGTCCGATCTTCATCTGCTTCATGCCATGATCATTCAGGATTCAGGCAATCATCTCGCAACCTTTCGCTACCTCTATTCAATCCTGGATAAAAAGGAAGTAATATTCAATCGCCAGATGCTAGAGATCCTATATCCCAAGCCATATCTAAAAGAACTACAAGCCGCTCTTAAGAGTGATCCCATCGATCACATTATCGTTCTCTCCTTAATCCGCCAAGAGTCGGTCTTTAATCCTCAGGCTCGCTCTCCAGTAGGTGCCAGAGGCCTTATGCAGCTCATGCCTGCAACCGCTAAGATGCTTCGTCGTTCGGTGGGAGTGAATCAGCTTGCTAATCCCAAGATCAATATAGAACTAGGGACCAAGTACTTTCGAAATCTGTATAAAAAGTATGATGGAAATTTAGTCTATGTGCTATCTGCTTATAATGCCGGAGAAACCAGGGTTACCAGATGGAAGAAAGAGTATTGGGATTCCGATGAAACCATCATTAAGAATATCGAAGCAATTCCATTTCTAGAAACTAGAAATTACGTTAAGCTGATTTTCAGAAACATCTTCTTTTACAAGATTCTCCTCGGAGAGGAAAAAGAACTCACCGATTCCGGTGAGCATAATAAAATCTTTAATGTTGAATTAGGATTTAAACGTTGAAGCGGAAGTGGATAACATCGCCGTCTTGAACGACATATTCCTTACCTTCCATTCTGAATTTACCGGCTTCTTTAACCTTGGCCTCAGAGCCAAACTTAAAGAGGTCTTCACAGTGATAGATTTCAGCTTTAATAAAGCCCCGCTCAAAGTCCGTATGAATAACACCAGCTGCCTGAGGTGCCTTGGCACCTTTCGGGAAGGTCCAAGCACGAACTTCTTTCACACCTGCTGTGAAGTAGGTGTACATATCAAGCATATCGTAGCCGGCGCGAATCATCTTGGAGAGACCAGACTCTTCAATACCGATATCTTTTAAGAAAGCGTCTTTTTCTTCTTTTGATTCAAGGGCAGCGATTTCAGATTCGATCTTTCCACAAATAGTAATGACGGAAGCCCCTTCTTTGGCGGCGATTTCTCTAACCTTTTTGACGTGGTCATTTTCTTCGAGGATATTGGCCTCATCTACATTACATACATAAAGCATTTTCTTAAGAGTAATGAGGTGAAGATCATTGATGGCCTCTCTTTCGTCCTCATCTAGTCCAAGTGAGCGAGCCGACTGACCTTCTTCCAGAACCTTAACCAGACGCTCTAGGATTGGCTTTGAAACTTTTGCTTTATTTTGAACGTTTTTATCCTGAGACTTTAAGAACTTCTCAAGCGACTGAAGTCTTTTTGTTACTGTTTCTAAATCGGCTAAGGCAAGCTCGATGTTGATGATTTCGATATCTTCTGCAGGATTAACTCGACCGCTCACGTGAACCACATCTCCATCATCAAAACAACGAACCACATGGCAAATGGCGCCAACCTGACGGATGTGCCCTAAAAATTGATTTCCTAAGCCTTCGCCTTTAGAAGCACCCTTCACGAGACCAGCAATATCTACGAATTCGGTAACGGCAGGAATCGTGCGTTCAGGCTTAACAATTTCAGCGAGTTTATCTAAACGTGGATCAGGCACATGAACCACACCAACGTTTGGTTCGATAGTACAAAATGGATAGTTAGCAGCTTCTGCCGGAGCCGAAGTCAGGGCCGAGAAAATTGTGGACTTGCCCACATTTGGTAGACCCACGATTCCACAATTCATACCCATATTTTACTCCTAAGCTAAAAGATTCTTTTTATTGTAAATTCCGACTTTATTTAAACCCTCTACCATAGCGGTAAGCATTGGGTCATGTAGTTTCTCGAGTAAGGTCGGCATTTGTATCATTTCGTCTTTCCCAAAGGGGCTTAAAACCCAATTGGCCACAGATCCATGAACCGGACGACCTACTCCCACGCGCATTCTGGCAAACTGATCGGTTCCTAAGCACGCCGCAATGGATTTCAGACCATTATGACCAGCAAGTCCTCCACCCATTTTAAAATGCACCTGACCAAATGGAATATCCACCTCATCGTGAATTACCAGTATTTTAGACGCCTCAATTTTGAAGAAGGCGGCCATTGGCTGGACCGATTCTCCCGAGAGATTCATATAGGTCTGAGGCTTTATTGCATAAAACTTATGACCCTTATAAGAGCCCTCGGCATAGAGGCCTTTAAATTTTGATTTCCATGGTGAGCTACTTAAAGCAGGGAGTGTATCCAGGATCATCCAAGCAATATTATGCCTGGTTTGAGCATAATCCGGACCAGGATTTCCAACACCTACGACAAGTTGAAACATATTAGATGAAGAGCGAACTCACCGAATCATGATTAAATGTTCGGTGGATGGCCTTAGCTAGGATATCAGCAGTTGAAACAACCTTGATTTTACTAACTTTTCTGCCAGCTTCGCTAAGAGGAATAGTATCAGTAACGATGACTTGCTCAAGTTCTTCACATTCTGAAATGCGCTTAATCGCTGGATCAGAGAAAACCGGGTGAGTGGCAGCTGCATAAATGCGGCGGGCACCATTTATCTTAAGTGCTTTAGCTGCCTGAACCAGTGTACCGGCGGTATCAATCATATCGTCGATGATAATACAGTCCTTGCCTTTAACGTCACCAATCACATTCATGGCTTCGGCCACATTGGGGCCGGTACGACGCTTATCGATCAGGGCGAGGTCAGCATTCATCTTCTTAGCATAATGACGAACACGCTCTACTCCACCTGCATCGGGAGAAACGGTGATGAGATTATCTCTATCTAAGTTTTTATTCACATATTCCAAGAGAACCGGTGAAGCAAAAATATTATCAAAGGGAATATTAAAGAAGCCCTGAATCTGACCCGCATGAAGATCCATGGTTACGACTCTTGAAGCTCCTGCCACCGTCATCATATCTGCAACCAGTTTAGCTGTGATAGGAGTTCTGGGAGCACTCTTGCGGTCCTGGCGGGAGTAGCCATAGTGAGGAACAACCGCAGTAATAGAATTAGCAGAAGCTCTCTTTAAAGCATCGATGATGATCAGGAGTTCCATTAAGTTTTCATTCACCGGAGCACAGGTGCTCTGAATGACAAACACGTCAGCCCCACGAACATTCTTTTCTAGCTCACAGTAAATCTCGCCATTGGCGAAGCGAATAATTTGCGGATTAACGAGGGGAACATCGAGGAACTCAGAGATTTTCTTTGAGAGGGTCGGGTTTGAGGTACCTGAGACAAGGACAATACGTCTCACTCTGGACTCCTTAAAAGGTGGTTGGGGTGGCAGGGTTCGAACCTGCGTATGGCAGAATCAAAATCTGCTGACTTACCACTTGTCGACACCCCAACAGATGCTTTTTGTCCAGTGAATATAAGTTAAACCAACCTATTTTGCAAGTCATCCATTTTCTTATGTGCTTATTTTTTATGGGTCAGGTCTTCCCACATCCTGAGAGATTTTCTATAGTTTTTGTATATTTTTTAAATCGACTGGACCCGAATCCCAGTCCACCCAAGAGGATCCTGTGACAAAACCGAGCTTACGACTGGCCACATTGGCCATTTTTTCTACTCTTAGCAGCAATTCAGCCCTTGCCCTTCCCATCGATTGGTCAGGGGTTTTTGGGGTCGATACTCATCATATTACCGACTTTCGTAGGACCAGTGATGATGTCTCTAAAGTAGACGGAAATGGCGATCGCTCAGGAACCCAGGGTATAGCCAGTGGCGATAGCGGGGCGAGCTTTCAGACATACGTCTTTAAATTAAATCCTCAGATCATCATTAATGATGGTGTGACCTTAAAAGGTGAATTTTCTTCCGGTTATATCCGTGGTGGCTTTGCTGGTGGTGACTCTGCCAACAGTACTAACGAGGCCAGCAGCAATGCTTACTTCTTCACAACACCAGCTCAAAGAAGCCAGCTTAATGTAAATCAAATGTATATGGAGCTTTATGCTGACACGGCTTTGGTAAAACTGGGTCGTATGTCCAAACACTATGGCTTAGGCACCGTCTTTAACGGTGGAAACCAGGCCTGGGACCGCTTCCTGACTATGTATGACGGTGTAGAAGCTCATATGAAGATTGGTAACTTTAGCCTTATTCCTTATTGGGCAAAGATCTCTTCTTATGGAAATGATGACCAGGCCAAACCTAACGGAAGTGCCGACGTAAGTGAGATGGGATTAATTGCCGAATATAATAATGCCAATCGTGATCTTATTGTAAGCATTATGTACTCGAAGCGCTCATCGGAATCTGAAAACACGCTTTATAATGCGACTAATTCTGACCCCAATGTACCATCAGTTGCTCGCGGTAAAACCGATGTAACCATTATCAATCCTTACATCTCTAAAAGATGGAATAAGTTCAGTATCGCCGCTGAAGCTCCTATGATGAGTGGTGACTACGGAAATGTTTATCAAGACGGCGACGGTGATTCAAAGATAGCTGCCAATGCTTATATTGTTGAAGGTAAATACGAGCTGAACCCTAAATGGGAAGTTGGTATCAACGCCGGTCAGATCAGTGGTGATAAGGGAAGTACCAGTAAGTTTGAAGCTACTTATCTTCACCCAAACTATCAGATCGCAAATCTCATGTTTCGCTATCATTACCCTTCATTCAATGAAGGTACGAGAAACATCTTCGATTCTTCTATCAGCAATACTCGTTATGCGAAGCTCTTTGGTAACTACAAGACTGATAAGTGGACATGGAGCGGAGCTTTTATCTTCGCCAATGCGCTTGAGACGGCTTCAGGCAATGGAAGAGCTTATCACCATGAAGAGAACTATGCTTTCAACTCAACCAACAAGCAAGCGGACGATCTAGGTTATGAGATCGATCTCGGATTTGATTACCAGTGGAATCCGAATGTGACGATTAGTGGTTACTATGGATATTGGTTTGTAGGCGACTACTATGCCTTCACCAACACCGATGACGAACTTTCTCTTAAGAATGTTCACGGTGGTGGTGTGCGTTTTACCCTGAATTTCTAACGATACATACTGTACTGATTATAAGCTGAGTATGGTTGACCCCAATAACCTTGTTGCTGGGGAAGACCATACATCTGCTGCGGATTTTGCATCATCTGTTGTTGACCCTGTCCCATCCAATTAAAGCTGTAGCCTCCGCCCATACCTGACTGCATACCATATTGCATTCCATACTGGTTTCCTGCATAGCCATAGGCCTGTTGACCTAAGAATGGCTGCGGCTGATAACCCACTTGCGGCTGCTGATAGTAGCCTTGTTGTGGTTGTTGTGGAGGCTGTTGTGGCATGTTGGGCTGAGTATAATTAAAATTATACACACCATTCTCACCATTAGAGTCTCGAGGTGCTGGTCTAACGGTGTCGACAGGAGGCTCTTCTCTTCTTGGTTCTTCACTATGATCTTCACCGTTTTGAGTAGCTAGATAGCGACGGCCCTCATTTTCCAATGCTTCATATTCCTTCGCCTTGCCATCATATTCTTCGGCTCTCTCGGCATCGATTTTATTGTAATGCTTGAGTAAGTTTTGAAGCTCTTGAAGTCTTTGAAGAGAATCTTCTGAACACTTCTGATAGTTTCTGAAATAGGCCGTACAATATCCACCTGGCTGAACTCGTGCATACTCCAGTTTCATTTCTTCGGTATAATTATTGGTACGAACTTCGATATTACGACGAAGCTGCTTGGATAAATTATAATAAAAATCTGCTTGGCCGGTGACCTGACCAGTTCTGATTTCATAACGTTCTTTTTCTTTCTCAAGATCGGCTGCAAAGTTGGCCCTGCCAACAGCAATCTTATTCATCGCAATTTCTGGAGTAATCACTACATTGTTCTTCTTAAATCCCAAATCTTTATAGGTAGCGAGAGTTAGTTTTACAGCTTCTAATTTTTGGGCATCTTCAAATCTTCCATCTTTTATAAGTTTAAGGGTGTGACTTGATAAAAAATAAGGCTTCTTAGAAAGAGTGTCGATTTCAGAGAGAACTTGCTTAAGTTCAGCTTGCTTGGCCTTCTTCGAGTCGCCTTCTAAGTTCAGCATCTCTTCATACAGGCTATTGGCCAATTGAATCTTTGGCTGAACAATATAGCGATCGAAGTCTTCAATGACCTTCATATCTTCTTCAGTATACTTTCCTTCTTCAATGGCTTTAGCCGATTTTTTAGCCGATTCAAGAATAAGATTATCTCTCACCTCTCCCAGAATAGCGGCATAGCCTTCGTATTTTTCAATAAAGTCCGCAACCTTATGATACTCACTGATATCGCAATTTTTAAGTTTTGCTGCTTCAGTATCTAAGCGCTGTCTTTCCTCATCTTCCCATGAAAGAAGCGTGCTCCACTGGGGATGAATCGCTTCATAATGATCACACTTATCGATATGCGAGAAGCTTCCGTATTTCGCTTTTACCAAGGCCGAAGAAGGTCCGTTCGAAACAAATTTGATGTTTCCGGAATCCTTTACACCCTTAAACTTTTCCAGAAGAGGAGCGCTATAGATGGCACCTGAATTAACTTTGCCTTCAGTGATAACTCCCGACTTCTGGAGACATTCTTCAAAGCCTTTAAGAGTGGGTTTTAAGATCAATTCTTTATGTTCTTTAAATGATCCGTCTTCCACGTGGGCAACTTTATACTTACAACCCAATTCTGTGCAGTCTTCCCCATCTTTAAGTTTAACTTCCACCGAATAAGTTCTTTGTCCTGAAATCTGCTGATCACGCAAACTCCACTCAACCATGGAGGAGCAATTTGAAATCATATCAGGTGCAGATATTTTCAGCGTGGCACTTCTTGGATCATAGGCAATATCAAGTTTGGCATCACGTGATTGAAGAAGAGAAGTTACATAGGCAAGAGGAAGAGATTTTTGATCGTTCTCTTCACAACGTCCGCTGGAAGTAGAAGCCGATTCGCTGGTAACGGTGGTCTCGGCTTCCTGACTCACTTCACTTGAGGCTATCGGAGCGCGAAGAGATTCCTGATGTTTATTTAATGTTCCTAATAAACTCTGGGCATGCAGAGGTAGGGCCAATAAAGATAACACAGCGATATAAGTCTTTTTCATAAGGCCTCAATAGAAGTCGATTCATCTCAACTGCTATTCGGAAGATTTCCCTGTGAACTTAAGCCTTTAGATTAATGAGTAAGGATCGATGTCTATTTTATATGTGACTGAACTTAGGGTTTTATAGTTCAACTCAAAGGATTTCAGAAGGTTATGGAGTTGGGCCAGATCCTTGGACTTTAAGAGAATTGACCAAGTGAATTGGTTAGATTTCTTTTCGATATGAGCAGGTCGTGGACCCAGGATAGTTACTTCCGGAAAGTGCTGACGAATAAGTCCTTTTATCATATTACCCGCATGTTCGGTAACATGGGGGATGAGCTTCTCCTGGAACCGGGACGAGAAGTGAATCATCGCCAAACGTTTAAAAGGCGGGCAATCACAGAGTTCGCGAATTTTAAGTTCATCCTCATAGAAGAGATGAAAGTCATGGGCCTTCACAATTTGGAATAAAGAGTTCTCGGGATTTAATGTCTGAATTAATACTCTTCCATCTTTGGAGTATCGGCCTGCTCGTCCGGCAACCTGAGTTAATGTCTGGTAAACTCTTTCAGACGATCTGAAGTCGGGAAAATTGAGCTGACTATCGATACCCAAGATAAGGACAAGTTTTACTTTTTCAAAGTTATGACCCTTGGAAAGCATTTGCGTGCCCACCATCAGATCCACTTCTCCATCATGAAACTGACGAAGCCTTTCTTCCAGTTGCTTAAAGTTTTTAATCTCATCCCGGTCAAAACGCTCAATAGATTTTTCCGGGAAGATTTTTTGCAGAACCTCCTGCACCTTCTCGGTTCCGAATCCCTTATTGGTTAAGGTCATGCAGCCACAATCAGGACACTGATTGGGTAGTGGCTCTTTATACTCGCAATGATGACAGGCCAGATGATTTTTCTTTTTATAGTAGCGAAGTGTGATGGAGCAGTTAGGGCAATTAAATTGTTGGCCACAGGCCCGGCACTGAAGATAGCTAGCAAATCCCAACCGATTTACAAACACCAGAACTTGCTCATTTCTTTTTAGAGCTTCTGAGATCGCTTCGACCGATCTGGGAACCAAGGGCCAAATGTCATCCCCACTAGCAGCCTTATCTCTTGCATCGATTAATTCAATCGCCGGAAGATTAGCCTCCCCTGCCCTTTCGGTCATTTCGAATAAAGCATTCTGGGAAGAAGCCTGATGGAAATTATAATAAGATTCTAGACTTGGCGTAGCTGATCCCATTATGAGAGGAATGTTTAATAGCTGGGCTTTTTTGGAAGCTACATCTCGAGCGTTATATGGACAACGGTCATCTTGCTTAAAGGATGTATCGTGCTCTTCATCGATAATGATTAGTCCTAAGTTTGAGACAGGAATGAATACTGAGCTTCGGACACCCAGGATCAGGCTTCCGGATTTCATGGATCTCGCCATCTGCCAAATTTGATACTTCTGTGAGTTTGCCAATTCTGAATGATAAGACAAAATGGGAGCATCCAAATATTTAGCAAAGGTGGAGATAAATTGAGGAGTAAGATTGATCTCTGGCAGAAGAAAAAGAACACTCTTTCCCGAAGCAATAGTGGATTTGATGAGATCAAGATAGACCACGGTCTTACCACTACCCGTCACACCGTGAACTAGAAAACGTTTAAATTCAGTATCTCGTTGTTTAATATTTTCCACGATAGATTTCTGAATTTGATTAGGGGTGAATTCTAAATCTTTGCCCTCTCCAAAAGATTGCTCAAGAGGTCGTGGCTTTTTGAGGACATTGGGTAAACAATCAAAAATCAGCTGCCCCAAACTGTAATGATAGTACTGTGCCATCCACTCATAGAGTTCGAGCTCTTTTTCTTCAAGCTTCCAACCCACAACTTTTGACTTAATTGATTTTATTTTTTCAAAGGGAGTGTCTTTAAACTCCTGAGACTCAGATTCATCGATTGAAATCACGCAGCCCATTTCACTGCGTTTTCCCAAGGGAACTTCCACCACTTGTCCACGCTCTAAATCCTCTTCATACAGGTATAAGAGCCCATTGTTCTTGAGAGGATAATTTACGGCAATTCTGGCTACTTTCATTAAAGCAGAAACGGTGGTCTTAGATCGATGGATTCCTTACCGCGCAAGACTTCATCCCAAGCTTTGAGTCGCTTCAGCATGTCCTCTTCTTTTTCATTATAATGACGAAGGTTGGTGAGCTCCACTCGATAACTTTCACCATTGAGTGCCTTCACTACTAAGAAGCGAGGCAAGAGATGAGTACCATTTACCGTCCAATAATCTTTACAGTGAATTTCGAACTCTCGGCCTTCGCTCTTATAGGTTACTTTTTGAACGTATCGGTTTTTATAGGAAACAGTTGCTTGAAAAGCTCCTGCATCGATTGCCCAAATCATGTCACCTTCATCACGAGCAAGCTTCACTTGATTCGTATCGATATACATAGACTCGTTCATGATCTTTTCAACTTTCTCTCGAGCTGTTGAATCATTAGGTCTTAAAGGATTCTCTTCGGTTTTTTTGGCATTTCGATCTTTACTGATAACGCCTAGATACTTCTTGTATTCATTGAGATACTGAATTTTTTCTTGATTGATGAGTTCCTTGTTAAGCTTAACCGGAACTCCCAAAGATTTTAAATAACTCACTAAGAAGGATCCATCATTTAACACCAAAGAGTGAATTAATCCAAAAAAGATTCCTTTCTCCAGACTTTCAAGATTCGCTTTGATGCTATAAGAAGTAAAATTAGAGTAATAAACCTTATGCTCTACCGATGTGATGGAAAAATCGCCCTTGGCATATCTTGCCTGAGCAACTTTTAGGACATCATTTGGGGTTTTGGTAAAAAAGACTTTGAAGTAATCAGAAATCCGGTTGTTTTTCCCGGATACATCATGCATCAGGCCCTCAGGTTTCTCTAAATTAAGCAAAACCTTTTCCACCTTTAAGTTCAGGGAAGAGCCATTGGCAGTAACATCCGGATTGCTTCCATGTCTAAACAGAGATTCAACCGTTGGCACATTGGCGATGGCAGAAAAAGAAATGAGTAAAGAGAAGAGGGCCGTTTTAATCATAAAGTGATTCCATATTTTTTGAGGCGATTTCTCATAGAAGTCACCATAAATTCTCTCGTTTTAGGATCCTTAAGGGCAAAGTCCACCGTTGCATCAATGTACCCTGGGATACTACCCGTATCGAAGCGCTCGCCTTCAAAACGATAAGCGAAGACATCTCTTTTTTGGCAAAGGACATTGATAGCATCAGTTAACTGATATTCATTGCCTGCTCCTCTTGGGATCGACTCCAGAATACCAAAAATATCAGGAGTCAGCACATATCTTCCGGGAGTGGCAAGATTTGTAGGTGCGACCTCTGGCTTAGGCTTCTCCACCATGCTGGTCATCTTCAGAGTCTTTTCATCCACAATGTCTCCCTTAACGATACCATACTTATTGGTATCCTGTTTAGGGACTTCCATGACACCAATCACTGGTGCGCCATTATTTTTTAATGAGACATCCATTAACTGTTTAATGGCCGGATTATCATTGATGACGATGTCATCTCCCAATAGAACCGCAAAGGGCTCATCGTTAACTAAATCCTTGGCCATCAAAACGGCATGTCCGAGACCCAGCTGCTCTTTTTGTCTCACACTGGTCACACTTACCATTGTGCCAATTTCACGAATGAGTTCAAGTTCCTTCTGCTTATTATTATTCTCAAGATAAGCTTCTAATTCCATATTTCGATCGAAGAAGTTTTCAACCGAAGATTTTCCAGAAGAAGTGACAAATATAATCTGCTCGATTCCTGCCTCTACCGCTTCCTTAACAATGTAATGAATCATGGGAATATTAAGAATTGGCAAAATCTCTTTTGGGATTTCTTTGGTAGCAGGTAGAAAACGTGTCCCTTTACCAGCGATAGGAATAATGGCTTTTCTGATTTTCATAAATGCCCCTTGTTATACAGAAGAAATTTCTCTACATTTTTCTTATGAAAAAAGTCTACATTTTAGCTATTCTTGGCCTTATGGGCCAGTCATCCTGGGCGCAAATTCGCGATTTCCAAACAACGCGCCTTAACTCAACAGCCGGAGCAGGAGTTGCGAGTATCCTTTCTACCGAAGCCGCCATATTAAATCCAGCAGCCTCTGCTTTTTTTGATGGGTCCAGCATGTCGTATCAGTCTTATTCCACCTCGCTGCAGAAAGAAAGCTCTCTGCGTAAGGATGCGGATGATGACTTTGCTAAGCATAATCGCTCAACAGGCTATTTTTTAGCTGATCATTCCGGTCCACTAAAGGGTGGTCTTGCGTATACCCAGCAAGATGAGAACAACTATGAACGTAAGCGTATGGTACTGCACGGAGCGGCTCCCATGGGTGGCAGGGCCTCAATGGGTGTGAGCTACAACTACATCCAAGATAAGCTCCCACGAGATTTTTCTAATCGTCACAAAGTGAATCATGCTTTTTCAGTTGGTAGCTCCTTCATCGTGGATCCCAAGACCATTTTGGGCCTGGTGGTAATTGATCCTACTCGCACTCTTCCAGGTGAAGAGCGGGCCTTGGCGGGCTTTCAATATACGGTAGCCGATCGCTTTATCCTCATTGGAGATGTGGGTGCTCAGTACACCGAAGATGTCATGAAAAAATACCTTTGGAGAGCTGCTGCCCAAATAAACATCTTTAGTGACTTCTTCCTTCGGGGAGGAAGATTTTATGATAATATTCGAGAAACCAAAGGTACCGGATGGGGGGCCAGCTGGATTGGCCCACGTTTAGGAGTAGAGTTTGCGCAATTAATAACTGAGCAATTTGGTGAAAGAAGTTATCTTTATCAGGAAGAAAAGCTCGTTGATACATCCCTTTCTGTACTAATTAAATTCTAAGCTTAGGGGCCCGATCAGCCGATATAAGGTGTATGGCCCCAGCATTAAAATCTAAAAAGGCTTCCAAAGAAGCCAGAGAAAATCAGATCATTCTTGAACATAAGTACAAGAATAGAATCACTGTGGTTAAATTTGGAAAACAATCTCTGGATGCAAATGATTATGGGACAGCTCTTAGAAAGTTTGTAGAATATCTGCAGACCATGGCAGAAGTTAAAGAGTGCTCAGATATCTACTCCCTCAGAGTGAATCATTTCGATACAAATAAAGATATCACCGAGATGCTCATGATGAGTCATGTCTACTTTGAAGCGGCTCGAATTTATGATGCTATTCCCAAGTTTCATGCCGATTCTAAGAAATGCCTCGACCAGTTTGTCCATTTTTCTGTCAATCAGCCTTACCAAGTGGTGAATTCGGAACTCATTAGAAAGCACTTAAAAAAATCTGTCTTTAAGAATCCGGAAGCCTTTAGAACGGCTTATGAGCAAATATTTGTGCAATCTAAGAAGTGCTATGTCGTGACCTTCTGCTATGGTGACGCTCACCCTATTACTCAGGAATACCGCGTCTTCAAAGACTGGCTTTTAAAATTCTCTCTCGGATATAAACTAGTCAGGAATTATTATCGTTTCTCATCGGTAGTGGTCGAAAGGTGGCATAATCACCGTGGCTTTAAATTTTTCTCAAAATACCTGATTTGCCCCCTACTCGTTTTACTTTCAAAAACTTTACTTCGCTTTATAATAAAATAATGCTGATCCTTTCCCGTCTTATTGTTAAAGAATGGTTTAAGAGCCTAATTGGGGCCATCTTTGTCCTGTTTCTTCTCATTACATCAGCCGATCTTATCAATGGCTTCCTTCAAGGCAAGGAAGTCTCCCGGGTACTCTTAGAATATTCTTTGAAGATGCCAGACCTAATGGGAAAGATGTTTCCAATCTGTTGTTTGGTGGCGACACTCTTTTCTTTGAATAATCTAAAGTCTCATGCTGAGCTTATTTCCATTCTGGCTGCAGGCTACTCCTATGCAAAAATCTATTTTCTGATTGGTACTTGCGCCCTGGTTATGGTGATTGTCCAGTTTCTGAACCTGGGTTTTGTTGAACCCTATGCCAACAAGGTCAAGCGCCAGGAGATTCAGAAAAGTCGCATGTCGGAAGGACGCTACCTGACTAGAAGTTCATTAGATGGCGGAAAATTTTGGTATAAATCACAAAATTATTTCGCTTCTTTCCTCTACTTTGATCGCAAGGGAAAAAGTTTAAAGAATCTCGAAGTCTATTTTTTCTCAGAAAATCACACTAGTTCTAAGATCGTAAAATCCTCCCATGCCGCCTACAGGGAAGGGAAATGGGTTTTGCAGGACGTTACTGAGCTTTCAAGCCTTGGATCCGGTACTTTTCCCCTTCAGACCAGTAAACCCAGCACCGAACTCTCACTGAATGAAGTGCCGGAGGATTTTGGTGAGTTTGAAGCCGATCTCACAACTCTGCCAATCATTAAGCTTCAACAGTTTATCTCCCGTCTTTCAAAGACCGGTATTAATATCAGTGAGTATCAGATTATCCTCTTAAATAAGGTTTTTCTTAGTATAACTTGCTTAATTTTCTCTCTCATTCCCGTCTCAACCATTTTTACTCCCAATCGCCGCTCGAGCTCCTTTGGGAAAAATGTGGTTTTAACTCTGGTTGTCACTATTGTATTTTGGGTACTTTACAGCTCCGCTCTTGCACTCGGTAATTCTGGGACTTTAACTCCGGTGGTGGCGACAGGTATCATTCCTATTTTCTTCTTGGCCTATGTACTCTGGTCCTTCTTTAAGAATCGAAAACTCTCAATTTAATTTCATGCTCCTCTGTGCTATAAAAGCCTCATGAAAATAGAAAATTATAAATTAGAAGGGACGAAACTTCCCATCCTGACATATCCCGATCCGGTCCTCTCAAAAGTGGCCGAACCGGTTACCAACTTTTCCCCAGAGCTCGCAGAACTGGTTAAGAACATGCTTTTTACTATGTATCATGCGCCTGGGATTGGACTCGCGGCTCCCCAGATTGGTCAGAGTATCCGACTTTTTGTCCTGGATGTTGATTATGATCGTGAGGTCATAACAAATGCTGCAGGCAAAGATGAAGTTCGCATGAGTGGCTTTGCTCCCATGATTTTTATCAATCCTGTTATTACTGGAACCTCTGGAACGACACTTTTTGAAGAAGGCTGTCTCTCAGTTCCAGGAGTATATGAAGAAGTTAAGCGCTTTGAAACCATTCATGTGAAGTTTCAGGATCTCAAGGGTGAGTTCCATGAGATCGAAGCCGATGACATGCTCTCAATATGTATTCAGCATGAGAATGACCACTTGGACGGCATTGTCTTCATTGAACGACTTAGTAATCTTAAAAAGAACTTCTATAAAAAGAAGATGATGAAAGAGAAGGCTCGATGAGAAAGTTTCGGGTCGTCTTTTGTGGAACTCCAGAGTTTTCAGTCCCCACTCTAGATCTCTTAAATCATCATCCGCACATTGAAATCTTGAATGTTGTGTCAATGCCCGATCGACCAGCAGGAAGAGGAATGGAGTTAAAGTCTCCCGAGGTCATCGAGTACGCCAAACAAAACAAACTTCCCTTTTTTCAATGCGAAAATATAAATAAAGAAAGAGAATTCCTGGATAAGCTTCAGTCCCAGGAGCCCGACTTTATCGTGGTCCTCGCCTTTGCTCAGTTCTTAGGAAGTGAGCTTTTGAATCTGGCCAAGCTTGGTTGCTTTAATATTCATACTTCCATCCTGCCTAAGTACCGAGGTGCTGCTCCTATTCAGTATGCTCTTATGAACGGCGATAAAGAAACCGGTGTCTCCATTCAGAAGATGGTAAAAAAAATGGATGCGGGAGATTTGGTTCATTTTCATACCGTCAAGATTGCTCCCACTGAAAACGGAGGCCAGCTATACACTCGCCTCAAACTTCAGGCTGCCCTTGCCATGAATGATTTCATTCAGATCATTCTGGATAATAAAATTAGTTACACTCCACAGGATGAATCTCTCGTGAGCTTCGCTCCTACTCTTAAGAAAGAAGATGGCTTTCTAGATTTCAAAAATAAGAATAAAGAAAACATTCTCAATCTCATTCGTGCTCTGGCCCCCTGGCCGGGCACATATTGCTTTCTAAATGGAAAGCGGCTTAAGGTACTAAGCGCTGAAAGCTATCACGCTAAAGTCCCTGTTGGTAAAGCTCTGAACGACATGGGCTCTCTGGTTGTCGGATGTCTGGATGGCACACTCCGATTAAGTCATGTTCAACTAGAGGGCAAAAAGCCCTGCACCGACCGAGAACTTCTAAATGGACTAAAGTCTGATTTAACACTGACCTCTTCCAAGGATTAGTATGAGTATTACCATTTCCCCAAGCCTACTTTCGGCTGACTTCCTTGAGCTTAAAGCCGATATCGAGAGGTTTAATTCCATCGATGATCTTTGGATTCATTTGGATGTCATGGATTCCCATTATGTTCCCAACCTCACCTTTGGCGAACCAGTTTTAAATAAGATTAAAAGTATCACTAAGCACAAATTAGATGCTCACTTTATGGTGACCGACCCGGACTTCTTTGTTGAGAATTTTAAGAATGTGGGACTTCATAACTTTACCTTCCATTGGGAAGCAGTTACTCATCACGATAGCTTAATTACCAAGATTAAATCGGTGTATCCTTCAGCTGGTATTTCCTTAAATCCAGGAACACCTGTCTCTGCTGTACCTAAGTATCTGCTTGGGAAAGTCGATGTGGTTCTTCTAATGAGTGTGAACCCCGGATTTGGTGGTCAAAAATTTATCCCAGAGGTCATCGATAAGGTTATCGAGCTCGACAAAATCCGCCATGAAAATAGTTTCAAATTCCAAATACAAGTGGATGGAGGAGTGACCGATCAGAACGCGGGCTACCTCATTCAGGCAGGTGCCAATAATCTGGTAGCTGGCTCTTATATCTTCTCCGCACCAGATAAAAACTATATTGAACGTATTAATAAAATCCGCTAACTGAAAAAAAGATGGTCTCATGAAAACATTTGAACTTACTGGAACTAATATAACGATCGAAGACCTAACCTATATTGCTCGCGCCAAACATGATCAGGTGAAACTCTCAATTGAAAGTACTGCCTGGGAGAAGATGAAAAAATCCCGTCAGATCATCGTTGATATCGTAAAAAAAGGTAAGCCTGTATACGGAATCAATACTGGTTTTGGGGCCCTCGCCTCGAAGCAAATTGCCGTAGAGGATCTGGAACAGCTGCAATATAATCTTATTCGTTCTCATTGCACCGGCGTGGGCAAACCTTTTTCTCGTGAAGTAACTCGCGCCATTATGCTTGCTCGAGCGAATTGCCTTATTCAGGGTTTTTCTGGAGTTACTCCCGAAACGATTGCTCTCCTTTTAGATTTTATCAATTATGGGATTAATCCCGTCATTCCTGAAAAAGGATCGGTGGGAGCTTCCGGAGATCTTGCTCCTCTCTCGCATATCGCTCTTGCCTTGATTGGTGAAGGCGATGTGGAATTTCAGGGCAAAATTGTGAGATCTGACTTTGCTATTCATCAGATTGGAAAGACTCCAGCCAAGCTTGGACCGAAAGATGGACTAGCGCTCATCAATGGAACTTCGGTAATGCTAGCACTCGGTGCACTGGCCTTGACCGATGCCAAGAGAATTGTAAAACAAGCCGATATCATCGCTTGCCTTACTCTTGATGCTGTTCGCGGAACCGCCAGTGCTTTTGATGAAAGAATTTCTCTTCTCAAACCACAACCAGGTCAGCTGGATGTGAGCCGCAATCTTTTAAAGCTTATCAAGGGCTCCGAGATTATTTTCTCTCATCCGGAAGATGGTAAGGTTCAAGATCCATATTCATTAAGATGTATTCCTCAGGTTCATGGTGCCTGCAGACAGACCTTAAGGCATGCCGAAGAAGTTTTAAATATAGAACTTAATTCAGTAACAGATAATCCACTGGTCTTTATTGAAACCGGAGATGTTATCTCTGGCGGTAACTTCCATGGTGAAGCCCTCGCTCTTTGTATGGACTATCTAGCAATGGGTCTTTCTGAAATTTGTAATATTGCTGAGAGAAGAGTGGAAAAAATGATGAACCCTCACTTCTCGGATCTCCCAGCTTTCTTAACCAAGAACTCGGGCCTCAACTCAGGTCTTATGATTGCTCATGTAACCATGGCGGCTCTGGCCTCAGAGAATAAGTATCTTTGTCATCCAGCTTCGGTTGATTCCATTCCAACTTCAACCGATAAGGAAGACCATGTTTCTATGGGAGTCACTTCCGGAAGAAAACTGCATGAAGTCGTGAGTAATGTGCAATATGGACTTGCGATAGAACTTCTTTGTAATACTCAGGGCCTTGATTTCTTGAGACCACTCAAGACAGCACCTGGTCTAGAAAAAGTTTATACTCTTGTTCGTAAGCATGTCTTACCGATAGAAGAAGATCGTACCTTCCATCAGGACATTGAAAATTTAACCAGACTCATAAAAACCGATGAATTAATCAGAGAAGTTGAATCCGTTACCGGACCTCTAGCTTAAGGAGCCATTATGAAAAATATTCCTCTCCCTCCCACTGGCGATAAACTTACTTGTAAGGGCTGGCATCAGGAAGCGGCACTTCGCTGCCTTCTCAATAATCTTCACCCGGAAGTGGCCGAAGATCGCGATGCCTTAATTGTTTATGGTGGTAATGGGCAGGCAGCTCGTAATCATAAAGCTCTGGAAGATCTTATTCATACTCTTCAGAATCTTGAGAACAACGAAACTCTTATCGTTCAATCGGGAAAGCCCGTGGCGGTTTTTCCAAGCAACCCTCAAGGTCCCAGAGTTCTTATTGCTAACTCCAATCTAGTTCCTAAATGGGCAACCTGGGATCACTTTAATAAATTAAAAGATGAAGGTCTCATGATGTATGGCCAGATGACCGCGGGGTCCTGGATCTACATTGGTTCTCAAGGAATTGTGCAAGGAACTTATGAAACCTTTATGGCAGCTGCTAGAAAGCACTATGGCGAATCGTCTACCCTTAAGGGCAAGCTCGTTTTGACTGGGGGAATTGGTGGAATGGGTGGAGCACAGCCCTTAGCGGTTAAGATGGCCGAAGGTGTTTGTCTTTGCTGTGATGTGGATCCGACTCGCATTGAGAAGCGTCTTAAGTCAAAGTATCTCGACGTTCTCGCGAAAAGCTTTGATGAGGGAATTGAACTCGCTTTAAAAGCTCAGAAAAATGGTGAGGCTATTTCTATTGGAGTTGAAGGCAATGCTGCTGACTTCTTTCAATATGTTTTAAATAAGGGAATCGTTCCGGATCTTGTGACCGATCAAACTTCGGCCCATGATCCCCTTAACGGCTACATACCTCACGGCATGACTCTTTTAGAAGCGAGTGAGCTCAGAAAGACTGATCCAGCTAAATACACTAAACTCTCTTATGAAACCATGGGGACTCACGTGAAAGCGATGCTGGCCTTCCAAAGAAAAGGATCTCATGTCTTTGACTACGGAAATAATCTTCGTGCAGGAGCTGAACTTGTTGGTGTAAAAGACGCCTTTAACTTCCCTGGATTTGTTCCTGCTTATATTCGTCCTCTTTTCTGCGAAGGCTCAGGTCCATTCCGTTGGGTAGCACTCTCTGGTGATCCAGAAGATATTCGCGTGACCGACGAAGCCTTAAAAGAATTATTCCCAGAAAATACATCCATGATCAACTGGCTGGATAAAGCGCAGAAGATGATTCAATTTCAGGGACTTCCTGCGAGAATTTGTTGGCTTAAGTATGGAGACCGTGAAAAAGCAGCACTTCTCTTTAATAAACTAGTCCGCGAGAAAAAAGTGAAAGCACCAATTGTTATTGGTCGCGATCATTTGGATTGTGGATCGGTTGCTAGTCCTAACCGCGAAACCGAAGCCATGAAAGATGGCACGGATGCAGTATCTGACTGGCCTCTTCTTAATGCTATGATCAATATCAATAATGGAGCGAGTTGGATCTCGCTTCATCATGGTGGTGGTGTTGGCATGGGTTACTCTCAGCACTCAGGTATGGTTATTGTTTGCGATGGTACAGAAGAAATGGATGTGAGACTTTCTCGCGTACTTAATTCCGACTCAGGCATGGGCATCGTGAGACACGCCGACGCGGGTTATGAAATTGCACTGAATATAGCCAAGAAAGATGAGACCAAGATAAAGTTCCCATCACTATGATGAAAGTTTATCGTGATCTAAATCAAATAGTTACTTTAAGTGGCGCCCAGGCTAAAGATGGGCGTCGACTTCTGCCTGAAGACCTCTCGATCATTGAAGATGGAGCCGTGGTCTTTAGTGAGGAAGTCATTGCATGGGTAGGTAAATCTTCTGAATTACCGCCTGAATATGCCAATCTACCTGCTGCCAGCTTAAAGGACCATGTACTCACACCCGAGCTGGTTGACTCTCATACTCACATTGTCTTTGGAGGAGATCGCGCTTCCGAATATTGCGACCGCTTAAACGGTGTGAGTTATGAAGAAATCGCCAAGCGTGGTGGGGGAATTCTCCTTACCATGAATATGACCAATGAAGCTTCATCAGAGGCCCTATATGAGTCAGCCTGTGAAAGAATCAAACGTCTTCATTCTTACGGCATTGGAACCATTGAAATTAAATCGGGCTATGGCCTTAACTTTGAAAAAGAGTTTGAGCTATCACAAGTCATCGATCGCCTCAAAAAAACCTTTGCCCCGAAAGTTAATATTTTTAACACCTATATGGCCGCTCACGATGTTCCCAGAACATTTAAAAACTCCTCGTCTTATATGAATGAAGTGGTCATTCCTCTTCTGGAAAAAGTCGCACCTATGAAGATCATCGATGCTGTCGATATCTTTCATGAAAAAAATTATTTTAATGCCGAAGATGTGGAACTACTCTTCTCGCGAGCTAAAGCTCTTGGGATTCAAAGAAAGATTCATGCCGATGAGCTTAATGATAATGAAGGCGCCTCTCTAGCCTGCAAGTTTGAAGCTCTGAGTGCAGATCATGTACTTAAAGTCTCTGAAAATGGAATCAAAGCGCTGGCGACTTCCACTACCGTCGCTACCCTTCTGCCAGGTACTGCTTTTTTTCTAGGAAAACCCTTAGCACCAGCGAGGAAGATGCTGGATGCAGGAGTGAAGGTGGCCATCGCTTCCGACTATAATCCAGGATCTTGTCACTGTGATAATATTCTCTTGATTTCTTCTATGGCAGCCGCTCAACTTAAGATGAATCAGACTGAGATTTGGGCCGGCATGACTCTTAATGGGGCCCATGCACTTGGACTTTATGATCAGGGATCCATCACCGTCGGAAAAAGATCTCGCTTTAGCTTATTTAAGGCCGAAACACTTTCACATATCAGCTATAACTGGGGTCGAAATTTTGCGGTTAATTTGCCGTAAGGGTTTTATCGATGAAACTCAGAAATTCTGGATCCATAAAATTATGAATCCGCTTATTCACGTAGATGACCTTTCCTTTATGAAAGATAATTGAAACGGGATAGGTATTGATCATAAACTTCTCAGAGATAACACTATTAGCATCGGCCACCGACTCAAAATTAAGCTGATACTTTTTTTCGATCTTAGCTATATTTTCCAGGGGATTTTCTTCATCTCCATTGATGCCAATCACCTTGATCTTATCCTTATATTTTTCCTGAAATTTCACCAAACTGGGAAACTCTTTTAAGCAGGGAAAACACCAAGATGCCCAAAAATTAAGCACAATCATAGGTGCCGTTTCATTCCTGAGTTCTATTGTCGTACTTTTGGTCGTTGTTAATTTAAGTGCTTGGAAGTTCGTCTCGTAAACTGAGTGCTTTTGTTTATCCTCGGCCACATTTTCTGCGTTAAGATTAAAGGTATCCCATAGGATTTGAGTGGAAAGAAACCCACTAAAGGCCATAATAAAGAGTAGAATGGGTATTAACTTTTTCATAGGTCTCACTGGCTAGCCCCGATGATACCTTAATTGCCAAGGAATATGAAGCTACGGAACTTGTTACCTGGAAAATTCCTCAAAAAACTGCGTCAGCGTGGACAGGCGATTATTGAATTCGTTCTGCTACTGGCCGTCATGAGTCTAATTACCTATTTCTTTGTCCTTTTCATGAATCGAAATTTAAAACGGTATTGGGAATATTCAGCTAACCTGATTGTTAATGATAAACCCGGAGAAAAGACTGTCACCATAGATTGAAGGATTAATCATGAGTTTTTTACTTGCAATTGACCAAGGTACCACTGGTACCACCTCCCTGTTACTAGATGCTAAGACCCTTGCGGTGCTTGATAAAGAGAAACAGGATTATCGCCAGATCTATCCCAAGCCCGGAATGGTTGAGCATAACCTCGATGATATTTGGGAATCGGTTGCGGGCTCGGTAACCACACTACTTAAAAGACAGGGTACCGATACTAAAAAAATCATCGCCATCGGAATTACCAATCAAAGAGAAACCACCTGTGCCTATGATAAGAGTGGTAAACCTCTGTATCACGCCATCGTTTGGCAGGATCGCAGGACGGCCCAGTACTGTGAACAAAATAAAGATAACTATGAGAGGGTTTGTCGCAAGAAAACCGGTCTTCCCCTGGATCCCTATTTTTCCGGCTCCAAGATGCGCTGGTTTTTGGACAATGTTCCTGCGGTTAAAGAGGCTGCAGACAAAAAGAATCTCTGCCTTACTACCATCGATACATTTCTTCTTCATCGCCTAAGTTCGGGTAAGATTTTTGCGACCGAGGTCTCGAATGCTTCTCGAACCATGCTAATGAATCTCGAGACCTTTGATTGGGATAATGAGCTTTTAAAGTTCTTTGGGGTCTCTCGAGACTTTCTTCCTGAAATAAAAGAATCGTTTACCGACTTTGGGAAGACCTTGGGCTGTGGATTTCTCCCAGACGGCATTCCGATTCTCTCAATTTTAGGTGATCAGCAAGCTGCTCTCTTTGGACAGGCCTGTGTAAAAGTGGGAGATTTAAAATCAACCTATGGAACGGGAGCCTTTCTACTTTTGAATACTGGAGAGGAGCTTATCCGTTCACAAACGGGACTTCTTACTACTGCGGCATATTCCTTTAAGGGAAAAAAGATTTACGCCTTAGAAGGATCGGCCTATATCGCAGGTGCAGCCGTGCAGTGGCTAAGAGATAATTTAAAATGCATCAATACCTCCCCCGAAGTTGAATCCCTCGCCAGTAAGGTTAGTGATCTAGATCAAATGGAGCATATACTCTTCATGCCCTTCTTCACTGGGATTGGGACTCCTTATTGGAATTCAGAGGCTAAAGCCGCCATCATTGGCCTTACCCGTGGAACCGACAACTGCCATATTGCCCGCGCTTGCTTAGAGGGAATTGCATTATCTCTTAATGATTCTGTTTCAAGCTTTAAGAAAGATTTCCCTAAGCTCAATGATATCAGAGTCGATGGTGGAGCCGCTGCCAATGATCTCTTGATGCAGTTTCAGGCAAACTTTTCTCAAAAAACTATTCTAAGACCCAAGGTGATTGATACCACGGCCTTTGGCGTAGCCGTTGGTTGCTTGGTGGCCAAGGGAGAAATCTCTATAGAAGATCTAGGGAAGTACTGGAAGCTTGAAAAAGAATTTCATCCTGAAAATAATGGCTACTACTCTAAGAAAAGAGACCTCTGGGATAGAACTATCAAGAGACTCTACCTCTAAGTTATTTGAATAATAATCCCTTGAGCTCGCTCGCCTTAGTAATGCCTACGAGCTCAAGCTTATACTTGCCTTTTAAATCATCTGCTGCTCGCTTGGAAGTAATCACCCGCTTATAGTTCATCTGGGCTATTTCCTTGAGTCTCATTTCCATCATTGGAACGGATCTCACCTCGCCAGTTAAACCGACCTCACCTAGAAAGAGCGTGTCACTAGGAATAGGTGTCGCATAGTAGGAGCTCAGAAGTGATGCTATGACTGAGAGATCATTCTCTCTGGTAGTGAGCTTCATTCCACCCACTACGTTTACATAGATATCATTATAGGAAAGAGGAATTCCCAGGTACTTATCGATCACCGCAACCAGGAGGGCAACGCGATTAGAGTCGAGTCCTTGGGTTGTCCTTCTTCCCACAGCAAATTTATTCTCTACCACCAGGGCCTGAATCTCCACAAAGAGAGAGCGGCTGCCTTCAAGGATACAAGTAAGTGATCGGCCAAAAGATCCTGGAATAGATTGCTCCAAGAAGTACTGAGATGGGTTCTTGATTTCAACCAGACCTTTCTCCTGCATTTCAAAGATACCCACTTCATTGGTGTTACCAAATCGGTTCTTTATCACTCTTAGAAGTCGATATTGACCAAGCTGATCGCCTTCGAAGTAGATGACCGTATCCACCATATGCTCCAGAATCTTGGGACCAGCTATTTGCCCTTCTTTAGTTACATGGCCAATGATAAAGCAGGTGAGATCATGGGCCTTGGCATAATTCATAAGCTCATAAGTGACTTCACGAATTTGCGTGAGCGTACCGGCAGCCGAATCTATCTGGTTAGAATGAGTCGTTTGAATAGAATCCAGGACTAAAAACTTAGGTTTTAATTCTTTGACTTGCTCCAAGACTTTTTGCCAGCAAGTTTCATTATAAATATAAAAACTGGCGTTATTCACACCTAAACGTTTTGAGCGTTGAGCAATTTGGGATTCTGATTCTTCTCCACTGACATAAAGAATCTTATCACCTTGGTATCTATCTACTAATCTGCCACACACATCCATAAGGAGTGTAGATTTACCAATCCCAGGCTCTCCTCCAATAAGTGTGAGAGATCCAAGCGTCACCCCACCACCCATCACACGGTCAAACTCACTCATTTCAGTTTGATAACGATTAAATGTTTCATGCTCAATTTCATCGATCGTCTTAGGGCGACTTTCACGTCCCGCAATCGATTTAGGTGAAGCTTTACTGGCCTTAATGACCTCTTCTTCAGAGAAGGAATTCCATTGATTACAATCAGGGCATTTTCCTAGCCACTTAGCCGACTGATAACCACACTCCTGACATGTAAAAACGGTTTTAACCTTGGCCATATTATCCTTCCAGCATTTTCATTAGGGCTGCTTCACTAATTATTGGTATCCCCAGAGATTTCGCTTTAACAAATTTACTGGAAGAGCTCTCCTGATCATTGGTCACTAGATAGTTCGTGTTTTTTGAAACCGAACTTACCATGACTCCCCCATTCTTTTTAATCACTTTTTCCACTTCGCCTCGGGAGGTACTGAGCTCTCCGGTGATGCAAAACTTATATCCTTGCAAGGGGCCTTCACCAGTATTGATTTCATCGGCTTCGACACTTACACCCAAATCAACAAGCTCAGAGATGAGATCATCTTTCTTTTTTAGAGAATTTAAAAAATCATGAGATGATTTCTCAGCAAAGCCTTCGATATTTAGCATCTGCTCTAACGTAATCGCTCTGATCTTTTCAAGATTGTTATATCCCTGGGAAATAATTTTTTCACTTTTGGCCATGGACACCCCTTCAATCCCAATGGCTGAAATGAACTGAGCGAGTGTTTGCTTCTTGGTTTTCTGAATATTGCCATACATTTTGCTGGCAAGTTTTTCTTTCACCTTATCCAGCAAAAGAAAATCTTCTACTGACAGGCGATATAAATCTGGAATGGTTTCCACTAATCCCTTTAGGATCATTTCTTCCAGACGCTTATCAGAAACATCATCGATACCGGCTTTTTGAATATAGTTTAATATTTCTTCCTTTATTTTTGCCGGACAAAGATCATTGGGGCAATAGAGCCAGATATCATCAATTTTTAGTTCACTCTGGCAGCTTGGGCAACTTTCAGGATAGCTAAAATTCCCTTCGGCTTTTTCCACCACTCCAAGAAACTTAGGAATGACCTCTCCCGAGCGAACAATCTCTATCTTATCCCCAGCTTTTAGTTCAAAGTTTCTCACCATGCCGAAATTATGAAGAGTCACTCTACCTATCACGGCATTAGATAGCTCTACCGGTTCAACCATCGCTACAGGAGTGAGTCTCCCGTTTCTTGATACTCCCCAGATAATTTCATTGATCGCTGTCACCTTAGTGTCGCCCTGAAATTTAAAGGCCATCTTATAGCGAGGGTGATGGGAGGTCTCTCCCAATTCTTCATGGAGCTTTAAATTATCATAGACCAGAACCAGCCCATCGATGAGATAGTCTCCACTTCCCATAAAGTCTCGTGCCTGATTGATTCTTTTATCAACATCGCTGGTAGTTTTATGCACTTCGTATTCGGGTGTGGTAAATCCTAGCGCTTTAAGCTTTTCTAGTTTTTGATGCTCAAAAGAGAATTTCTCTTCGCTAATAAGATCAAAGGCTTTAAAGCTCAAGTGATGCGAGAGTTGAATATTCTCTTTTCTGCCTAAAAGCCCGGCGACGATATTTCTTTGTGAAGTAGGGGCTTCTAATTTTAGCTCTCTCATGGCCGTTGAGAGATGGATAAAGTCAGCTTCCGTGCAGTAGATCTCTCCTCTCACTTCAAAGCTCTCGGTCGTCGGAACTGATTTGGGAATATCACCGATGAATAAGGCCTTGCGGGTGATATTTTCTCCCACCTGACCATCACCTCGAGTCTTGGCTAGAACGAGATAGCCATTCTCATAGATCAGAGAGCAGCTTGATCCATCAAGCTTAAAGATACTCACCACCGGCTCTTTGCCGATCCATTTCAGAAGATCCTTCTCATCATAGGTTTTATCTAATGAGAGCATCTTTCTTTGGTGAGGAACTTTATTTGCCGACTCGACTAGCTTTGAACCCACGATTTGGAGCACGGGATTATTAGGGTCTAATTTCTTTAATTCATCTTCCAGCTTGTCATACTTCTCATCCGAGATTTCTGCCTTGCCAGAATAATAGAGTTCTTTATGCTTAACGATTAGCTTTTCTAGTTCTTGAATGCGATTAGTTTTCATTTAGAGTTTGTTTTTCCGGTTATATATTTCCAGCTCTTGTTTAACTCTTTTAGCAAGGTAAACAGTTGCGATAATATTAGGAACTGTCATAAGGGCGAAAGCAATATCCATGATGTTTATGACATTCATCAATGGGAGTAATGCACCTAAAAGAATGCTGCCACTATAGAACACCAAAAACATTTTGTCTGTAAAACCCCACCGCCCCTTAAAGAGATAGTTCCAACACTTTGAGCCGTAATTGGCCATTCCAATGATCGTAGAAAGAGCAAAAAGTGTTATGGTAATAGCCAGGAAATGCCTTCCCCATTCTCCTAAATGAGTTGTGAATGCTTGGGTAGTAAGATCGATTCCTGAAATTCCTTGAGGCGCTCCATTGGGAAAGGTCACAAGAATGGTAAAAGCAGTCAGAGAGCAAACAATGATAGTATCTAAAAGTGGACCGAGCATTGCCACATAACCTTCCGATATTGGTTCATCCGTTCTTGAATTACTATGGGCCATGGGTGCAGTGCCAATTCCCGCCTCATTAGAAAAGGTGGCCCTCTTCATACCGGTGCTTAAAATATGAAGGAACCCATATCCGGTGATTCCGCCAAAGGCACTAGAGGGATTTAAAGCTTCACTGAAAATAAGTCGAAATACTTCCGGCGCTTTTTCGATATTAATAAGAAGAATGACTGCCACCGAAAGAAAATACAACACACTCATTACTGGTACTGTAATAGAACAAAATTTTGCGATGCTCTTGAGTCCACCCATAAGAATAATGGCAGTAATCAGCATGATAATGATGCCGGTTATCCACTCGGCGACTCCATAATTGGTATTGCCGTATTGCGCGAGCTGATTTATTTGAAAGAGGCCAAGTGTTCCCACCATTCCACATATTGCAAACATATAGGCGAGTGGCCGTAAACCCTTAGGCATGGCCTTCTCTATCACATACATCGCCCCTCCCTGAATCTCGCCCTTATAATCATGACCACGATAAAACTGAGCAATGGTGCATTCAAAGAATTTTGTATTCATACCAAAAAGTGCAGCTACCCACATCCAAAACAGAGCCCCAGGTCCTCCCACTGAAATAGCAATAGCAACACCGGAAATATTACCCAGACCAACCGTTGCGGCTATGGCATTACAAAATGATTGGAATTGGGAGAGCTGGCCCTCTGATTTGGAATAACTATTTCGACTTGTCAGTAGGGTTTGTATTGCATGCTTAAGTCCCTTTAAAGGGAGAAAGCGGGAGTGCCAGACAAGGATAATGTTTGCCGTAAAGATGAATACCAAAAGTGGCAGGCCCCAAATAAAGTCCACCGCAGATTTGAGGAATTCTGTCACAAGGTCTCCTTAAAAGTTAAAGGACACACCTAGCTTCAGTAAATTATCCTTGTAGGAAACTTCTTTGGGATTTGACCCAAACTTCGCTTTACGAGATATGGTTTCTACACTTCCATCGATGGTCATTCTCATGGTGTACTGGTACTTAATTCCGATTTCTAGCTCCATAGCTGAGACACTGCTCGCAGAACCATAAATTCCATCTTCATCTTCAAAACTTGGGAACGGAATAAATTCTGCTTGAGCAAAGAAGCGATATTCGCGATTGATGGGAATATTTGCAGCAGTACCAAGAACTAGACCAGAGATGGTGTTTTTTCCAAAGCCATCGGCTTCTGAGTAATCTAAATCAAAGCTATGATTGGCATAACCAGTATAGATGTCGATTTGTGGGCCATAGAAGAATCCAATTGGAAGATACTTATATCCTCCAGTTAGTTTTACCGTTCCATTATTAGCATTTAGGCTACTTTTAGTGGGATTTCCGGATGATTCTTTTAAGCTTCCTATTGATCTTGTTACTTCAAGGGCCCCAAAATACTGACGAGTAATCCAACCTTCGACTCTGAAATCCAATCCAAACAGATTTCCACTCATGCGCTTACTTCCACCAGAAGTAGCAGTATCAACACTGGAGCTTGTTCCAAAGAGTCCAATTGATAAGACCCCTAAAGTTCCCATCTTCTCTTCATCTTTGTCGCCCAAACTTGGATCGTTGATAAAACCCTGCTCATATTCGGCGAGTCTCACCCAGTCACCTTGTGATAATTTTTTATCCGTCTTATAAACCTTAACCATGGCCAGGGCCTGATTATCAGAAATACTAAAGACATTACCTTCTGCAAGAACTTCGGTATCCCAATCCACTATCTTTTTTAGAAGAGGATGCTTTTTCTTAGAAGTCATGCGTTTAATGACTAGCTTTTGGCCCGTGCGAATTGGATAGCCCTTGCCAACATCAAGAGTGATCTGGTCACCCAAAATTCCGGTAATCTGCGCATCGTAAGGAATCATCTTGGCATATACGTCTAGCCAATTTTTTATGGTAGAAGCAATGAGCTCAATATCGTCTTTATTAAGTAGCGTTTTTTCGCTGAAATAGAGATCCTCTCCATTCTCACCAAAGACATCCATCTTAACTTCAACCCCATTAATTTGATTAACCAGATCTAATCTAATTAAAGAACCAACCCTAAGTTTGCTGGCCACGGTCTGAAGAACTTCTTTCGTTTTGAGATACTGAGGCAGATTTTCTCGATAACGGGTGAAGACACCTATCATTCCAGAGTTGGAAACATAGGTGCACCAATTACTGTATTTTAATTCTTCCTCTATCGCTTCAAAGACTTTAAACCCAATAGCACCACCAACACTATCCGTTACCGGTAAGAGAGTGCAGCGCCTCATAGAGGACTGCCCCCAGGCACTGAAAGTGAAAAGACAAAGAAGGGTTAGTAAGAGTTTATTCATAGTGTAATTCTGGAATCTCCGGAGGAGCATCGCTTCTCATAGACTTATTATTTTGGCGCTCGTAGAGCTCAACCAGCATTTTAAGTTCGTTGTTTTCTTCTCTTAATTGTCTAATCTGAGAACGCAGAAGTTCCGTTTCTAACTTTATCTTGAGAACTTCTTCTTCTTCACGAATCTTTAGGCGGTCACTTGAAGGAACATAGATTAAATACTTTCCGTTCTCTTCTTTGTGTTTAAGAATATTAGTCTTGATGTGCCTTCTGATGGTAGAGATGGAAACATTTTTATAACGTGAATAGTCTGTGATGGATAACCAGACTCCGTCCGTGGCACTCATGGATCCTCCTTAGCATTAAGCTTTATAATAAAGAATCCGATGAAGATGTGCAAAATCAAAAATGCGCCTACAAAAGTTGAGTAATGAAGTCAGTTGATTTGAACGAGCTTAAAAACAAAAAAATTGCTCTCGTCCTCTCCGGCGGAGTGGTTAAGGCGGCAGCCTGGCACTTAGGTGTCACCCTGGCCCTGGAAGAGCTGGGCTTTCATCTAAAGAGTAATAAGAATTCAAGCCCAGGGCAAAATCTTAATCAACACAGTTTAGAGATTGGGACCTATGTTGGCTCTAGTGCCGGCGCCATGATCTGCATTTATCTTGCTAGCGGATATACTCCTCAGGACGTGATCCATGCGACACTAGGAATAAAGGGCTCAAAACTCAAGGGTCTGAGCTACAAAGATATGTTCAATATCAAACGCCCGGAAGTTAGAGGTCCCAAGGGGGACTTCTTTTATGCGCTTGATGGGTTTCCAACTGTTTTGAAAAGCCTCTTAAAGCCTATCATTTCTGTTCCTGGCTTTTTTACCACCGAAGGATTGAGGCATTATCTTTTAAATAATGTAATTGAGAGTGACCGCTTTGAGGATTTTATCCCCGATCTTTTTGTAGTTGCAACTCAGCTGGATCATTCCCGTAAAGTTATTTTTTCTAAATACAATTATCCTAATCCAAGTCATGATTCGACTTCGGTTTACTACACGGGAACCAATGTTTCCCATGCCGCAGCTGCCAGCATGAGTGTGCCACCCTTTTATAGTCCTTATCCCATCAAAAACCGCCATACCAACGGTATTGATTATTATATCGATGGTGAAATTAGAGAGACTCTTTCCACTCATGTCGCCGAAGACAATGGTTGTGATGTAATCATCAGCTCCTGGACTCATACTCCTTATCATTTTCACGATGAGGTAGGCTCCTTAGTTAACTATGGACTGCCTCCGATAGCCATTCAGTCCATTTATCTCATGATCCAAAAAAAGATTGTCTCCTCTCGCGCCGAAAGGGCGAAGGCCATCGATATCATGGATACCGTTAATGATTATATGAAAATGGAGAAATTCTCCCAGGGTCATCGTCGTGAAATCATGGCAATCCTTCAAAGAAAACTAAATACCAATCCAAAGGTTAAACTAATCGATATCTATCCAGATCATCATGATTATAAGCTCTTCTTTGCTAACTCGTTTTCTCTCAATTCAAAAATTTCTACTCACGCAGTTGAGTCGGGATACAAGAGGACAATGCAGATATTGAGTCCCAGATGATCATTAAGTATTCTCTTTTTGCCCTTTTTGCCCTTGTTTTCATAACTGCCTCCGATCCTTACTTCGGGACTGAGTTTATACAACTTCCCTCCAAAGACAGTTCCGATGTTCGAGAACTCTCGTGGCGATCGGCAGATAGAATAAATTACTATCTTGAGGACCGGGATGACCGGGTAGATAAAGCCTTTAAGATAACTGAATTTTATTATCCCATGGTGAAGTTTTGGTTTCTCATTTATACCCAGTTTGAATCTAATCAAGTCGTGATCCATGATAAAGATAATATGGATCTTATCTATAAGGTGCTGGATTACAGCTCTTTACAGGAAAAGGATCTCCCTCTCAATACTCGCTATATCCTCCAGCAGAAAATTTCCGATGAAAAACTCCAAGAATTGAAGAAGGATTTAATTTTTCTTTCAGAAAACCCCTTCTCACTTGAACCTGAGGCCAAAGCAATCTATCGCTCTCTGCTCGAGGTTGGCATTAGGGCCCCCATTGCAAGAATCGAAAGAGCTGAATTTTTTAAGAAACTTAGCCAAAACATCAGAACGCAAACTGGCCAAAAAAACTTCATCAGAGATGGAGTTATCAGGTCACAGCC
>DFXX01000033.1:29392-68672 GCA_002381765.1 Bacteriovoracaceae bacterium UBA4097 | reverse complement strand
GGTTTATGCTGCGCGGCCCAATAAGTACTAGCTGGCCCGACGCGTCACGCCAATTCACCTCTGGCCGGTAAAATATTCTCGCTTCATAGGCATGTCCTGGCTTTCTCTGTAAGGTCTAAAAATACAACAAAATAACCTCAGGTGATCTTATGAAATTCTCTGCCATCTTCTTTTCTCTGCTTTGTTTCTCTCAGGCCTATGCGGCAGTGGAGCTTGAAAAGCTCTCGGGTGACTGGAAAAGCTCATGCAGCCAGGCCCAGATGAATGGAAAGCAGGGTTTTATGACTGAAGTTTATAGCTTCCATAAATCTTCTGAATTTGCAATGAAGCGTGAGTGGTTTAAAGAAGCCGGCTGTAGTGGAGAAGTTTTTGCTGTTGATGAAGAGCAAGGCAGCCTAAAAATTGGAAAAGAGAATTCTAATAATGGATTTAATCCTCAGGGCACCTACGATGCTGACTTCGATAGCGCGAAGGGAGTGGATAAAGGTCTTATTTGGATTAGTGGTGATTACTCAAAGCTGCGTTTATCAAGAGGCTTTGGAGGAGATATGAGAAATACCATGCTCGGGTTGTTTGAATATAAAAAGCACTAATCCCGGAATGATCCGCCTACTTCTTTTTGCTTCACTTTTTTCTTTCAATATCCACGCCTCTCTTATTGAAGAGGAAGTTATTGCAGAAGAAAAAAGTCTTTTCACTCTACAAAGAGTTCCTGTTGAATATGAAGTCCTCGTAGAAAAGATTCAAAAACTTTTCTACGAGGAGCTCCATCGAGAGCAGGCCACACTCAAAGTGAACTACTTCCTAAAATCCTCAACAGTAAATGCTTCCGCTAGCAGAGAAGGTATTGAATGGAGAATCAATTTTTACGGTGGGCTCCTCAAGCACAAGGCTTTTGACCTTGATATCTTTTCAGTATTTCTCTGTCATGAACTCGGTCACCATTTGGCCGGAGCCCCTTTTAAATTCTATCCTGATTCACAATGGTCATGGATTTCTGCAGAAGGACAGGCAGACTATTTTGTGACTAATATTTGTCTTAAAAGACTTCTAAGTGATGAAGACAATGCCCTCTATTTGAATGAAAAGTTGATACCTAAAGAAGCCGATATAGGATGCAATCAAAAGTTTACCGACCAGGATGAAAGAAATCTCTGCTTAAGAAGTATAGTGATGTCCCAGAAGATGGCCTTATTTCTTCATTCCTTAAAAAAATCAAGACGAGCTCCTAAGCCTAAGCTCCCAGTTCTCTCAGGCCCAGATACAACGATCGTTGCAAGTACTTATACTATGCACCCTTCTCCTCAATGTCGCTTAGACACCTTTTTTCAAGGATCTCTGTGTACATTACATTCTTTAAATTGCCCTCAAAATGAAGGAAAGTATTCAGGGGCGAGGCCTAGATGCTGGTATTTTCCAGGGTATTAATCGCTTGACCGTACAGACCTGACGGAATCGTATAGTTTCTAGACAATATATAAAGATTTCACCCCACTGATCGAAGAATAGGAATAAGAGCTAAGATTACTCCAAACAACCTGGAGACAATATGAAAGCTTTAATAATTCTATCCTTCTTAACTATGGCCACGACATCTTTCAGCTCACCAGCTGCGGATACTAAAATCAAACTTAGGTGCACACTTGATTCTCTAGAAGAGTGTGAAGAAAAAGTCATAAAAACCCTTGAAAAACTTCAGTGTAAACCGCAGCTTGGAACTTTAAGATGCGATTATCGAACTGAGATTGATGGGGACGGAAATCCTTCTGGAGAGATGGCTTACTGCGAAGTGAATACTGATAACTGCTCAGAAGCTGATCCTTACCTTTTTGGAGGAACATATTGTCGGGAAGGAGAAAAGGTAAAAATGAGCAGATGGGGTAAACTAAGCCTATCATACTCAATGGGTCTTTTTGGATCTTGGGAAAGAACTCTTTGTAAGTTTTAATCATAATACAGATACTACTGCGACTCATAAGGTTCTCATTGGTAACCCCATTGAGAACCTTATGAGTATAAAACATTTTAAAGAACAGAGCTTCTCCTCTTCTTAAAGTATCCTCAACTCCCTCAAAATTATCGTTCGAAGGTATGCAGGCCTGGAATCTAATCCTTCCCTTGGTATCCACATGTAGAAAAATAAATCTTACTTTATGGAGTTAACCTCCCCAAGATTCTGAGCAGTTACTTAATACTGTTGAAGTTGTTTACACCCAGGATAACTTTTTCAATGCATCATTTTTTAAGTCAGAAGTCTGCGATGATAAACAAAAGAATTTCAACACGATCAAATAGCTTAAGGCTTTTTTGGTTTATCTAAAGTAGGAGAAAGTATTATGAAAAAACTATTGATAGGATTATTGATTTTAGGAAATTTTTCAGCGTTTGCCTCAGCAGAGTGCACTGCTTTTATTTATGAAAATAGTGATATAAAAAGCGACTTAAGAGAAGTATTAGAAAAAAATGGCTTCAGTATTGTTACAGATGAAGAAGATGCTGAAATCAAAGTCAAAACTACATTGAACAAGAGCTACAATCTTTATGAAAAGATGCTCTCTGGCAGTATCAGAGTTGATTTTTTGAGTGAAAAACATGGTGATGCATCTGCATGGTATAGCTACCCAAAAATGTCATTACAAAGATTCACCAGATTTGATCCTGCTATTAAATGGTTTGATTCCATTTTAGCAAATGAAAATTTTGACCATTGTAGATAAACTCATCCCTAAATAGAGTAGGGGGATCAATCCCCTACTCTTCATTTGTTTTGGCTTGAACTTCAGGTGACACCTTACTCGGGGCAGAGCAGCTTGTTTTGGATTTTGAGTTTTTTAAACCTTTCTACAAAATTGAGGAAATAAAGACCCTCTGGTGAATTATCCTCAACATAAAAAGTTTCTTTATCGAGTTTGACTTCAACGCTATTAGAAATAGAAGAAAGGAAATGTCTTTTTATTCTCTTAACTTCCTTAACTTCTTCCAGAAACTGATTGAATAACTTCTTATTACATAGGGTCGCTTTAAAGGTGAGGTCTAAGTTTTTACCCCTAAGAGTTAGAAGTGCTGGAGTTTGTTCGAACTGATAATTAAAAAGTCCGTAGTTTATACCCATGACATCGGCAAAAACTTGAGAAATTAACAAAAGATTAAGTAAGATTATTTTTATAAGCATGAATCAAACCTAAAGAAACTTTTATTATTTTCCATTAGCTTCATACAAGAAGAAGGCAGCTGCTGATATCTATATAAAGATTGATTAAGCACTCTCAGAAGAGGTGGTGAATGTTTAACAACTCCGTCGCTAAATAAGCTAGTCTTAAATTCCCTTTTATCGTCTGTCGTTTGTAGGAGAAGACATAGGGGCGGTGCATTAGGAGTTACTAGTTGAGAAATAACATCTGCCATGTCCTCTTCAGCATGAAGATGTTCTCCATTCTCTCCTTTTATAATAGGTCTTATATACAAAGAAGTCACACATGACTTCAGAGACTGGTAACTTTTTTTACTGGTTTCGCTAAGTTTACCATGTTGAGAAAAATAGCTTAAGGCATGCCCCATTTCATGGGCAACAACACCTATTCCTATCTCTTGATGGCTACAGCTTAAAGGAGAAACTCTAATAACATCACTCTTCTCAGGGAGATTGGAGAAATAACCATCGTATAAGATGTTTGTTGAATGAAGCATATCTGGACAAGCATTGAAGGTTCTATCAAAAGCAAAATAATCATTTTGGAGTTCAACTAACTTTTCCACAATCAGAGCTGCACCTAAAGGAGAAACATCTTTTTTTGAAGAAGTAGTCTTAATTTGCTGAACTAGTTCCTCATATCCTGTACTCAAGTTGTCAAAGTTGAAATCAAGATCACTATCAAGATAGTTTTGAAATGCATCTGCAGACTCTCTACTATAACTTTTGAAGACATTTGCAATGAATCGCTTTTTCAGATCAGGATAGAACTTTCTAAAGTTCTCTTCACTTGCACTTTTGAGACTTTTTGAAATCAATCCCGCTTTACAATTGGCAAATTGAAATTCCTCATCATAGTTTTCAAGCCTCTTCTCCAGGTTTGTCACAACGCTTAGTAAATATTTACTGGAAAGAGAATTTCTAGTTTCTCTTTGACAAGCTGAAGGACATTTCGGGCTGGGCTTTTCCTCATATGGAAACTCTTTTCCTGAAATGCTATACAGTTCTTGGTGCACTATCTGCATGCCTCTGTATAACTCAACTATTTCAGAATTATCAGCTATCGCTGACAACTTCAGACTCAATTCTTCAAACTGTTTTTTTAAAGTTCCATTTTTAATCATCTCATTATCCATATTTTTAAAATCTGAACTAATAAGATCCAACTTATCTGTAAGTAGCTTTTTAACTTCTTCCTTGGAATAAACACCTAACCTCAATCTCTCTATTGTTGAGTTCTTTAGGAATTCTAATCTGCCTTGTATATAATCTTCTAAGCCTTCTTGAAATTCTACATCTTCATGACTCTTAAGCCTCATTTGAAATTTTACTCTTTGATCTGCGGGGCTCGATCTATCAATGCCCAAAGAAAAATAAGAGCGGAAGGTTGAAAATGCTAGTTTTTCAAACATAGAAGAAGGAATATCGAGGTTTTTGATGAAACTGGGATCATTGGCAATTATTTTCTTAGCTTCATAGATTAGCTGCTTAACTTCTTTCTTTTGATTGAAGATAGCTTTTTTTATATCACTTTCATATTCTGGAAGCTTAAGCTTTGCAGCTCTATCAATATAGAGATCAATATTCTCATCAGTGACAAATGTACTTACTTGGTTAGCTGGATCACCACATAAATCCCTAGCACATTGCTCACCCAGGCTACGTTTTACCTCTATACATTGGAGTTCAGTTGCCGAATTACTATTAACTGTATCAAGCTGTTGCAACAGGGAAGAAACTTGATGAGTTTGTCCCAGGAGCAAGTGGGTATAGAATAAAAGCAGAAAACCGAAAATTTTCATAAGCTTCCCAGTGAATTAATTCTCTTGCTTAAATTACCATATTTGTTGGGAATAACATTTCACCTCCGAGAGAGGTAAAAGATGCCCTCGCAAAAACAACCACTTACCTCGGTTTATCAATAACCAGGGCTTGCCCCTTTTCATCAAAAAAAGTAATCTGCGAGAAACCATTTGTGAGTGAATTATGATCGATATATTTGATGATTTAACTGCGAAAGATCACCTGCCTGCCATCTCGGAGAAAGAACTCTCCGATGCCGATGTTTTGGTGGAGCTCACTGCCATCAAAAAGCGTTTGGGTTCGCGCGTGGTGGTACTCGGGCACCATTATCAGCAAGATGATGTGATTAGCTTTGCTGATATCAAGGGTGACTCGCTGGAGCTCGCTCGCAAAGCGGCCGAGATTAAAGATGCTGAGTATATTTTGTTTTGTGGTGTGCACTTCATGGCGGAAACGGCCGATATGCTCACGGGCGAGAATCAGAAAGTCATCCTGCCTGATATGCGTGCCGGCTGCTCTATGGCAGATATGGCCAATCGTCGTGAGATCGATGTGGCCTGGAAATATCTCACGGAATGCACCTCAGAGAAAATTGTACCCATCACCTATATCAACTGCACAGCTGCTCTAAAGAGCTTTGTGGGTGAAAATGATGGCTCCATCTGTACTTCATCCAATGCTGAGCAAGTTATTACCTGGGGACTCTCTCAGGGTGAGAAACTGCTCTTCTTTCCGGACCAACACTTAGGTCGTAACACTTGTTATAAATTAGGTATCAAGCTAGAAGATATGGTGGTGTATGATCCCCGCCAGCGCTTCGGAGGACTTACTCCTGAGAAGATTCAAAAGGCCAAGGTCATTCTTTGGTACGGATTCTGCTCAGTTCATCAGGGCTTTAATCCCGAACATATCAAGATGTGGAGAGCGAAAGATCCAGAGAGAAAGATCATCGTTCATCCTGAGTGCTCATTTGAGGTCACTCAAGGAGCGGATCTAGCGGGATCGACTTCTTATATTATCAATCAAATCAAGGCCGCTCCTGCCGGAAGCAAGTTTGCGGTGGGTACCGAGATCAATCTCGTGAATCGTTTGGCAAAAGAATATCCTCATTTAGATATCACTTCGCTTTCTCCCTATCAGTGCCTCTGCACCACTATGTACCGTGTGCGCCCTCGCTGGTTACTTGAGAGCTATCGCGCTATTGAGCGAGGTGAAGCCATCAATATAATCAAGGTTGATGATGTGACAAAAAAGTATGCCATGAAGGCCTTAGAACAAATGCTCGCTATATCTTAGGAAGAATATGATTTACGCTGATTACAATGGCTCCGCTCCTCTTTTACCCGCAGTCCGCGAGTACATGAAGACGAGACTTGAAAGTGATCTCTTCGCTAATCCCAATGCCATTCACACCATGGGGCAAAGGCTTACCAAAGGAATTAATAGGTGCCGCGAAATCATCTCTGAAATCGTGGGCTGCCATCCGGATCAGTTGTATTTTAATTCAGGCTCCTCAGAAGGTGTCTCGCACATCATTCATTCCGTTTTAGGGAGTGCTCCAGCTAATAAGAAAGTCATTATTACCAGTCCCATTGAGCACGCAGTAGTTCCGGCCGCCCTTGATTTTTATGCTAAAAAACAGGGCCTAGTGATCAAGCATGTGGAGATTGATTCTGAGGGAAGAGTAAAGATCGCCAGTCTGGAAAAGCTGCTGGAAGAAAATAAAGATAAGATCGCACTGGTCTCCATCATGGCGGCCAATAATGAAACAGGCGTGCTTCAACCCTATCAAGAGATGAGCAAATTATGTCAAAAATATCAGGTAGATTTTTTCAGCGATACGACTCAGCTCATTGGTAAAGGCGATTTTAATTTCGCTGAGTCGGGAGTAGACTATGCCGTTTGCTCAGGCCACAAGTTGGGCTCCCTCACAGGAATTGGCTTCATCATCGCTAAAGAGCCAACCAAACTCCTCCCTTTGGTCTTTGGTAGTACCCAGGAAAAAGGTATTCGTGGCGGAACCATGCACTATCTTGGGATTGAGACTCTCGCCATAGCATTCAAAGATTTTCAGGAAAACCAACACCGCTTAGCAGATCTAAAAAAAGCACGTTTAAATTTTGAAGCCGAAATCAAAAAAGCCTTCCCTAACGTCGCCATCATTGGGGAAAAAGCTCCACGTTTGGCCGGAACTACTTTGATCGGATATCCCGGAATTCACGGACAAGCGGCTCAGATCGAACTTGAATCTCAGGATATCTTCGTCACCACTTCTGCTGCTTGCTCAGATAATCAGCCAGAGACTTCAAAGGTCTTAAAAGCCATGGGAGTGGATGATCACATCGGAAGAAGTGTCATTCGCATAAGCCTGAGTTATTCACACGGACAGCAAGAATATTCCGCCTTGGCCCAGGGACTGAAAGCCGCTTATACTAAACTCAATAAGATTCAATCCTATTGAGTGGTGATAATGAAGTACATTCTCCTGAGCCTTTTAGTGATCACATCGTGTTCCTTTAAAAAGACTCCAGCCGTAAATCAGGCCTCGGAAGGCCATGAAGAACTCTACTCCATGCCGGATGCTCCGGAAGAAGTTGAACTCAAGCCCAATATCAAAAGAATCGTCATTGCGGCTACCAATGATATGGAAGGAAATTATTCCGTTCAGCAGTTCAAAGTTAAAGATGATAATAATGCCAAGGTCGAGCAGAATATTCAGATCGGCGGAGAAGATGCTATTGCCTCTTACTTTAAGATCTTAAGAGATCAGTACAAAAATGTTCTGCTGGTTGATTCAGGAGATATTTTTTCTCCTACAGGATCCATTGAGATGATTCAAGAGTTTTATCACTCTCATCAGTATGATGCTATTACGCTTGGCCTGGGTGACTTTAACCTGAAGCTACCTCCCAAAATGAATTCTTATACACAGCTCTTCCAAGAGTTTGCCAGTGGATCCACCACTCCACTTGTATTGAGTAATCTTTATAATCTTAAATCCGCTAGACACGTGGAATGGAAGGGCACACAACCCTATCTTATGAAAGAGATAGACGGAGTGAAGATTGGAATCATAGGACTTGTGCCAGATGATATTGCAACCCTTACTCCCGTAGACAATAGAGTTGCCCTCTTTGTTGAGAATATGCTCCAATCAACTCTTCGCCAGGGAAGGCTACTTCGCTCCCTGGGTGCCCAGGTGATCGTTGTTCTCACTCACCAAGGTCTCTCCTGTGGGAGAGACCAGGCCCAAACTCTAAAGCTTCCTCTGGATAAGGTAAACTTCGAGCCCGCTAAAGAAAACGTTTGCGATCTAAGCTCTCCATTGGGAACTTTCTTAGAGCGCCTTCCTCCCAATCTAGTTGATGTCGTTATATCAGGGAGAAACCATGAGAAGGTTGCTAACATCGTTAACAACACTCTGGTAATGGGAAACTTTGGAAAGGGTAAGAGCTTTAGCTTTGCAGAAGTCTATGTAGACACCAAAGAGAACAAGGTTCTTTTAGATAAATCTACGATCCATCAACCAGTAATGTTTTGTCGCGAGTTCTTCAAAGAAACCAAAGATTGTTACTTTGATGATCCTAGTATCGATCATCGCGAAAGAGTACCTGCAAGTTTTCTAGGGAAACCAATTCAAATTGCTGAAGAGGGTGAGCCAGTAGTAACTGATAATTCTTTTAAAGTGGATTATGAAAAAGCAGTCAATGAACTTGAAGTTGATATCGCTTATACCTCACCAACATCATTAAATACTCAGCTTATTGCTTTAAGTATCGAGGGCAGAGACCTCATTAAGATTCTAGAAGAGGATTTCAACAGCCAAAACGATAAGAACTGGATTCCAACTCCATTTGAGGTCAATGGTAAATTCCTTCATCTCTCTTTAAGAGGTGAGGAGATTAAAGCCGATGTAATATACTCTGTATTGGCCGATCTGGAAGGAATTCAAGCTCGCAAAGTTCTAAAGAAACATCTTTTGAATACTAAAACGAGATCAATCAGAAATCAGTCTTGGGCTTCATACTCTGAAAAAGATATGGTTCGCACGAAGATGGCCGCGCAGATTCGTTAACGACACCAGGCCTCAGCACCTACGCATTGAATAGTATGACCAGGGCCACAGTAGGCAAAGCTCGTATCCGTGCGGCACTCAAACTTCTTTCTTTTTCTTTGGTACTTGATTCCTCTTCTACAGGCCGGTTGATTCTTTCCTCCACAACTCTTTAAACCACAATATTTGGGTCCAACCATGCATCCATTGGGGGCTTCAAACCAGCCTTCCGAGCATTCATGACAAGTTGATGGAGACATGATTTCGCAGTCATCACTTACGGCGTGGCAAAGCTTATCGTCACGCTTAAGCATCATATTACCCTCTAATGGGTCAACCGAGGCGAGGAAAAGCACTTTAGGATTTTTCCGTATTTCCCTATTATTAAATTGATTCAAGCGCAGAAAGTTCCAACTCTGAACCCGGTAATCGGATTGAGTGAGAAATAAAGCAATGTTTTTATCTGTAATTTCAAATTGAAGTGCGCGAAGCTCTTTGATCGTAAAATCTCCCAGAGCTTCGAGCCCCCTCTCGCAACTCACCTCGACTGAAGTTCTTTTCAGTTTAAGCTCTCCCCTTTCATTGCCTGGCACACGGTAGTATATGCAGTCCTTTTGAAGATTGAGCTTTCCATCAGGATAGACAACTCCAAACAGGATCTGCCACGAGTTAGCGGGCCGACTAATGATCTCATTATTCTGATAGAACTCATGGCGATCAGAAATTGAAATAGCTGATGACCAGTGATGGGGAATATTGGCAAAAGATAAAAAGGGAATAAGCATTAGGATAAGCATCATGGAACGACCTCCTCGTAACAACGAAAGGCCACTGGCATATCTCTTGATTGCACACCATCCCAGGTTCCTCTTACTCCAAGCTCATGCCATCTGGAAGCCACTGGAATAAAGCGCGATGAGACCTTTAAGTTTTTTTCTGGTTCAATGGTATTTTTCAGAGACTCAGGAAAAAAGCCCAGGGCATAATAAATCCCCATCCAAGTGGCCGAATCAGTCTCATAGATTGTGAAGGGGCAGCCCTCTACCTGTGCGAGCTGACAATCAAGAGGGGCGAGTTGATATTCAGGATTGGTTTGGGCCATGCCAAGAAAGGATAAACGTAAATCTCTTTGCCAAGGTGTTTGGGGCCGAATGACTCGATCTGGGAGTCCATTTTTTATATCTGTCGGAGACATAGTTGCAGCATCAAAGAGCTTGGCTTCCAGAACTCTCTTCCCTAAAAAACCACAGTACTTCTGCTGATCCTCAAAACTTAAAAGTGCTGGATAAGGCCACTTAACTGGATCCTTGATAATTCGTGAATTCTGTCCACTCATCGAAAACCACTCATTGGCTTTTTGATTAGAGACATAGAACTTATCGATGAAAAGATGTCTTCCAAAGTTATCCCAGATAAAACCCTCTTCGCGTCTATCCTTCACCTGTCCGTAGCCATAAATTCTTTGAGGTAAATAAGCATCACGACAAGTATCAGACAGTACTATTCTTTGAAAAAATCCAGGAAGTTCTTTGACCTTTAACTCCATCACATAACCATGACGAAGATTAAGACCAACTGGGGAGCGTTTGATGGACTGATAAAATCTGGGCAAGGGAGAGATTTCGGGTATTGAATCAAAGGCAGCATTGGCCATAACATGGTAGGTGTTTCCAAAAAGCTTGATCGGGATTTCTGGAGTGTCGCTGACTCCCCCTTGCCAGTAGCATTGCCACAAATGGGGTTGGCATTGGTAGTAACTTTTGCCTACCTCAGGACGGTTGGCAATCTCATCGGGGCAATTAACACCTTCGACAGGAATAAGGGTGTCGCCTTCTTCCCATAGCTCTAAAATCCGTGGTTCCACTGCAGCAATAACTTGAGTAAAAAGCTCCTGAGGCGATTCTGGGGCAGATTGTCTCGGAGATTCTTCGCTGCGGGGACGAAAGAAGAGCAAAAATATCCCTAAAACGCTAAGAGTCCCCAAGATCAGGATGATCTTTGGTATAATGGAAGTATTAGAATCTCTATTCACAGGATCAGGTTATATGAAATGGATGGAAGAAGTAAATAAAGAAGAAGGCCGCTATCAGAGTGTGCTCACCTTTGATGATTACATGAATCTCTTTGAGAGAAATCCTCAAAAGGAATTACGTCCGACCAATATATATCTGAAAGATATGTTTGATCATTTCGGCAAAAACGAGAACGGGAGTTTCAAACTCTTTACTCGTGAGCACGCTGATGCTCCTCCGGTATTTGGACAAGTAAAGACTCAGAAAAGAATTTATAACTTCCTTCATAATTTTATCGAAGAGGGTTACAACAATAAATTCATTCTTCTGGTGGGGCCAAACGGTTCCTCAAAATCGAGTTTGATTAAAAAAATCATGTTATCCGCTGAGGATTATGCAGCCACCGAAGAGGGATCTCTCTTCTCTTTTAGTTGGGTTTTCCCCATCGATCAATTCGTTAAGGGCTCGCTCGGACTCTCCGGTCATGGGAGTGAGAGACATTTGAACTCCTATGCTTTTTTAGAAGAAAAAGATGTCAGTGCCATTGTTACTTCTGAACTCAAAGATCATCCTCTGCTTTTAATTCCCATCAAGACGAGGCAAAAGCTGATTGAAGAAGCCTTCAAGAAAGATGATGCCCTTATTGAATCAGTACGAAAATCATATCTCTATAACGGAGATCTCTCACAAAGAAACCGGTTGATCTTCGATGCTCTTCTTAAAAGCTATAAGGGTGACTTTAAAGAAGTCTTTAAACACATTCGTGTTGAGAGAATGTTTATCAACCGCAGATACTCTATTGGGGCGACCACCATTGAACCTCAGCTCCATGTAGACGCTAATCTTCAACAGATAACTATGGATCGAAGGCTCGCCTCTCTACCTCCAAGTCTTCAGTCGCTTAATCTTTTCTCAATTTCCGGAGAAGTAGTGCTGGCCAATCGTGGGATCTTAGAATTCTCTGATCTCTTGAAGCGTCCCCTGGATACCTTTAAATATCTTCTTATGACCATGGAATCCAAGACCATCAATCTTCATGGCATTCTGACTGAGCTTGATATCTTTTTTATTGGCTCTTCCAATGAAATTCATTTTGCTGCCTTTAAGCAGCATCCTGACTTCAATTCCTTCAAAGGTCGCTTCAATTTCTTGCGAGTTCCCTATTTGCTGAATTACCGCGAAGAAGAGAAGATCTATATGGATCAGATTAATAAGCTTAAAGAGCAGGCGATCTTTGAGCCACATGCCCTGGAAGCTTTATGTCTCTGGTCGGTAATGACTCGAATGCGAGCTCCTATTGCTAAGAATTACAGAGATGAGAAGTTAGGCAAGATAGCCGAAAACCTCAATCCTTTGGAAAAATGCCTTCTCTATGCAGATAAGGCAACTCCTGATGAATTCGATTCTGAATCCCGACAAATACTTAAGGCCGGGGTAGATGAGCTCTTTAATGAGTATGAAAATGACTCCATGTATGAAGGCAAATTCGGAATTTCTCCCCGAGAAGTAAAGCAGCTTATCTATGATCTGGCCTATAACAATAAATCGGTGAGTTTTGTAGAAGTACTCGATTGCTTAAACCAGATGATAGAAAGAAAGTCAGAATATGACTTTTTAAATATTTCTAATCAGGGTGAATACCACAATCCAAAGAAATTCATCGAACTCATTGAGAGCTTCAGTTTAAACAGTCTTGATACCGAAGTTCGTGAATCTCTGGGATTAGTGGATGATCGCTCTTATGAGGACTATATTTCTAAATATATTTTGAGCATCAATGCGCTTATTAAAGGCGAGAAAGTTAAGAATCCAGTTACTGGTAAATTTGAAGCTCCGGACGCTTACTTTATCAATGAATTTGAATCTAATGTGCATATGAATGAAGCTCCAGAGAGATTCCGCTCAAGCCTCATTGCCCGCTTAGGTGCCTATGCTTTGGATAACCGTGGGAAGGCCATCGTCTATAGTGATGTCTTCAATGATCTGGTTCACCTTCTTCAAGAGTCCTATCGTAAAGAGCAAAAGAAAGTAATCGACAAGATCGGCAGTAATCTCATGCTCTTCTTGGCCGAGAAAAGAGAGAATGTTTCTCACAACTTATCTCACGAAGTGAGAGAGCTTATTACCAATATGATTAAGTCCCTTATGGAGCGCTATCAATATTCAGAGAATGGTGCCATCACTTCTCTTCAATATTTGTTAAAAATGCGATATGACACTCTGAAATGAGTGAAATAGAAAAATCTTTTACTACTGAAAAATATGTCGTTACCCATCCTGTTCAATTAGAGCAGGATGGCTGGCGCTTAGATCAATTCGTACAAAAGTGCATGCCTACCCTCTCCCGGCAATTTCATAAGAAGAAAATCGAAAAAGGTGAAGTGGTCATTTCGGGCAGAAAGCCTCCCCATAAACCCAGTGTAAAAGTTCATCACGGAGAGAAAGTAACCATTACCACTCATAATGATGGCATGATTGAAGAAGAGTACTGGTACGGAAAGCCAGTGGAGCGCGAGCCCAATCCCACGGTCGTCTTTGAAGATCCGGATCTGATCGTGTTAAACAAGCCCCCCTATATGATAACGCATCCTGCGGGAAAGAATCTCTTTTACTGCGCTACCGTTTATTTTGAAACCAAGTATAAGCATACCATTCACTCTATTCACCGCCTTGACCGTGAAACTTCGGGCATCCTTCTTTTGGCCAAAAATCCGAGAACTGCTCAAAAGGTAAGCCAGCTCTTTGAGGATGATAAGGTGAGAAAGTGCTACTTTCTTATTGCTCACAAAAATCCCAATGCGACACCTTTCCCTTTTACTGCTAAAGAGCGCATGGACCGGGAGCCAGGAAATATTCCTGAAGCCATGATGTCATTTTTCCCAGAGAACTCTCATATGGGTAAAGATTCTGAAACTCATTTTGAGCTTCTCATGGAACAGGATAACTATGTTCTCGCTCTGGCCTTCCCCCTCACAGGGAGGCAGCACCAGATTCGAGTTCATGCTGCTTGCCACGGCTATCCTCTGTTAGGAGATAAGCTCTATAATGGGGATCCGGGTGTCTTTATGCGCTTTAAGGATTTTGTCGCGACCGATGAGGATCATGAAAAGATGCAGATTCCTCGTCAGGCCCTCCATGCTGTTGCCCTGAAATTCACCTATCCCAAAGAGGAATTTAATCATTTCATCGCCCCTCTTCCCCTTGATCTCTCAAAGTGGCTAGAAGAGAAGCTTGGTATCAAGCATGAAACGGTGGAGAAACTGATCGAAGAAAGAGTGAAGATCTTTTTGACTTAATTAGCAAAGACTAGTGATGTGATTCAGGACACCCTTGGGTCCGATATTCTCATCCCCTTCCAGAATGATTCTTGGCTTGAATTTCAATTTATGTAAACAATGAGAGATATTGCTCACGCCAACTGAATTGTGAAAGAGTTCAAACATACTCTCATCATTGGGAGCATCTCCAAAGAACCAACACTCTTCGGCCTTAAGCTCCTTCCTGTATTTTTCCAGAAAGTACTTCACACCTAAGAATTTAGAAATCTCTCCACACCAGAAGTTGATATGCACATTGGACTTAGAATAATTAATATCTTCCTTATCCATAAACTGCATTACTTCATCGATCCACTTCTCATCCATTAAGTGGAATTCTATTGCCCGATCGCTTAAGCGACCGAAGCTATCGGCCGAAAGTGGAACATGGGGATAGTGATGCTGAAGTTTGGTAGTAAAGTCGCTTAACCGCTTAAGCTCTTTCTCAGAAACCAGTGGCTCCTGAACGATCTCGTTTCTCTCATCTCGATAAACGATAACCCCGCCCCCTTCCATAATGCAGGCCTTGAGAGGAAAATGCGTTAAAAAGAAGTGTCCCCAGGAAAGAGAGCGTCCGGAAACGATCACGAGTTCATGGCCATGATGTTTTATGAAATCCATGATTTCAAAAAAATCTCGGGTAAGTTCGCCGTCGGTAGTAAGGGTGCCATCAAAATCAGAGAAAAAAATCATATTACTTCCAAATCCAAGAGACTAGGCAAGCAACATAATCCGAAGAAGCACCCATGTCCATATTCCCTTCCAGCGAGATGAGCAGTTTATTAGAATTATCCCCGGGAAAAGGCAAACTTGCTCCCAGGGTCAGGGAAGAGTAGTAAACAAATTCATCGGTACTGGTATCCAGACGAATTCCAGTGGGCACCGCGAGATAGGGAAAGAACTCTTGCCCATTTATCGAGAAGCCCTTTCGAAGTGTAGGTGCCACCCCCATGATGCTCTCCTTACTCTCCTCAAACTTCTGATAATGCATATATGGCTTTATGGAGAATCTGGGCTGATACAATTCCTCAGAAAGAAGCTCAAAATCCATCCCTGCCCCTAAGGTCAAAGCGCGAGAATTCTGCCCGCCCGATGCCGTAACATCCAGCCTTCTAAAGTCACTCACTTCCTGGGTATAACGAAGTCCCATGCCCATTTCATGGCGCTGACTCATAAAGCCCGTCATCTCAGCCGAAATCACCCGCGCCCTATCACTTAGAGGGTGAGTAGAAATACCTACAATAGAGGCAGCTGCGGGAAATACCTGAAGTAGCAATAGAAGTGTAATGATTTTCATTCTTTAATTATCGGCTGCATCAGGAAAATTGCAACCTTCTGTGGCAAAAAAGGCAAAAATGCGCTCCGCGAAACCGTTAATTCCTTGAGGAAATCATTGACTAAAGAATGCTCTGTCCTATAGATTGTTGTTCTCTTTTGTGGTGACCGTAGTTCAGTCGGTAGAGCGCCAGATTGTGATTCTGGTTGTCGTGGGTTCGAGCCCCATCGGTCACCCCATTTTTAAATTCAGTCACGATCTTCGTAAGAAGTGAAAGATACTAAAGCCCAGTTTAACCCACTGGGCTTTTTTTTGTTAGGATACAAGATCAATGAAACGGTTTACACAATTTCTCTTTCTTTTTTCTCTCATCATTTCATTTGCTCATTCTCAGGAAAATAATCAAGAAAGCTGTAGAAAGATTGTTTTTGCTGGTGTGGAAGTCACTTGCATAAACAAAGGGATTGGACCTTTCAGTGTGGAAGAGAGGGCGAAGGCCATAGAGTTTCGTCTGAAGAGGCTCTCAGAAGATACTACGTTTGATACAGAGGAGATCAAGGTATATTCTCATGAATCAACCTCCGAAATCACAGCGAGAGAAGTCATCATTGCGAGCATTTCTTCTAGTGAGGTGAACCCATCACTGGCATTGAATCATGAAGAAATGGCAAAACTGATTTCTGATAAAATGAAGAGTGCCATCAAAGCAGACCGCGTTCTGAACACTCCTACGGCTCTAATATGGGGTGTTGCCTACACTTTGATTGTGACCTTAGGACTCATTGCCATTTTATTCCTACTATCCAAACTTTTTCAAAAAACCTATCAGTGGATAAGATCCAATGAGGGTCGCTTCTTCAAGTCTATTGGCTTCAAGGGCTACGAACTGCTGAACTCACAGAGAATTGTTTCTTTTCTTCTATGGCTCGCCCAGGCAACTCGTTTTGTTCTGACTCTCGTGGCCTTATATATTTACGTGCCATTGGTACTCAGCTTTTTTCCTTTCACTGCGAACCTCTCTCCCAAGCTTTATGGATATATTGTTAATCCAATAACTGTTATTTTTCAGGTCTTCATAGATTATATTCCGAACTTTTTTCCGTCATTATCATCATATTTGTCTCTAGATATTTTCTGAAAGTTATCAAGTTTTTCTTCAACGAGATTGAAGCCGGTAGTTTGCATCTTGATGGTTTTTACAAAGACTGGGCAGCTCCAACCTACAAGCTCATTAGAATTCTGATCATAGCTTTTGCCTTCATCATGGCGTTTCCCTACCTCCCAGGATCAAATTCCCCAGCATTCCAAGGGGTCTCAGTTTTCCTCGGTATTCTTTTATCTATTGGCTCATCTTCCGCTATAGCAAACATTGTGGCAGGAGTGGTGATTACATATATGAGACCATTTCGTGTGGGAGACAGAGTTCGGATCGCAGATACAACTGGCGACGTTGTCGAAAAAAACCTTCTGGTAACGAGAGTTAGGTCCATTAAAAATGTTGATGTCTCAATACCTAATTCCATGGTGCTAGGCAGTCATATCATTAACTATAGCACCGTGGCCCAGAAAGAAGGATTGATACTTAATACCACAATTACTATCGGCTACGATGCTCCGTGGAGACAAGTCCATGAACTATTGAAGGAAGCTGCAAGAAGAACTGATCTGATCAACCAAGACAGGGAGCCCTATGTCCTCCAAACTGCCCTGAATGATTTCTATGTTTCTTATGAACTCAACGCCTACACAAATAGCCCCAATAAAATGGCCATTATCTACTCAGGTCTCCACCAGAACATTCAAGACTGCTTCAATGAGGCGGGTATGGAGATCATGTCGCCTCACTATAGCACTCTAAGAGATGGCAATGAGACAACGACTCCTTCCGATTATCGGAATAAAGATTATGAGATACAGGGCTTCAGGATAAGCAAAAGTTAAGAACGATCTTTATAAAAAAGCCCTGTTAAACCACAGGGCTTTTTTATTTTGAGCAGATGGAGTTTCTAGAAAACGACTGTCTCTTTCGTAACCNNAATTTTCAGATGCGAAGAAAAGGTCATGGTCTTCCCATGAATCAAACCAGATTTCCGTCAGGCCATCGAAAGTAGATGCTGGATAGTCCCGCGAATCGACCGGATGAGACACCGTATATATTCTGACATATTGCTTAGTTTCTGGAATAGACATGAACAGAGGTGCATGTTGATCTCGATGGTACTGGATGAATTCTTCAAGTTTCAGACTTGGAAGACGTTTTATCATAAAAGCAAATTTAATCATATTTTCCCCTTACTGATTGTTTTGTGTTCTACCTAGCCATCCTGATTTAATTTGACTACGTTTTGAATACTCAAAAAGTTTTGAGTGCATGAATGGCAAGAGGTGGCCACTATGATTGGTCTTTGCCGGCAGAAGGATCTACCGCTTTTATCACTGAGCTCATGCGCCCTATCGGGACTTACCTCTATGGACGTAAAAATTATGAAACTATGTCATTCTGGGAAGCGCCGGATTTGACCAACATGACAGGACCCGAGAATCAGGATTTCATGCGCATCTGGCAATCTGCCGATAAAATTGTCTATTCAAAATCCTTAGAGTCGGTGACCACTCAGAAGACTCGTCTTGAGAAAGATTTCGATGTGCAAAAGATTCAGGAATTGAAAAAAAAATCTGACAAAGATCTCTGTATCGGCGGCCCCACTCTCGCTGCTCTTGCCATTCGTAATAATCTCGTCGAAGAAATACATTTATTTGTTGTTCCAACGACAATCGGTAACGTTATTCCTGTGATTCCTGTTTTGCCCAAAGACATTGTCCTCAGACTCGAATTAATCGAAGAGCGTCGTTTCAGCGAAGGTTGGGTTTATCTCAACTATCGAATTCAAATTTAGGAAAAAAACTATTTAACCCACTTGATGTCCCATCCGATGAGCAATTTCTCATCTATGAATGAATACTGATTCCAACGGTATGTATCTATCCCGTAAGCCTTTTCGAACCATAAACAGAATATCCTCATTAGCATTGCAAATTTCAAATCTCACTTCGGGATTCTCAAGACCGAAAACTCCGAATACTTCATCTACAAAACCCTGGCCTACATTTTTAATGTTTTTAAAGTCTAAGACTATGGTTCTAAAGTTCGCTAATCCAGCGAGCAGTCTTTTCGCTTGTGATCGAGACACATAGGAATCTTCATCGTACTTGCCTAGCTCTATTCGTATATGCGATTTATCAAAGCTAAATTCGTCATTGGTATACAAGTCAAAAACTTTTTTAATAACGCGATCTGAATTTGGTGAGATTTGCAATGTTACTTTTGTTCCCTGCATATCTGAATCTTTTTGAGATTCAAAATACCAGTCATCCTCTTTTGAATTATCTTTTATATAAAGGAAACCGTTTGCAGCTAAGCAAAACTTATCAAAAGCTCTTGATGTGAAAAATATCCCCTGTCCCGTATGGTTTTTATTGTCAGTTGTAACTTTCCCTTGATGTAATCTGATTAGGGCATCTCTTAAATCTTGAATCTTAAAAAATTGAGCTATATTCTTAAAAACTCCCACTCCAAAATCTTGAATTATAATTTGAAGATACTTTTCTGTGCGCTCTATTTCAATAATTGCTTTTTTACTTCTAGAATGATCGATCACATTGTTAAACATTTCAGTGAAGCCATACCTACATATATTTAAAACATTCTCTTCTATTGGCCCAAGCTCATCTTTAACTTTGCTTCTCCAAATTATATCTTCTTCTTCTTCTTCACCAACCCTCACCTCGAAGGATTTATTATTTTTACTGGTGAGACTGGGAGAAGGTTTATTTTCCACCTCTGATTTTTTAATCTTGGATTGAACTTGGTCTGCCAAGAAATATAAAGTTTTATTTCTTTCGCCTTCCTGTCTTATTAATCCAAGCTCCTTAAGTTTTAACAAATGTCGCGAAATAGCTTGTCGTGAAATATCAAACTCATCCCGGGCCAACCGTGAAATAGTTGAAGCGTTGCCTTCTATATTCTCCATTATAAACTGCTGCACCGGGTTTAGTTCTTTCATAATCCTCTTTTGTGGTTCCTAAAGGAATATACATGTTGACAACAAACTTGACAACANNGTTGGCAACGTTGTTGACAACCTAATTGGCAACATGCTTGACAACAAAGGTTGACCAGTCCTGTATGTAAGAGCATCATTTCATGATAATATTGCAAAATCTTACGCTCACAAGGTATGAAAATGAGAACACTCACTCTGCTTTTTTCACTAACTTATTCTTTAATTTCTTTCGCCGGGCCAGCGAGTCTCGATGATGAGATATCTGAAAGGCTTGCACCACTCCTAAGTAACTACCTAGGATCTCACAGTAGCCGTTTCGAAGTTTTTCATCTAGCTGCGCTATCAGATGGAATAGTGACAAGAACTCCTGTTTTACTAACTCCATTTACTAACCTGAGTGCAGAGTCGCTTCAGGATTGCGATGAAAACTCTTCATCAACAGTTTGCGGTATCTCGAAAAGCATAGACACTTTCATCAAACAATCTGGTATTAACAAAGGGACAATTAATCTTACTGTTACTGTAATGAAAGATAATAAGCCAATCAAAGTTTTTAAAGACATAGAGATTCTTAAATTCGATTGATCATTTTCTAGCGATCTATCCTTGCTTCCTTGTATAATTTACAATTTAGAGGATAAAACTAATTCAAATTGTTATAAATCCCACGTTTAACAATCTTAAAGTGATGAGACCTATGAAAAATTTGTTCATTCTTTTTATGCTTCTTATTTCCAGTTATTCATATGCTAATTCTTTACGATGCTTCGCCTACCTTGGAATGATTGATCAGCAGATAAACAAGACAACATTACAGATCGATGAACGAGAATCTTATACAGTAAACTTTAGTGCAGAAAGTTCAAGAGCAATTAAGAAGGTATTGAAGTTTGTCGATTCAGATGAAGTAATAGATACGCAGTCCATGGAAGATTTTAGAACCTATATCGAGGGCACTTTTGCTCGCTTCAGCGAGAGCTTCTTCCAAGACTTGGAGCAGCAGAGGCAGGGCCGACTTGATGAATTGATACCTGACTTCAATGCATGTGCTGCTCTATATATTAAAGACAAGTGCCCAGTGGAACTGCAGAAGGTGATTGAATACATTCCGCTATTTCAAAAGTTAAATAATAACCTTAATAGTAACCATATGAAGCTACTAAATATTTATGAGACTTTTTATATGAAGACACTAGAATCTTATAGAAATCAGACCGTATTAGATATTAACGTCTTTTACCAATATCAAAAAGAATTGAAAGAATATCAAGAGCAATACTACTACACTAAAAATGACTATCAAAACATGGTCAGGACTAATCAAAATTCGGGAAATGATCTCTATAAGTGCATCACCAATTAAACAATACATGCCATCTGTTTTAATATTTCCTGAGGGGTAACCGGCCAATGGCATTCCTATAATTCTTACGAAATTTATTATCGTACAAATTTTGCCATTAATTTCTTAGGTATAAGCGATTAAGTTGGAGTAATTTTTTTTAATTTAATGCACCTCAGGCATGAACACCTGCTTTAACATTGACGAATTACCTCTATCCCTTAAAATGAGCACACCAGAAGTTCTTTGATCGACTCGGCAGATCGTTCATTTGGAGAACATGATGCACACTCCCCCTCATGGGCCAGCTGAACTACTCGAAGCCCTACTTCAATCCACCTCGGATCTTTTTGCCATTGTCGATAAAGAGTTTAGATATCTCGCCATTAGTGAGGTCAACTCCAAGGAGTTTAAGCGTGTCTTTGGAAAATCGGTCAAAACGGGTGATTCCCTTTACGAGCTTCTTTCTCATCTTCCTAAAGAGCTAGAGCGGGCCATTCAACTTTGGGGACGTGCACTTTCGGGCGAGTCATTTTCTTTTGTCGCTGATGTTAATTCAGAATTTCTTGACCGACAGATTTACGAGCTTACCTTCGCACCTCTTTTCGATAAAGAAGGCAAAATCATGGGTGCTTATCAAAGTGCCCGTAACATAACTCGTGAACAAATAGCACAAAAAAAACTTGAAGAAAGCGAAGCCATCTCAAGAAATCAAGCACTGACCGAGATGGCTCGGCAAGAGTTATATGACTTCTTTATGCAGGCGCCGGTTCCCATGGTTGTACTGACAGGACCCGATCATCACTTTAGCCTCGCCAATCCTCCTTACGAAAGGCTAATTGGGGGAAGAGAGATCATGGGAAAGACTCTCAGGGAAGCATTTTCAGAAGAAGAAGTTGGCCACTACGTTCCACTTATCGAACGTGTCTACAAGACTGGAGAGCCTTATGTAGGGACTGAGGCTCCGCTTCAGCTTAAAAATGAAAACGGAGTGGTTCAAGAAAGATTTATCAATGTCGGATACCATCCTTTTCGCGAGCCTGATGGAAAAATCAAAGGCGTGCTGGCGGTGGTGGTAGATGTTACCGATCAAGTGAAAGCTCGTCAAAATCTTGAGCGAGCACACCTCGAAGCACAGGCCGCAGCAGAAAGGGTTCAGTTAGCTCTTGCAGCGGGAGCGATAGTTGGAACATGGGATTGGAATCTACAAACAGATCGATTCACCATTGATGAGCGCTTCGCTGAAAACTTTGGCATTGATCCAGCAAAGGGCCGCTCAGGTCTTTCACTCGAGCAAGTAATTGCCACCGTTCATTCTGAAGATCTAGCAGGTCTGCGTGCGGCTATTAGCGATGTCATTAACCGTGGAGGAGCTTATAGCCACGAATATCGTGTTAGAGGTCTCGATGGGATTTATCGTTGGATAGAAGCGAATGGACGGGTAGAACATGCACCTGACGGCACGCCTACTCGCTTTCCCGGAGTCTTGCTTGATATTGATCAGCGGCGGGAACTCATGGCCGAGAGAGATCGCGCGACTCAACTCTTACGTGCCTTCATCGATGCCGTGCCAGGAGTGGTCTACTCAAAGGACATAGAAGGCCGAATGCTCGTCGCTAACCGTGGTGTATCAGAGCTAGTGGGACTTGCCCACGAAGATATTATTGGCAAGACAGACATTGAGTTCCTGGAGCGCAAAGATCAGGCTGAAGTTGTCATGGCAACCGATCGACGCATCATGGAGAGCAGGGTAAGCGAAGAGATCGAGGAAGAAGTGAGTTTTCCGGATGGTCGCCGCGCCGTATGGCTCTCGACCAAAGCTCCCTTTCGAGATGAAAATGGCAAAGTAATTGGACTGATAGGTTCCTCAATTGATATTACCGCACGAAAAGCTGCCGAAGCAGCACTGCTTGAGCGCACGAATGAACTCACAGAAGCTCAAATGCATCTAAGAAAAGCACTCGAGACTCGTGATGAATTTCTATCAATTGCCAGTCACGAGCTTAAGACACCACTGACTTCGATACGACTTCAAGTTCAAATGTTCCAGAGAGAAATTAGTAAAGAAAAACTTGAAATCTATTCACCTGAACGAGTCAATCGATTGGTGGATCAAACAGACAAACAAACATTGCGACTTGCTCGACTTATAGAGGACATGCTTGATATCTCGAGAATCCGATCAGGATGGTTAAGAATCGAACTTGATACTTTTGATTTTTGCGAGATGGTTAGAGATGTTATTGATCGCATGAAGCCTCAGCTTTTGGAAGCTCTTGGCTCGGAACCACTGGTAATTACCTGCAGCAGTGTCACAGGAAGCTGGGACCGGGCGCGACTTGAGCAAGTTCTAATAAATCTACTCACCAATGCGATAAGGTATGGCAAGGGAAGTCCCATCGAGATTCATGTTCAGAAGCCTGATGAAAAACACGTCCGATTAAGTGTTAGAGATCATGGGGCTGGCATCGCTAAGGAAGACCATGAAAGAATTTTCAATCGATTTGAACGAGCAGTAGGCCCAAATGAAGTAAGTGGTCTTGGTCTAGGACTCTCCATCAGTCGCGAACTAGTGATGGCACACAATGGGCGCATTTGGGTTGAAAGTGAGCCTGGATATGGTTCTACTTTCCATATAGATTTACCGGTTTAGAATTCACTCGATCACTCAGAAGTAAATTTCAATCCAATTACAGCAACTAAAAGTAGCGATAAAAAGAAGATACGAGCGGGATTTGCAGATTCATTCAAAAATAAGATACCTACGACAGCAGCACCTAAAGCACCTATGCCTACCCATACTCCATAGGCGGTTCCTATTGGCAGGACTACGGTAGCTTTGGATAACAAATAGAACGAGATCCCCATTGAGACTAGTGTGAAGATACTTGGACCGAGACGAGTGAAGCCTTGTGTGTACTTAATACCAATCGCCCACACAACCTCAAACAGTCCAGCGATGACTAATATTATCCATGAGGAATTAACAGACATGACGACTCCTTAAAGGCCCGTCTATGCTTAACCTTGGTACGGGTCTTCCTCGTCAGGGGCGAAATGCCAGATAAGATGTTATATCGCTTTATATCTTCTGAAACCAATTTATTTATATAACCGTATAAACTGATCCTTAGGTCTTCTCACTTTAGTGAGTTTAACATTCCAATCACCTTCCGCATCTCGGTAACCGACTGGCAACATAACAGCACTACGAAGGCCTAGTTCCCTTAATCCGAGAATTTCATCTAAGGCATTGGGATCAAATCCTTCTACCGGAGTACAGTCAACTTTCTCTTCAGCGGCTACGGCCATGGACATGGCAAAAGCAATATAGGCCTGACGGGCGGCATGTTGATAATTTACTTCTGGATCCCGTTGAGGATAGGTATTTAAAAGCATCTGACGGTAAGCTTCGAAGCCCTCATTCGTAAAGCCTCGAACTTCGTTCACCAAATCAAAGGCTGCATTGATCCGCTCTTTAGTATAAGTATCCCAGGCCGCAAAAATCAGTAGATGAGAGCAATCACTTATAACGGATTGATCCCATGATATTTTTCTTATTTTATCTTTTAACTCTTGATTAGTGATGATAATCACTTCAAACGGTTGAAGGCCACTCGAGGTAGGAGCAAGGCGAGCAGCTTCGATGATGTGATCGATCTTCTCTTGAGGAACTACTTCCTTGTTCATTTTTTTGGTAGCATAACGCCAGTTCAATAAATCTAAAATCATATAAAGCCTCTCAAATAATTATCAAAAGTTTGTCGGAGACCAGATTACCACTTCCCCTCAACTCATCCAATGTCTTCTTTTTTAAATCAACGAATGCAGCACTTCAGCAGCATGATGATGCTTCAGTAATCCTGCGCTCTGTCCACACCACAGGGACATTAAATCGGTCCGCCCTTGTTCAATGGCAGCTTTTTTTAATCTTCCAGTAAACCACCCCTGAGCAGGATAAGGAGCAATCCTATTAAGTTCATCTTTCAACTCAATCAACATTCGGTTTTCTATTCCTCGCGCCAATCTTCCGGAAAAAGCTCTAGTCAAATTGGTATATTTAGAATCTTTACTGAATAATTTAGCCCGGTGAAGATCACCTGCATTGGATTCCTTAGTGGCCAAGAAAGCTGTGCCTACTTGTACACCTTCCGCCCCTAAAGCAAAGGCTGCGGCCACTCCCCGCTTATCAGAGATTCCTCCAGCTGCAATCACCGGAGTCTTAACCTGATCAACTATTTGAGGAATAAGTGAGAAAGTTCCAAAGAGTGAGTCCTCCGCTTTGCGAAGGAAAGAGACCCGGTGACCTCCGGCTTCTAAACCAGTGGCCACAATTAAATCAACGCCTTTCTCATCAAGAAAAACTGCTTCATCGGGAGTTATTGCCGTTCCGATGGTGACAATCCCTTGTTTTTTGCACTCCTTTAAGATCGCCTCATCAGGTACCCCATATACAAAGCTAAAAACCGGTGGACGAATTTTTAGAATGACTTCAATTTGTTCGGAAAATTTTTGTCCAAAACTTTCTGGGTACTCGGGCTTGGGTAAATTTAATTCTTTAAAGTAGGGCTCCAGAAGTTTATATGTCTCTTCAAATTTTTGGGGAGAAAGATTAAGACCGTCATCATCATGATCGCTAACCCAGAGGTTAAGGGCGTATGAGTTAGAGGTTTTTGTCTGAATTTCTTTATTGAGATTCTCGATTTCCTTTGGACTCAAATGATGAGCACCGAAGGAGCCAAGCCCCCCCTCATTTGAGACAGCGGCCAAGAGTGAGACACTCGAGAGTCCCCCGCCAAAAGGACCTTGAATCATAGGATACTTTATTCCCAATTTCTCGCTGACTCTCGAGTTTTTCATGACCTTTCCTTAGATTAACCCTTCCATCTTGAGAGCTTCTTGTACCTTAGGTCTTGCTGCGACCCTTTTTGAGTAATCAACCAGAGTTGGCCAGGGAGATAGATCGATTTTAACCATAGTTGCCCAGTTGAGAACTGTGAAGAGATAGGCATCTGCTACAGAAAATGTTTCGCCCATTAGGAAAAGATTGTTACTGAGCTTTGCCGAAATATAGTCAAAGGATTTCTTGAGCTTTGCTGTATAAATGTCTCGGGTCGTCGAAACAATTTCCGGATTAAAGAGTGGAGTAAATGATTTATGGACTTCAGCTCCTATGTAGTTCAACCATTCTTGAACACGCACTCTTTCCATCGTCCCGTGCTTTGGAATAAGGTTTGCTTCAGGGCGAAGGTCCGCGAGATATTGGACAATGACCGCTCCTTCTGTGAGGTGCTCTCCATTGTCGGTAATAAAATGTGGGACATACCCTTTAAGAGATATCTGGCTAAAGTCCTCACCTCTTTCGGTCTTTTTAGTTCTAAGATCCACCTTTTCTAATTCAAAATTAAGTCCTAACTCTCTTAAAACGATGTGGGGAGAAAGAGAACAAGCACCGCTAGCATAGAATAATTTCATTTTATGTCTCCTAAGATTTATTTTCCTTGAGTATAGACCTCTAGTTACTATAATCAAGTAGGTACCTTAAAGTAACTAGTTTCCCTGGAGTAACTAATGGCAAAAAAAAGCATATCTATCGACGTGCGAAAATATAGTGAGATGAGATGCCCCATGGATGGCCTATTAAATATTCTTTCGGGCCCCTGGACCACCTATATCCTCTGGCTTATCAGAAATTGTGGCGAAATGAGGTTTGGAGAAATTAAGAAGCAGCTCCCCCTTATTTCGGCAAAAGTTTTAACAGAAAGATTAAGAATGCTTGAAGGGGCCGGAATTCTGGAAAGAAAGATGGAACCATCTATTCCTCCCAAGGTATCTTACAGCTTCACCAAAAGAGGTCTCGAACTAGAGGCCCTCTTGGATCAGGTTAATACGCTCGCTCAGCAATGGAGTGGAACTAAGAAGAAATCGGTTGAGGTTTGCGTAGCTGAGAAAAATATCTAGATTAGGTCACAAAGATGACCACTCATCTTTACTGATTGAGTATCTAATACCTCGCTTATCCTTACCCTCAAATTCGACCTCTTCATAGTGATACTCAAATTTGAGATTGATTTTCTTCATGACGTTTTGAGACTTGGTATTGACCACTAGTGTTCGGGCCCAGATAGTCTCTACACCGAGCTCATTAAAGCCCTTGGCCATGATTTCTCTAGAAACTTCTGTCGCAAAACCTTTGCCCCAGCACTTCTTCTTTAGGCGATATCCAATCTCAATGGACTTAACATTCTCCGGATCTTTCTTATCAGGTCGAAATAGAAACCATCCCAGGTAATCGCCTGAAACCTTTTCAATAGCTTTCCACAATCCAAACTTTCCTGAATGCTTTTCTTTCAAGGCGAGGATTCTTTCCATCGCCAAAGCGATCTCTGCATCGGTAGAAGGTCTGCCTCCATTTAGATAAAGCATGACCTCAGGATCGGAATCGAGTTCTTTTAAGAGATGAGTATCGCCTGGGAAAAATTCTTCAAGTCTTACGCGAGATGTTTCAAGATAAGTCATAGTTAAAACCATTTAGAAAATTCTTCTTTCTCCTCCTCACGCAGGGTGAGAATTTCGAAGCCTTTATCTGTTACTAATATTGTGTGTTCCCATTGAGCAGATAGTTTTCCGTCTTTAGTTACCACCGTCCAATCGTCGGCCAGATGCTTTATTTGTCTTGAGCCCTGATTAATCATGGGCTCAATGGTAAAGGTCATCCCTTTTTGCAGTACTTGCCCCTTACCCTTAGTTCCATAGTGAGCAATCTGAGGATCCTCATGCATCTTCTGCCCGATTCCGTGCCCACAATACTCTCTCACTACGGTAAAATTGTTTCGGGTTGCATGTCTTTGAATGGCATAACCAATATCTCCCACGGTATTTCCGGGTCTCACCTGCTCAATTCCCTTCCACATGCACTCATAAGTTATTTTGCACAGCTGACGGGCCTCGGGAGATACTTCCCCTACCAAATACATCCGAGAAGTATCAGCAATGAAGCCGTGCTTTTTTACCGTTAGATCAAGGTTGATGATATCTCCATCTTTAAGAATTTCGTCTTTGGCGGGGACACCATGGCAGATGACATTATTGATGGAGCTATTTAGGGCAAACTTAAAATCATACTGCCCAATGGATGAGGGTATGGCCTGATACTTGTGGATGATTAATTCTTCCGCGAGCTTAGCAATCGTATAAGTATCGACCCCAGGCTTTACCTGTTCTTTAAGGGTGCTCAAAATTTCCCCAGCTATCCGACCTGTCTCCCGATACAGAATAATGTCTTGTTCACTTTTAAGCTTGATCATCGTTTTTTTAACTTTTTAAGTATATTTTCAAGAGAGAGTTCGTCGAACTCAAAGAGAAGATTTCTTAGCTCCTCATAAGTCTTATCTCGGTATAACTCGCTTAGCATGCCGATCTTAAGCCAATGTTCGGCCTGTGAGTTAAGTGAGCGATCAAGGGCCTTAGAAGCCTTTCTAAGTTGCTCATGAACTTCATCTGATATTTTTACGATTCCCATGGAGTGGGTATTATACATAATAGAGCAATATGTATACTTAAAAGATTAGCCTGTTACTTTTTTAACTTCTCTTTAAGAAATTCAATCATGGCCCGCTGCTTAAGTCCCAGTTCCTTGTAGTATGGCATGACGGCGTATATTGGTGATTCGGGTGGTGCGAGTTTTGGTAAAACTACTTGAAGATTTTTAGCATCTTTCTGATTCTCTACCATCCAAGTTGGCATAAGGGCTATACACAGGAGATGATTTCTTCTGATAAGAAATACTTTTTAATTTCTGACAAGTGGCTGATCTCATAGGTTGGCTTAATATCATTGCCAATCATTTTATGAGGATTAAACCAACAGCTAGAGATGCCAAAGTTGTGAGCCCCCTGAATATCTGCCTCTAACCGATCTCCTATTATGACAGTTGAACCCTTGTTAAAAGACTTTGCCATTTTGACAGTATATTCAAAAAACCTCACATCAGGTTTAGCAAAGCCACAAGCTTCAGAAACACTTATGAAACCTATAAATGGGGCAAGCTTTGAATTCTGAATACGTTTTCTTTGAACATACTCAATGCCATTGGTGATGATGCCGATCTCTCCGTGCTCTCTTAGCCACTCACATATTTCCACCGAGTGATCAATGAGTACAACGGTTTCAGGCAAGGCATCCAGGTATCGAGCACTGGCGGTCTCTGGATTTATTTCAATTTGGTGAGAGCCAAAGGTTTTACGAAAGCGCTCAATCTTAAGAAGGTCTTTCGAAATACTGCCTGCTTCAAACTCCTTCCACAGGGCAGAATTGATAACCTGATAATCCTTAAATACGGTATCCAAATTATCTTTAAGGCCTAAGCTCTGGAGGGCCAGAAAAAAGGAAAGCCTTTCCGATTCTTTAAAGTCTAAAAGAGTATCGTCGAGGTCAAAGAGAAAGAGATTGTATTTCATATCTTAATTTAGCTAAGTAGAAAAGATAAGCCAATAGCTGTGAACCATTTCTCTACTTAACTTAACAATTTCTCAATCTCCAGCTTCTTCATTCCGTACATAGCTTTTGTCGACTTGAGAGATTTCTCCGATAAATAATTATCCATGATTTCATCCATAATTTCGGGAATGATCTGCCAAGAAATACCAAACTTATCTTTAAGCCATCCACACTGCTGAGCACTGGGATCACCGCCATCTGAAAGTTTGTTCCAGTAGTAATCTATTTCTTTTTGGTCTTCACATTTGAGAACAAAGGATGTGGCTTCGTTAAAGGTATGTTCATGAGAAGTGGGACTATCCATAACAGTAAAGACTTGATCCAAAAGCTTAATTTGCCCAAAGTATATCATTCCATCCTCTTCATATAGATTTGTAGCTTCAGATGAGAAGATTGCAGAGTAAAAGTTCAGAGCTTCTCTGCATTTTTTATTTTGAAAGAGAAGTGTTGGTGTTATTTTTTGAATACTAGATTCTTCGTCGCTCTTCCCAATTTGCCAGGAATATCCATATTTATCTTGAAGCCAACCATAGCGTTCACTCCAAGAATATGATCCCAGCTCCATAAGAGTTTTACCTCCTTGCGACAAAGCATTCCAAAGGCGATCGACCTCTTCGGTCGTATTACAAGTCACAAACTGGGAGTGACTTGGTGTGGGAGTAAAATATGGTCCTCCGTTAAGTGCAGCAAATCTTATCCCTTCAAGTTCAAAATGAACGAGCATCGTTTCCCCGGCTTTTTTGCCATGAAACTCCTCCCCCACTCCGTTGAAGTAATTAACTTTTATAACTTTCGAGTTCTTGAATATACCCGTGTAAAACTTAGCAGCAGCTTCAGCTTCTCTATCAAACCATAAGCAAGATATAATCTTATCCATAAATCCTCTTTTCAATAAATACCGTAATTAGTTTTCCCATAAAGCCACCTTCTCCTAAAATTGACCAGAAGAAGCGCGTCAGTTTACACAGAGAGACATTCTGAACCCTGTAAGCCTAGAAGCTTTGCGTGATAACAGACTCGCCTTAACAACGCTAAAAATGAAATATGACACTCCCTTCAATTCAAATATCAATCTCTATTAACCGCTCTCTAGAAGAAGTATACGCTAATACCGCAAGATCCGAAAGCTTACCGATGTGGGCTTCGGGTCTCGGCCAAACGGCCTCACCAAAAAGGATGAATTTTGGGAGACCGATTCACCCTTGGGAAAAGTAAAAATTAATTTTACTCCACTGAATTCTTTCGGCGTTATGGATCATGATGTTATACTTCCAAATGGAGAAATTAATTACAATCCTTTCAGGGCCATGAAAAATGTCAAAAGAAGTGAAGTTATTCTCACTGTGTATCACGTATCACGCATGTCCGAAGAGGAATATAAAAGCGATATTCAAGTGGTTAAGACGGACTTAAATAAACTAAAATCAAATTTAGAAAGAAAAATAAAGGAGGATTTGTGGAACTAGGTTATACAATATTTTTTGTTCCCGATGTTGTAAAAGCAATTGAGTTTTATGAAAAAGCTTTTAACTTAGAAAGAGGCTTTTTACATGAGGGTAAGGATTATGGTGAAATGAAGACTGGTCAGACAAAACTTTGCTTCACTTCATGGGACCTTATTAAATCAGAAAAGATCCCCTTTGCTGAGCACTCAATTAAGGATGTGCCCATCTCCATGGAGATTGCTCTTGTAACTAAAGATGTTAAGAAAGCTTTTGCACAAGCAGTTTCTCATGGGGCCACACCCGTAATTGAGCCAAAGCAAACTCCTTGGGGCCAGGAAGTTGCCTATGTCAGAGATCTTAATGGCTTTCTAATCGATTTGTGTTCTCCGATGGGTTAAGAAGATTTAAGTCTAGGCAAATGCCTAGACTTAAAATCATCAAACTTCTTGCAGTTTAAAACTTCTCTTTAGATTTATGTAATAGTTTGAATAGGAAACAACAGAAAGGATTATTGAAAGCAGGAACGGAAAAACAAATCCCGAATATTCTAGAGAAGGAAAAACAAAAGCTGCCCCCAATGACCCACTGGAGAAACTTATAAAGGTCATTATACGAACTGTATTCACTCTTCTCTTTTCTGGGAATCTGCTGGGAACATTTGAGCTTCTAAAAAATTTGGGCAAATGCAAACCTATATCAGTCGAAAGTCCAGTGAGATGAGTTGTTCTAATCTTTCCATAAGTACTCCATGTGGATAATCCGTTTTTCATCCCACAAATAAAACACAGTAAGCCTATTAAAGAAATCTCATCAAGGTCATCAGTCCAGAGATTAAAAGGACCAAATGAGCCACTAGTCCCCAAGAGAAGAAGTACACCGAGGGCTAAGGTAATCAGAAACTGGACTTGATAATACTTGGGTGCTCCATGTTCTGAATAATTCCTTTCTAACATCCAGGCCGGAACAGAAGATCCGAGGATGAAGGCCATAGGAATGATAAGGAGTTCACCTCCAAAAAAGTATTCTTCATGCGCCAAAGAGACTCCCATCTGAGTTCCAAACCCTGTTACGTGAGATACAAATTTTCCTGTAGCCAAGAAACCAGCAGCATTTAAATATCCTCCTTTTAGGGCCAAAAGCATCCACAAGGCAACATTCCGGGCCCGGTAAAAATCATCTACCCGACAATGAATCATTTTTCTGCCCCGTGGTAATATGTGAAAAGACCATAGGTAAAAGAGGTACACGATACTCCGCCAGTATAAATTCCGGTCTCGAGTTGATAGGGATATCTTTTTGAATATTAGTTTTGAAATGAGATATCCACCTCTGAACTTTGCGCTTGAAGGCAAACTTATGTCTTTCAAGAATAACAATATAAGGGAACTCGACTTCGCTGATTACACTTTCGATTTCTTTAAAAAACTCGTCTTCAAAGGAGGCATTTTTAAAATACCAGATATCTGAGCAGTTCCAGTTTAGAACAAAAGGAGGATAACCAATCGGAGGGTCAAATGAGATGATGATACATGTACGTTTATTAGATCCTTCATCAACATTGTAGTGATCAATTGTGCCTAAAGCTGATTCTGACGACATTAAATCTATAAATTCCATATTCCTATTTGATAGGAATTTGACGAACGCCTCTACCTTCATTGGTCCTCCAACGCTTATAAAATAAAAACTTGAATGTGGGGCTTGCTGCCATCAATGGGCGGCTAAAGACGCACTAGACGGAAGGAGGAACGTGAAATTTCGGGTAATAGCTAGAAATGAAAACTAAGAGAGATGTCGTTATTGGTGGATTAGAAAAAGTAAAAAAAAGAATTCCTAGACGAGAGAAATGATAAAATTGTACTTCAAAAGAAGCTTCTTCCTCATAATTATTAGTAGGATCAGCGTCATTTTCGTTAAAATCAGAGAATTCTAAAGTTTCAGGAGTGCTACTGAAGAACTCCATACCAGCAGCAGTAGCAGTGACATTGAATGCAATTAGAATGAAGAATATATAATTAAGGATTTGTTTCAACACTATCTCATAATACCCATGCCGTAAGTTTTGTCTAGTCATGCTCTAGTCCTCGACATGTTGTGCAACAAATCTCTTTATAATCATCATCGTTTTAATTATTATCTTGAATAATGCTTAAGCTATCTTTCTCTCTTATTATGGTATTGTTCATGTCTTTTTCAATAATCGGTCTTCACTTTATGGAGACGGTTGAAAATGACGGACTTCGCATTTGTGAGATTATGGAAGATATCACTCCAGCTGATTGTCAGACAGCGCATGCAGAAGATAAAGATAACGATAACGAAACTGTCCAGGTATCCTTTATTCTCGACTTGTTCACCAAGGCTCAGCTAAGTTATCTAAACTTTTTTTGCGTAATCTCACTTCCCCTTCAGTTGGAAGAATTATACTTTTACTTGTTTTCCTCAGGACTAATCAGACCTCCTATTAGGATGTAGTTTCTTAGTAAAAAATTTAAAAACTATTACGAAGGAGAGATTATGCGATATCTATTGCTACTCACGATGGTCTTGTTTGCTGCCACATCCGATGCTTATGATAAACACTATAAAAGAGAATCCGAGATTCCAGAACCCTTAGTATTTGACCTGGTGAGAAGGATTAATTCACAGAAAGGTGAGCTGGAGATAAATACTCTTATTACCCACACAGACTCTTCTCACATAAAAGGGGTACATGCTGCTCCCGAGATAGAGTTTGCTTTCGGAGATGGTAAAGCTATCGAGTTAGAGCTTCCAACTGCGAATGGAAAGCTAGAAACTTTGAAAGCCGCTCTACAGTTTGAACTACCCAGCTGGATTGGAGATATTACCGGTACTCAGATCATGCATGAGAGCTTCATGGAAGAATCTATAAATGAAACAACAGTATTAATTTTGTCGGCCAAGAGACTTAGTCAACGATGGTCTACACTTGCCATGATTGGTAACCAGTTTGTTTATGGCAGTGCCTCCAGTATTAAATCCAAGAGATGGAAAGAGCTACCTATTGTAAACTTGAACTTGTTCTATGACCATTCTGAGGAGTTTGACCTCGGTTTTGAAACAAACCTTCGCGGTGTTGGAGGCAGTTTCGAGGAGCTTTTGATTATGCCGCAAATACATGCACTTTTAGCAACCGATTTTAAGATACAAGCCGGCTTCGGAACATCTTATGATGGTTATACTTTTTCGCCAGTTAGTGCCTTCCGTCTGATAAAAGAATTTAACGACGGTCTATGAAGCATCAGATGATGTCCTCGCATTTCTTGAAAGCGAGGACATCAAACTCCTCGATACATCCTTCTGAGCTTTCGCTGATTGCTAAACCTCAGATCTTTAGGTTTGGTATTCTTGTAGCCCTGATGCCGAAAATTCTTTTTCTGCTTTAAGGGTAGCTTTCCTGTGCTTTTCTTAAGTCCTTTACGTTTTTCTATTCTGCGGTTTAGTTCCCTGGATAGCTCTGTCTGCGAAGAGAACTCTACTTCAATACCAATGGGCAATTTCCAATATAATGAGAGGAGAAGAACTCTCAAATACTTCAATATCGTCATACATAATCCTTGAGATAATTAATAAGAAAACAAAATCACCAAGGATTAAGATATTCATGACGAAACTCCTGAGAGTAGTAAATGTATGTGAAGTCCAGGGAACTAAAGGAGGGGAATTAGATATTCATAGTTTGCATTATAGTAAGAAACTATTTTGGAATCAAGACTGATGTCTCTCTTTGTTGGGTCAACGATGCAAAAACCACAACAGCAGCTTGACCTGCCGTCACTTCCCTCATGCCATAGGCAATTAAACTTAAAAATCTATAGATAATGTCCTATGATATAGGCATGAACAAAATAATAAAAGCAGATGCATTTAAAGTAATTGGTATAGAAGCTCAAACAAATAATAAGCAAGAGATGGGTCCTAATAGACTCATCCCAGTGCTTTGGGGTAAGTTCATAGAGCAGAACCTGCTAAGTAAGATTCCTCACAAAGCTTCTGAGGCCATAATCTCTGGCTACACTGATTATGCAACTAATAAAGATGGAAACTACACCTTTTTCATTGGTGCCCGTGTACTCGCTACAGACTCAGTCCCTGAAGGAATGGTGGTCAAAGAGGTGCCAGGTGGTGTCTATGCCGTTCTTACTTCTGAGAAAGGAGCGGTTTGGGAGGTTGTTCAAAAACTCTGGCAGAAAATTTGGACTGCTCCTGAAATTGACAAATGGAGTGAGTCGCGGAGAGCCTATGAATTTGATTATGAGATATATGATGTAAGAGCGCAGAACCCTAGCGAAGCTGAAGTCGATGTATATCTTGGCCTCAAGGAAAGTTAGAATAAGGTTTCAGCTACTTAATTAGCTGTCAAACTTCTAAACATTCTATAGAAATTACATTAAAGAAAATGGATTTTTAGCCACATGCTATGATCCAAACATGAAACTACTACAAAACCGCCTATTTCTAAGTGCTGCTCTTGCTCTATCAACTCCCCTCTTGGCCTCAGAGACGATGAGAGGAGTTCTTGATAGAAGAGGTGCTGATTTTATCATTGAAACATCTGAGGCACGCTATCAAATAGTGGCAAGCCCCAAAGTACTCGCCTCACTTCCAAGCCTTGAGAGTCCGACATTCGTTAATCAAAGCAATGGCAAGAGATATGCTTTTGAGTTTAAGGGTGAGATCAGAAATAACGAATTCCATTTGGATGAAGTACCTACTAATGTCGCCGGCACTCATTCAAAAACGGGTATTCTTCATTTCGATTTAATCACCAATCAGTACAAGCTCGGAAATGACATCGTTAAGTTTGGTTTTACCAAGGTTCTAAATGGCTATGAATTTGATGAAATTTCAAAACAGTCATTTGTGAATCAAAAGATCATTGCTGAAGGGTATATTGATGAAAGCAATACATTTGTCATGGAAGCACTCACTCCAGTAAATCTCTTCAGCGCTGATCTTCCAGACCCAGCGCCAGAAAATATTCAAAGAAAGATAAACGAAATCGGTCACTGGAATTTTTTGTTAAGAGAGATGGCGAAAAATGAAAACTCCCAAAGTAAGGAAAGCTTTCGCACAATTATTGCTGAAGATGAATCCACTGAAGTTGAACCAGGAGATAAAGCACTCATTATAACTTTAGGGGGAAGACAAGGTGATACCTTTGGTTCAGTTAATGGTCACTTCGTCGCAGGTTTAGGTAAGGTTCTTCCTGATATGTCACTTCAAGCAGAAGTCTCAAATGCTTATGTGACTAATTCAAAAGATATTCTTTCCGGTAACACTGCACTTTCTAACTACTTTTCTCATACCGTTCAGGGGCAAAACAATTATCGCCCAACCTATACTCTTATTGCCTACGGTATCGACTCAAAAAAATTAAAACAATTCCGTGATGCCCTGGAAGAATCTCATATTCGCTTCCGAACGAATAAGCTAGATATTACTCCCCAGTTTAACTGCACCACCGAGACAGTTAAGGCACTCGCGAAAACAGGAATAAAAGGAAATTATAAACAGTACGATAATTATCTGAAAGGTCTTTTATCCATTCCTCTCGCTCTGCCCTTCCTGGGTGAAACTTCTAATATCATTCATTACAGCTTAAAGAATGATTCAAGTCGATTCCATCCCACTGCAGCTTATTATAGCTTTGTCGGTGCATTCTTACAGGAGGGCTTCCGCAAGCAGCAAGGAATCAAGCGCGTGGATTTTGTTTTCTATCCACAGATTCCATCAAATCGACCTGTGGGAGGAATTTCTCTCGGCTCAATCTGGAAAGTGAATAAGTTCAAAAAACTCTATGAGAAATACGAGGTCAACGAGGAGACGCTACTCTCCCCAGTTGAACTTAGACCTCTTCTTATGCAAGAACTCCAGGCCATACCTTTTATGTAATTCTTAAGGTTATCTTGCGATTGAATGGAAATATTATCTGACCTTTCAATTTAGAATGTTAGAAGTAAACGCAGTATTGAGAACTTGCGTAGCATTTCTTTTGTCAGCTTAATCTTGTATTTTTTTGCGCAATTCCACTTAGAATAAGAACTTATTAAATTTAGTCTCAAGGAGTGAGCAATGACGACAACAAATTTTCATGAATCTCTGAATGAATTAGTCACGGATGCCCGTTTCAGAAGTCTGGCACTAACCAAAAACTTCGAAAGCTTCCTAGACATCTACGGTATTAATGAGGCTGAAACTATGCACACTTTCAGTTGGTTCATGGCCCCTAAAGGATCTCATGGATTTAATGATGTTTTCATGAAGGAGTTTCTAACTAATGCTTGGACGATGATTCACGGTCAATATGGTGCTCACACTAAGACTTTCGCTTCTTCTAAGTTCTATACCAATCTTTCACCAGTAGCTTTTCAACATACTTCATTCATGAACACTTTTATCGATCGCGATATGGTTAAAGAAGTTGCAGGAGCTGATATCGTTATCACAGATGTGGCAACTAAAGTATTGGTGGTTATCAACAATAAATTTAATCAAGCTCACTGTGACAAAGCCGTTGCATACTTTGGTGCTGAAAAGTTTAATTTCTTTGAGAATAAAATCTTTGTAAGTTTTGATGGCGAAGCCCAGGCCTCTACTGGCTCTCAGTGGATGTACATGAACAACGAGTGGCTAATTAATGTTTGCGCAAATCTTATTGAAGGTCAGCAGGGTGGAAATTGGAAGGCAAATGGCATCGTTAAAGAATACTATCAATTTTTAACGGGTACTCCTTGGGGAACATCTCATGAGCAGTTTGCTGAAGCTTCAGCGACTCTTATTGCTGACTACTATGATGTTATCACGACACTTAAAACATATAAGACAGAAGTTAATCCTGGTGTAGCTCTTATCGATATCAATCCAAGAGAATATGCTACGACTTACTTTGGAAAAGTTTCTCAAAAGGAATATGAAATCCTTTCTCTTTACTGGTCTCATAGGAATACCTTCAATACTTTCTTCCAAGCAGCTGAACTAGAAGCCGCGACCAAGAATCTGGCCAAGACTATTGAAGGCAAAAGCTATGGTATTGACCGTACTTATATCAGAAATGGTTTAAGCTTCACTCCAAGTTTTGCTGCTTACAGAGCTGACAAAGCCTTCATGAATACCATCTTTGATGTTGAGATGGTTTGGGACATGAATAAGAATCTCAATATCGGTCTAGTTGTAAACAAGGCTTCTTGGGATAAACTTACAGCCGTTCAGCGTCACGCTATTAAGAAGGACTTTGGATTCACGAGCGATCTTTTGAATGACAGGGTGACAGTTGCTTCTACCTTTTTCAAGCAGGACTGGAAGAATCAAGATCTAACCAAAGTTGTTACAAACTATTTTGATAAAGTTCATGGCTATCTCGGAAATATTGGTGTTCGAGTAGCCTAAGCTTCTTGAGGGAGGTTCGCCTCCCTCTTTTTTTGGATCTAGCATGTTCCCACATGGTATGGACTAATCAAATTAGTCCATACCATGAGCCACATTAAGCAGCTTTATTCCATATTTCTTTTGCCCATGAAGAATGAGTGTTAGCTACCCATTTCTGGCCCCATAGTTTTTTTGAAACAAATTTTTCAAGCTCTTCAGGAGTTTGTACATCAACCCAAAGAACCATATCCCATTCGCCCATGGTTGAAGCCGCCCAAGTGACTTCTTTCCACTGCTTTTTCCAGTTCCAATCTTTCCAGTTTGGTGCTTCGTTATTCCATTTTACCCATACTTGAGCAGTCCATTTAGACATGTGAGACTCCTTGAAAAAGTGATTGTTGTTATTCATAACGGAATTAGATTTAATAAAATTAGCTTAATCCGAGAGGTGGCCAATATTGCCTCAAGGGAAGTATGTAAAATCTATAATGAAGGGCTCACCCAATTAATTCCTAACGTAATCTTGATACTCGACTAAGGGAGTCTGTGATAAGAGAGCCGCAACAACAACAAAAGGTGGTCTCATGAAGATTTTCATTATCCTTTCTCTTTTATTTTCCATGAATAGTTTTGCCTGCTCTACCTATGAAGCTCAATTTTCAAGCACGGTGAAAGAAGTCATTAAAGATGTTAATGATCCTTATTCATGTCAAATTAAACTGGATCTTAACCTTGCAAAGCCAGGTCAAGCTTGGACAAGTCATGGCTTCTGTCCTTTAAGTCCGGAAATGGTTGTTAATCGCTGGATCAATGTGAAGCACTGTAATCTTGAGCAAGGCCAGAAAATTTCTGGTTATATTCTGGATCTTGGTACGAGCTTAGAGTTAGA
>DFXX01000033.1:0-29383 GCA_002381765.1 Bacteriovoracaceae bacterium UBA4097 | reverse complement strand
TTGGCCATTGGTTGGATGATAGGGGTTAGCTTCTTTATCACCACCCTGCACTCCTGGCATAATGTCTCCTTTAAATTTAACGAACCTCAAAGTCGAAATTTCATTCCTCACTTAGTGAATGAAATTAAAGAGCACAATGTAATTCACTTCCTAACTCCGGCCTGCAGTTGCTCGAAGGTGATTTTTGATCATTTGCTGACAAGAGCACCTCTTAGCGACGCTAACCACTCTGAAAAGATTGTTTTATTGGATGACCTGGATTTCGAGATTACTAGAAAGCTTCAAGCCTCAGGCTATGATGTAACGACTTTAAGAATGGCTGAGCTTAAGGAAGATTTGAAAAGCGCTGTTATGGCCGTACCTCTTCTTCTCATTTTCGACAGTGAAAAAGATCTGCGCTACGCAGGTGGATACTCTGAGAAAATCATTACTCCTTTTTCAAAGATCGATGTCTTAGATTTCTTAGCTAAAATAAAACAAGGCGATAAACTTACTTCATATCCGGTCAAAGGTTGTGCTGTAAGCAAAGAATATCAAAAACTACTTGATCCAATGGGGATAAAATATGTCAGTACAAAGTGATTTCTCAATTTCAGACCATCAAAAGAGAATCGAGAAGATTGGCATCTTCGCTCTGCTTGCTCATATTCCAATCTTTTTCATTATGGCCAATTATTTTGGCACAGAAAAGTGGATAGCCATCGTTCTTCCCCTACTTCTTGTTGGGGCTCAATTTCTTTTATCAAAGGCAAGCTCGAGTCGCCTGTTGCCTAATATTCTCTTCGGATTCACCACTCTCGCCTTTTCTGGAATTATGATTCACCTGGGAAAAGGTATGATCGAGTGGCACTTTCATATCTTCGTTTTTATTGGTCTACTTTGTTTATTTGCTGATATTGCGGTCCTGTTGTCCGCTGCTGCAACCGCAGCCCTCCACCACCTTTTGTTCTATTTCTATCTACCTGAAAGTATCTTCAACTATAGTGCTTCCGTTGGAATTGTATCGATTCATGCGGCTTTCGTAGTGGTCCAAACAGCGGCTTGCCTTTATCTGGTTATGAAATTCAAGCAGTCGCTTCTTCTTCAATTAAAACTCTCAAAAGAAATCTTACCAATGGTTAGCTTTCTTCAAGAAAGTTCCTCTTCCAATAAAAATGTTTCAGAAGTCCTGAGTTCATTAAGTTCGAAAAATGCAACTTCCCTGAGTGATCTCTCTAGTAGCTCTACCGAAATTTTCCAGATGCTAAAAAGCACTTCGGAGCACTGCCAAGAAGCATCCAAACTCTCGCATACCACGAAAACATCTGTTTCGGATGGTGATAAGATACTTAGAAACATAGCAAGCTCAGCAGAGAATGTTATGGCCTTAAGAGATAAAATTAACCATTTGAAAAACGAGACAGAACAAAAGCTTGAACAGGTTGTTAACTCAGTTACTCACGTATTAGATAAAACCAAAATTATTAATGATATCGTATTTCAAACCAAGCTTCTAAGCTTCAATGCTTCGGTTGAGGCTGCAAGAGCCGGGGAACACGGAAAAGGCTTTGCCGTGGTTGCTCAGGAAGTAGGAAATCTTGCAGGATCCTCCGGGGCGGCTGCTGGTGAAATTTCTAAGCTGATTCAAGAGAGTCAGAAAATTCTTAGCGAATCGGTAAAAAGCATTAAGGAAGATTTCGAAGCAACTCAGCAGAGCTGCATTGAAGTCTCTCAAACTTTTAATGAAGGTAAGAATCACTTAACTAAAGAATTTGATCGCATAAAGGTTAATATGGCCGGTTTAGATAACCTTGTTAAAGATATCAGCCATGCGACTAAAGAGCAGGAGCTGGGAGTGAAGCAGATGGATAGCTCAATCATTGTCTTCAATGAGAACTCGCAGCAAATTGCGTCTTCCACTCTAAAGATTAACGAAGCAGCAGAATCATTATTCGGAGAAGCCGAACGTTTTAACGAATTATTTGAGAGTATAAAAAAGTATATGGATTTTCAACAAATCGATGTGGATCATGGCAAAGGACAGGGCAAAGAAAACATTGTCCCCATGAATCCACTCAAAAGAAAAGCTAGCTAAATTTACGGCCTTCTCTTGAGCATTTCCAGGAAGGGGGAATCAGTTGAAAGAATGAATTTTGTATCCTCTTTCAACGAGTCCTTATATGCATCCATGGTTCTGATAAACTCATAGAATTTTCTATCCTGCGAGAGAGCTTGAGCATAAATTTTCATTGACTCCGCTTCAGCTTTACCTCTGATCAATTGGGCTTCCCGATAGGCTTCAGAGTTAATCCTTTGTAAATCACGACTGGTTTTTCCCTGAATCTTAGCCTTCTCTCCCTTTCCTATTGAGCGTATTTTCTCGGCAATTCTTTTTCTCTCAGAAATCATCCTCTCATAAACTTTTTTCTCTACACTTTGCTCATAAGCAATACGCCTAAGTTGAACATCAATGATTGAAATCCCGAAAGGCTCAAGCTCGAGAGCTGCCTTTTTAGCAATCATACTGCTTAAATTTTCACGACCTATTTTAATCTTTTCGATTTCGCCGGTAATTTCTTCTTCTTCCGCGACCAGAATTTCTCCACTATCCAGCTTACGCTTTGACTCCAATCTCTTCTCTTCGATGTAATCGAGGATAGAGTTTGTGTTTCTGACAGCTTCAACCAGATTATGATTGGAAATTGTGTCTCGTGTAATGGCGTCAAGGATTGCATCTAAACGTGCCTTGGCTCCTCGTTCATTCTGGACAGTTTGAATAAATTTTAAGGCATCATCAATACGCCACCTGGCAGTAGTGTCTACGATGATATATTTTTTATCGCGAGTAGGTATCTGATTAGGAAAACCATCCCACGAAAGAATTCGCTTATCCACAAACTGAATATTCTGGATAAAAGGTAGCTTTATATGAAGACCAGCATTCGTAACGGGCTCTCCAACTGGGCGACCAAACTGAGTTATTATCGCCTGACGTCCTTCAGGAAGGATGTACATCGCCGAAAACGAAGCTATGAGTAGAAGGAATGTGATAGCTGTAAGAATAAAGAGATTTAACGGCTTTTTCATTGTGCTGCCTTGAGATCGGTTGAACCCTGATTAAAAACTGGAAGTAAACCCTTAACTTTCTCATCGACAATAGTTAAGTTTTTGAAGCGGTTAAACAGTTCTTGCATTGTCTCTATATATATTCTGGTCCGTGTGACTTCGGGAGCTTGTCGGTATTCTTTTAAGGTCATGAGAAATCTTTGAGAATCTCCCTTCGCCCTATTCACTATAGCAGAAGCGTAACCCTCGGCATTGGAGATTGTCTCATCGGCTTTACCTCGAGCTTCAGGTATTACCTTATTGTAAGCTTCTTCTGCCATATTAATCGCCTTCTCTTGCTCCTGCTTAGCCGCATTCACTTCGTTGAAAGACGGTTTCACAGTATCAGGCGGATTCACATCTTGCAGCTTAACGGTGATAACTCTGATACCAATATCATACTTATCGAGAACCTCCTGAGAAAGCCTCTGGGCTTCTGTGGCGATTTCTACCCTCCCGGTGGTCAGTACTTCATTCACGATTCTATCACCAACAACTCTTCTCATAATGGCTTCAGAAACATCTCTGATATTTCTTTGAGGGTCTTGAGCTGCAAAAAGATACTTCCGAGGATCTGCTATCTGATACTGAACGATCCATTCAACATCGGCGACATTCAAATCACCAGTAAGCATTAAAGATTCTTTTTCAAAATCATCTTTACTGTAATCGGTTACATGTTGAGTAGTACTTCTAGTCCTAAAACCAAACTCTTCTTGAAGCACCAATTTGGTTTTCACCTTAATCGCCTGCTCGATTCCAAAAGGGCCTAAAAAGTGAAGACCTGGAGGTGTAGTTCGGTCATATCTCCCGAAACGAATGACGACTGCTTCCTCACTAGGTTGAACAGTATAAAAGCTGGTATAAATTCCGAAGACGATAAAAAGCCCTGCCAGAGCATACTTTACTAATCTAGAGTTATGAGAAAACCATCTTAGAATTGCATTAATTTCAGGAGGAAGGCCATTAGGTCGGTGATAGCCGTAATTTTGATTATTCATCATTTTACTTTATAGGCCACAAGCAGTGATTACAATTGAAATCGAAATAAAGGTGAGAGATTACTTTTGGATGACATCATGAAAAGCAATTCCATACTTCTCATCATTAAGATGCTGCATTGAATAGGCAGTAAGAAGAGAGAAATTTAAATCATCTGAAAGTTTTTTCCAAACACGATCGACTGTAATCATTCCATGAAGGTTATTGTCCTTCCAAAGAGTCTTCACCATTTCCCCGTAGGCCTTAACTTTGGGGAATTTTTTTTGGATTAGATTAACTTCTCCCCATACAAAAGAATGAAGCATTTCAGCATCTAAAACTTGATGAATCATCAACCGCTCGAGAATGATCTTCACATCCAGTAAAATCAACTGCCCACGATGAAAGAAGCTCTCCACATCAAAACCTCGCTCAGTGAGAAGTCTCTGGAATTCTGCATTGTTTTCTTTAGTAGCAATAATAAGAAAGCCTTGATTACTTCGAAGAGCATCTTCAATGTAACTGGTCATTGCTTGGGCCAACTTGTCATCATTCTCAAAATATTGAATATGATGCTTGCCCTTCAGTGGGTAGAGGAGCTGTGGCATTTCACTCATGCAGATAAGCTAACACTCCGCTCGGAAGCTTTCAAACTCTGCCGGGCTATTTAAGTGATAACTTTAGGTAGACTTTAGATAGAGTTAACAACATTAATTAGATGATCGATATCAACCGGCTTCTTGATGAAGTTAGAGACCTTTACCTGCTCAGCTTTAGACTTAATATTTCCATCAGCGCTTAGAATAATAACTGGAATTTGGGAAAAAAGGTGTGACTTAAGTTGCTCATTTCTAAAGCCAATCCCATCCAGAATCGGCATCATAAGATCCAGCAAAATAAGATCCGGCCGGTAGCCAGATTGAAGTCGATCTAAAGCTTCCTGGCCATTAAAAGCCTGAAGGACATTAAAGCCCTCATAGCTCAGAAGCTCTTTAAGGGCTTCTGAAATACTCAAATCGTCTTCGACGATCATTATCTTTTTTTCCATGCTTGACCCTCTGAAAGGATTTTAGCATAAAAGCCAGTACGATGGCACTTCTTCCAATCCTGACAAAATCTATCCGTCTCCCTCCTCCCGTCATATTTTTCCTCATTCAAGCCCCTAGTAATACCTGATAACATCGTAGGATGGGGCTTCCAAAATATCATTTAAAAGACATTGAAGATCTCTTTGACCTCCAAGAGACCACCAGTAAAGACGATAAGGTAGAGATTGTAGCGACCTTACTCGGTTCTTTTATCTTAGGTGCATCCTTCGCCAAAGAATTCTTTATGAATGGAAAATTCGAAGTTCGAATTTTTCTTTTTGGTATGTCCTGTTTTGTGCTCTTTATAGCAGTGTCCCTCGTCGCCAGAATCTGGATACAAGTTTTCGACTCTAAGAGAAAAACTGTGAGTTGCCTGTGGTTCTTCTTCTTTTTCTTAGGAAATTATTCGGCTATTGAGCTATTTAACTACCAGTTCATGGGTAAGGAGAATGGAGATCTTAGATTTGCAACTATGGTCTTTCTGGCAAGCTATACGATTGCGACTAATCTTCTCTACGCCATTAATAAAAAAGTATTATTGGAAACCCTCAAACAGAAAACAATCTATAAATACCTGCTCGCTCCTATCAATGGTTTAAGCCTCGGGGTCATAATAACCGGTTTAGTTGTTTGGTCTTTCCACTAATTTTGCCACTATTGACCCAAAGATCAAGAATTCTCTCTTTAAGTAACTGAACATCCGTAATAAAACTTGGTGCGTGACTTGCACTTAAAATCTCGTCAGTGCTAGACCTCTATTTTGGTCTAAGTGGATGACCGAATTTCGAACAAAGGAGTCAGTCATGGTTTGGGCTTTAATCGTTGGTCTTGTTGTCGGAGCTATCGCTAAGCTTGTTATGCCAGGAAAAGACCCGGGTGGAATTATCATCACTATGGTTATTGGTGTTGCAGGTTCGCTGCTTGCTAACTTTATTGGTACTCAAATGGGGGCCTATGAACAGGGAGAGGCAGCTGGATTTATCGCTTCGGTAATCGGGGCCGTGGTTCTACTTGCTATCTACCGAGCTATCAGTGGCAGAAATCACAGGACCATTACCCATCATTAAAAAGCTATTAAGGCCTGGAGAAATCCAGGCCAATTTTTGCAAGATATATAAGGCATTTCTCACATCATAATCACTCTAAATCATCTCTTAACACATGGAATTTTAATACCCACAGTTATCCAGTTAATCTCTACCTTTGGCAGGGAGAAGAGATGACAGCTATAAAAATTCTTATCGTTAATCCAGAGTTAGGCATCAGACTGGAAATTGGATCCTTACTGATAAATAAAAACTATGAACTCCTTTATGCAAGTGATGGCGAAGAAGCTTGCGAACTGTTAAACAGTATGCATTTTGGTGCCGTGATATGCGATTATAAAATACCAAAGATAAACGGAGTCGACCTTTTAAAGAGTTTAAGGGCCAGGAAAGATCTCACCCCTTTTGTTTATCTCTCGCTAACAACCCCTGAAAACGTGAAACTCCAGCTCATGAATTATGGAGTCTATGCCTTTCTCCCAATAGCAGCTATGCCCAAGATACCAGAAGTCCTCCAAGAGGTTCTCAAAAAGAATGAAGAGATGGAGTCACTGCTCGAGAGTAAACAGGATGAGACCAGAGAGTTTGTAAACATATTACATTCAGCCTAATCCTCCAATTATTGCCTTATCCATAGGGCAGCTCCCTTACCTAACTCAGCGATAGTACGCTCTGGTTTGGCTATAACCCGATAGGGATTATAATCGATGAGAGAGGGTAACTATATGAAAACAATTATTGGAATGATTCTATTAATTGCCTCGCTTACCATTATCAGTAATCTGACTAGCATGCATCGGGAAGATCTTGGGCCGGTCGAAACTCTTCAATTTAAAGGGCCATCCAAGAAAGCTGAGCCCAGAGGTAAGATGGTCTATCTTAATGAAAATTAAGAATTGAATTTTTTTCAAGTCTGAAGTTATGCCAGATTTTTTCCGCTAAACTCTGACTATGAAGAACTTTAAATCCCTTTATATTCTCCTGCTTACTTCACACTTGAGCTTTGCTGGCCCCGGCGAGCAGACTCTTTTCAAAATGGAGAAAAGTTATAATTCAGAAAACATCATGGTTATCCACACCAAAACTGATGATGAGTGTAAGTTTCCTGAGAAGAAGAAAGATATGATCGACTTCTACTGGCTGATCAATGGGAAGAATAAAAAAACGGTTCATCCCATGATTAGAAAAGGTGTAGAAGAACGCATTCAGGTAAGTGGGATCAGTCCTGAAGGTGACTCATTTAAGGTTAAGTTAACAGATCTCAGTGAAGTAAAGCATGACCTCCCTGACCCAGCCTTAGAAATAAAATCAGAGGTTACTCAAGGAGAATGTACGGGGCAAACGATCCTCACTCTAGGACCATCTCAACAGTATCGAAAAATTAATCTTCAAAGAACTTATTGTGAAGTTACGACTAATTTCATGGGAATACCTAATGGATGTAAGTTTCTTGAGCTTCAGGGCGTTGATATCGACAATGGAGAAAGCGTAAGCGTTATCTATAAAAAACAATAACCAATCTTAATTTTACCTTTTCTCATCCACCTTCTCATGCACTCATTCTTGAGCTAACAAAATAAATTTCATAATTTCATCCTGAAACATTTCAAGGGGATCCCATGAACTTGAGTAAGGCCGAAATTCTTAAAGCCGTTGAGGATTCTTACAATCCAAAGGTTAAGGTTGCGATTACCGATATCGATGGCGTCCTTAGAGGCAAATACATTCATAAGGACAAGTTCAATAGCGCTGTCGAAGGAGGATTTGGCTTCTGTAATGTCATCTTTGGATGGGACATAAATGATCTTGCTTACGAGGGTGTCGACTTTACAGGATGGCATACGGGGTATCCGGATGCCAATGCAGCATTAGATCTTACAACATATCGAAAAGTTCCCTGGGATAATGATGTCGCCTTTTTTTTAGGTGACTTCAACCTGGACATTTGTCCCCGAAGTCTCTTGCGAAAAATTAATGCCGAATCTGAAAAGATGGGCCTTCATGCTTCTTTCGGTCAGGAGTTTGAATGGTTCAACTTCAAAGTGAACACAGAAGAGCTTCATGCCAATGGATTCAGGGAACCTCCTCATTTAACACCAGGAATGTTTGGTTACTCTTTACTCAGGATGTCTAAAAACAAAGCTTTCTTCAATGATATCTACGATCTCTTAAATAAGTTTCGCGTTCCCATCGAGGGACTACATACCGAGACTGGACCAGGAGTCATGGAAGCCGCTCTACAATATGGAGATATTCTCGAATCAGCTGACCGAGCAGTCCTTTTTAAATCAGCAGTAAAAGAGATAGGTCACACTCATGGAATCATGCCAACTTTTATGGCAAAGATTTCCGATAAGCTTCCCGGCTGTTCTGGACATCTTCACCAAAGCCTGTGGGAGGGTAGTAAGAATATTTTCTTTGATGAGAAAAAAGATAATAAGATGAGCTCTCTTATGGAATCTTATCTCGCTGGAATTCTCCATTGTATGCCTCATATACTCCCGCTTTATGCTCCTACTATCAATTCCTACAAGCGTTTAGTTGAAGGCGCCTGGGCCCCCACAACCGTAACCTGGGGTATTGATAATCGCACCACCAGTGTGCGTGTGCTTCCGCTCTCAAGTAAATCAACCAGAATAGAATTAAGAGTCGTGGGTTCAGATGCCAATCCATATCTCGCCCACGCTGCATCTCTGGCCAGCGGGCTTTATGGAATTCGCCATAAATTAAAGCTCACAGCTCATCGCACCGAAGGCAATGGTTACAATGATATTCGCAATGGTGTTCTTCCCCAAAACCTCTGGAATGCTACCCAGGAAATGAAAAAGTCAGAAGTTGCGATAGAGCTCTTGGGTGAGAACTTCGTGAAGCACTACTGCAGTTCACGAGAATGGGAATGGCAGCAATGCCAGAAAGCTGTAACAGATTGGGAGTACAAGCGCTACTTTGAGATTGTGTAGCCTACTCCGCACTTTTCTTCGATAACTTTTAATGCTTCTTGATCACTAACAAATTTAAATTTGGGATGACCTTCTTGCGTCCAGAAAGTTTCACTAGAGATCTTACAAGGGGCTTCACCATTCTTAAGAACTTGAAGACTAGGAGTTAACCTGGGATCAGAACCTTTTGCGTCTGACCTAATAATCAGTCCCTTACCCGAGTATTGGATTCGAGCATACTTTCTGAGAGACCTATTGGGATTCAAGTCCACCGCCTCTTCTTTTAAGACACCTGAAAGAAGAGTTTTATTTTTAGTGGAGAAGATAACCTCTTCGCCCGTTCCCAAAGTAACAACTAACTCATCACTTAATTCCTCCACGTGCATTTGATTCTCTCTCGGGAGAAAGAAAAGAATAGTCTCGAAGTAGTCAGATGTTCTACCCGATCCATTATAATCCGTTATCCATAGATAGGTTTCTCTCTGCGAATGATCATCAGAGGTGAAGAAATAATCTCGGAAGGCATAGTTAATACCTTCTGGCTTTGCGGGTACAATGTCATTAGGCCCACGATTACTAAAAGAGAAACCTCGCCAATAGCGATTCAATTCATCATCAATTCCATATCGAGATAAATAGTTAGAGGAGGCGCGACTGTCAGAGCTTATATGGTGATAACGATCGACTCTTGGAGTTTCACGTTCAAAAGGTATTATAGTGGCCGATAGAAGGGGTAAAGAAACAAGGGCAAAGAGAAAAGATGAAAATCTTAGCATGAAGACTCCTTTCGCCTAGTATATCAACTATGGCCCTTATCCCTGGAAGCAGAGCGTTCGGTCCTAATTTTCCTCATCTTCTTGCAGATCTTCCTCAGTCAGGTCATTTCCACCTGCCACCTCTCCAGATAACCTAGGATTCTCATCAGTTTCGTCTTCTTTGAGTTCTCGGGTTTCATGATAATCATCATTACCCAGGTAGTGAGTCAGAGTTCCTCCATCTGCATAGTCGGTCATCCCCTTCCTGAAGCGGGCATGGTTTCCAGCAGAAGCAGGATCTTTTTCCTTTCTATTCTCATCATTTCTGACTTCATTGTTTTCCATAAAAACACCTCCCGGTCTTACGGGAGGTGCATCTTCTGTGCCAAAAATAAATATTAAATGAGTGGATTAGTTCAACTTTAAGATGATAAATGGTTGCTGAACTTTGAGCTTATCGCTTTCGTTCTTTTTAAGCTCGCTAAAGACCTTACTGGTAATATTGAGGATTCCGAATTTAACAGAAGAGATTTTAATCTTCACTTCCTGAGTAGATGAATGATAGCTCACCTCACCTTTTCCTCTTACTTTCCCCGAAATTTGGGCCTTAACTTGGGCACTCAGATCAAAACTTCCCTTCACAATACTAAGATCTAAATCATTTAGCCCTACTCCTGCCAGAGTGGCCGCATGAATTCCCAGAGCTTCAGCCAAGGCTTCTGTCGCAAATGAATTAGATGTAAAGCGTGAGGTATTTAAAGTCATTTTACTGATACAGCCGTTTAGAACTTGCTTCAAAATTTCACTAGAAGAAGAATCTCGGTTACAACTCCAATTAAGGTTTTGAAGATTAAGTTGGCTTTCTGGAGAGGTAAAACTCGCCTCAGATAGCTTCATATGCATGCTTTGATTAAATGAGAAGTTAAAATCTCTGAGATTAATCTTTTCCGCACTAGCTATAAAATCAGGAGTATTTTTAATTTCAAACTCTCCATCGGTTACTCCCGAAGCTTTAACTAAGAAACCTTCACTGGTTTTCTCTACCCATACTTTCGCCTCTTTTTTTTCAGAAAAGCTTTCGAAAGAAAAGCTTTTTGCAATACCTTCACCTAAAGGGCTAGTATAATTAAAATTGAAGTTATGGATATCGGCCTTAAAGTTTTGGGCCATAGCGATTGAAGGCAATACCAAAAGAGATAGGAGAAGAGATTTCATAAGTTATCCTTTAAAAAAGTAGATAACTCCCTATCGCCTGCTGAATGGCTTAGATTTAATTCTGAGGAGAATGGCAAACAAAAGAGGCAAGAATTGCTCTAGCTTTCACTCCAGAAATCCTGAATCTCGCTTAGGATGCTTTGTGAGACCAGCTCGTGGGGAGAATGCTCAAACCAGCCTTCCGGCATGGTCTGGGTATAACTGGTTTCTAAAAATCGATTATCCATCAGAATAATAATCCCACGATCATTCTCTGATCTGATAACCCTGCCGGCCGACTGTACTGCCTTGGCCATGGCCGGGTAGGAATAGGCAAATTCAAAGCCCTCTTGGTAAGTGCTTTGGTAATAGTCCTTCATTCTCTCACGCTCAAAATCAAAATTTGGCAAAGGAGGACCAATGATAAAGGCCCCAATTACCATATTCCCTGGATAATCTATACCTTCCGAAAACATTCCTCCTTGAACAGCAAAAAGTAATGTTGGATGCTCACACGAACGAAGGACACTAAGAGTGTTTTCCACTTCTCTCATGGCCATGGAGCGAGTCTGCTTAATTAACTTAAAGCCTGTGGGAATTATTAAGTGGGCGGAGGTTTTCTCCAGGAAATCAAAGCTTGGAAAGAAGATGAGATAATTCCCAGTTTTCAATGCACTGATGCGGGATATGACTTCTGCAATTCGATTATAATTTTTTTCTCTCTCACTAAACTTGGTAGAGATCTGCGGAATAAGCATGATCTTGCGGTTCTTTTTTTCATAGGGTGAGACGAATTCGGCAGTATTAAGTTTCTCACCACTAAGCCCTGTTAGTTGAGCATAATAAGCAAATGGCTTAAGAGTAGCCGAGAAGGCAACAACATGCTCAAATTCCTGATATCTGGATTGAATAAGAAGTGAAGCATCACAACAGGTTATCTTTATGACTCCCCCATGATTATCTGGATAATGAGAGATGAAAAACTCTGGTCGATTTTCATCAAGAGCATACTCGAGAATACCCGTGAATTCACTCCATAAAAAACTTAGTTTTAGAATCCCCTGAAAGGATGCATCTGCTTCATTCGTATGAGCGGACAGATACTGTTTAAGTTTATCATTCAAGCTAATAAATGAGCCGGCTTCTACTTGAACTACTTTTTTTGTCTTCGAGGAATACTCCAGGATAAGCTTCTGACACTCTTTAACTAATTCTCTTCCTTTGCTATCCAGCGAACTCAGCATTTGATCAAGATAAGAAGAGGAAAGTGATGGAGAATAGTGTGACATTGTTCTTGCGGGGAGATTATGTGCCTCATCGATCACGAGATTTGGCTTACCAACTTGCGCGTGGTCTATAAGATTAATTCGTCCAAGTGCAGTTTGATTTCCAAAGACATGATTATAGTCCCCGATGACAGCATCTGCATCTGCGATGGCCTCTAGCTGAAGTTCAAAAGGGCAAACTAAATACTCTTCGGCCATCTTTCGAAAAGTTCGGGAAGTTAATTTCTTTTTCTTTGAAAGTAATGTCCTAAGATCATTCTCTTCATACTTATCATAGTAATTGCGGGCATACTCACAGCTCTCCGGATGACAGAGTGGCTCATCCTTCATACAAATCTTGCTTTTTGCCGTAAGGGTAAGCGGTCGAACCTTACAGCCTTTTTTCTGAATTTTCTCAATGGCTTCTTCGGCAACGAGTTGCTGGCTATTCTTGGGCGTAATGTAGATAACTTTCTGCCCTCGCGGTAAGGCTTCTTTCAATCCAGGATAAAGGACTCCTATGGTTTTCCCTAGTCCTGTGGGTGCCTGAAGCATAAGATTTTTATTCTTTTTAAGGCCACTTTCAATGAACTCAATTAACTCCACTTGCCCCTTACGAGGTAGAGGAAAAGGGAACTCTAGATTTGCAGCAAGCTTCTTTCTTCTCTCGAGGTTTTTTTCTGCTCTCTTCGCTTCTTGTGACAGGAGATCTAATCTCTTACCTAACCATAACTCAAATTCATTCACGTCAAGAGGTAGTGAGAGATCAATGACTTTTTCAGTCCTGGACGAGATAAGATGAAAGGACAATTCGGGCATGACACCAGATTCTTTCCAGAAGAAGTAACCATAGCTTAAGAGCTGAAGACCATAGGGATGACCATAGGGATTAATTCTAAGTGATTCATGAAGCTCATTTAAGGCGACGGTAGATTTGATTTCTTCAATTTTGGGAATCATTCCCGGAAAGAAGCTATCTACTCTTCCTTCTATTAAAAATTTTCGTCCTTCTTTCTCGAAGGTATGAGCTATCTTTCTCTCTGATTGGTAGTCACTGTATTTTTTTTTCAAAAATTTTTGCCGGGCCAGATGCAATTCAATTCCTCTTTGCATTCCCAAGGAAAATCCTCCTCCTACTTGCAAACTACCTGAGCGAGGAGTGGGTATAGCAAAATCCTGAACTGAAACTTTAATCGCTTTCAAATAAGCCTCAGATTCTGTCCACTCTGGACATCATGATTTATTGGCTTCAGATCTTCTATCGGTCGGGCATCGATCCCCTTGAGCTTTAAGTGCCTTATGAGAGCGCCATCTCGGTGCTGAACATAGACTCGTTTTGCCCCGGTTTCAGAGATCGTTCGGTTAAGATCATTCCAGTCAGCGTGATCAGACATGACAAACCCCTTATCATATCTACTTCTCCCGAAGCCACCACTTCCCTGCATCCAGCCGGAGGCAAAGGCGGTTTGATACTGGCCAATTCTTCCAATCCATTTTTCAGTAAGAATCGAGGGAGGTGCCAGGATTAGCTCTCCACCAATCTCATCGTTATCTTCAAGACGGTCTTTCAAAAGTTTAGTCTGTGCTAAATTACGCCCTTCTCTTCTATAGCACTCAGTCAGCTCATGAATCGTATCGTGAATCAGAACCGGCCGGTGAGCAAAGGGCGCGAGTTCGGCCAGAATTCTTTGCGCCTTACCCAGGGAATAACCAAAGAGAATGCAGTTGCGCCCTTGAGAAGAGTTTTCACTCCACCACTCATGAATCATTCGCCCATGTTCTAAATCTTTCTCCCAAATAAACTTGGGAGTACCAAAGGTTGCTTCCGTGATAAAGGTGTCACAGGGAACACTCTCAAAAGGATCGCAACTTGGATCACGATCTCTCTTGTAATCACCAGAGGCTACCCAAACTTCATGACCTCTCTGAATTCTTACTTGGGCCGATCCCAGAATATGTCCCGCTGAATGGAAGCTAACCTTCACATCGCCCAGCTCAAAAGTTTCACGATAATTGAATCCCTTGACCGAAATCTTCTGACCCAAACGAGCTTTTAAAAGTTCTAAACCGCTATTAACGCAAATGTATTTAAGAGACCCTCGACGAGCATGATCGCTATGAGCATGAGTAATCAAGGCGAGATCGACCTTACGATGAGGGTCAATATAGAAGCCACCCGATTCGCAATACAGACCTTTTTCAGTCCATGTAATCAGGGGCGAAGCATGTAAAATCATGGCCCATCCTCACACAAAATCGAGTGAAACTCAAGAAGGCGGCAGAGGGGAAAATTGTAAATTCTATACTGATTAAGAGGGTTACCTCTTAAGATAACTTTTAGTGTGCATTAAAGATTTTATAGTGTTACTTAAGCTAAGTCGTGTCGAGTGTCCCCGGGTAATTTCGCTCAAGGTCCTCTTTACGCTACCTAAGCACCTTAAGGAGGTATTTTATGGGTAAGAAAATTTACGTTGGGAACCTTCCCTTCACAGCAACTAATGAATCTCTTTCTGAGACATTTGGACAATTCGGAAGAGTTGATTCATCTAAGATCATCACTGACCGTGATACTGGCAGAAGCAAAGGCTTCGGCTTTGTTGAAATGAGCGATTCTTCAGAAGCTGATTCAGCTATTGAAAAACTTCATGGTTCAGATATGGGCGGACGTGCTCTAACTGTTAATGAAGCTCGTCCAATGGAGAAGCGTGAAGGCGGCGGCGGTCGTAATGATCGTAACGACCGTAATGATCGTTCTAACCGTTGGTAATTAATTGCTAAATTAATCAAGACCCTCTTCGGAGGGTTTTTTTTTCCTTCCTGCACAGCTTCACAATTATCACCTTTCAAGATCTTAGACGTTTTTCTTTAACACACCTTTAAATTTCAAACGCCTATGAAGATTGTGCTATGCTTTGTTAGATATTTAGTGCTAATTATTTTATAATTGTCGCAGTATAGAGTTCTTCGAGCGAGTTGCTCATGATCCTCTGAAAGCGCGTCCCTGGCCTTAAGGAGGTATTTATGGGTAGCAAAATTTATGTTGGTAATCTTCCATTCTCAGCAACCAGCGAAAGCCTGAACGAGATGTTCTCTCAGTTCGGTACCGTTGACTCTGCTAAAATCGTCATGGACAGAGACACTGGCCGTTCGAAAGGATTTGGCTTTGTTGAAATGTCTTCTGGTGATGAAGCTGCTGCTGCCATTGAGAAACTCAATGGTCAAGACATGGGTGGACGTTCACTAGTTGTGAACGAAGCTCGTCCAATGGAGCCACGCACTGGTGGTTTCGGCGGCGGACGCGGTGGTGACCGTGGTGGACGCGGCGGCGACCGTGGCGGATTTGGCGGCGGACGCGGTGGCGACCGTGGTGGAAACCGTTGGTAATCCCAACTTTAAACTTTGTTTAAAAAAAGAAGGGCCCTCGTTTGAGGGCCCTTTTTTTTACCCATATCCTTGCAGCTCAAAATGCTATCTGCTATCCCCTCACCTATACTAAGGTGATGAGAGTTCGCCATCATGTAGTAGAAAGCCTGAAATTTGAAAAAGTAGCTTCCCCATGGCCCCGAATGGTGCTTGCCGCTTTAAGTGTTGGCGTGCCCCTCATTGTTGGTTACTTAAGAGATGATCTTCACTCTTCCATCTATGGATCACTCTTTGGATTTATCCTTATTCTAAACGATCACTTCGGTGCTTTAAGAAAGAGACTTATCCATCTGATTACCGCCTACATTTTCATTCTGGGAGGCGTCCTGACTGGAATTCTTTTTCATGGCGATCAAACCCTCATCCTAATTGCCTTATTTATCATGTCCTTCTTGTTAGGTAGAGCGAAGGGCTTTGGCATTGAATTAGAAAGAATGCTGCTTTTTACGACCTTACAATTTTTAGCAGCTTCCCAGAATCCGGGACTTTCCAATGACATTATAACTCCTGTCTTTTACTCAACTCTTTCACTCTTCAACTATCTACTAAGCCTCTTTGTGGTGTATTTTTTCTTTAAGCACGAACCAAATTTTCAGAGAAGTAAGTTTCGAGATTTTTTACATGCTATAAGACGCAAGGAAACTTTACGATATTCTCTTGCTCTCGCCATGACAGCTTGTCTGGGTTTTATCCTGTCCCAACAATTTCATGTTGAAAGAGGATATTGGATGGTAGGAACCATATTAATTGTTATGATGCCAGATCGTAATCAAAGTCTCTATAAAAGCTTTCAGAGGTTACTTGGGACTCTTCTAGGGGTCTTAATTGCAGCTGCGATCTTGAAGCTCTTTAACTCTGAAATTGCTTTAATAGCTCTTTGCACTCTGGCGGCATTTCTCGCTCCTCTGGGTCTACACAAGAACTATTGGTTGGGAAATGTCTTTATTGCCGGACTGATTATCTTATTTTTGGATATCTCCATGTATCAGAACTCTATTGAAAATTTCAAATTCGCCTGGCTTCGAATTTCAGATATTGGAATGGGTTGTTTATTAGGCGTTATTGGGACATTCATTGCATTTCCTCCTAAAAGAAACAGAAGGAGCTTGAAAAGAACTTTTACATAATGGTTTAATAGCTTAATGATTACCGATCACCTCATTCACATTGATAAACTCTCCTGGGTAGATGTTCAAGAGCCTCATTATGAAGACTTTGAGCGCCTTAACTCAGAATTAAATCTTCCCTACCTTTTAGTACAGGACTGTTTACGTCCGGAGCATCTTCCTAAGTATGAATGCACCGATGATGGGCATTTCCTTATGTTAAGAAGTTTTGATGAGGATTCCAAGAGAGATGCTATCTCTGTTCAGGATTTGACTCGAAAGATTGCTTTGTTTATTACCGAAGGCCGCTTAGTTACAATTCATAGAGTAAGCCTTAACTACATAGATAAGATCAGTGAAAAAGCTCGCCGTCCCGATGGAGCGAAGAATCTTCATTCTCTTATCCATCAAATTGTTCTGGCCGTTATCCGTTCTTACGAAGCACCCATCAATGATTTGCAAGATCTTTATGATGATTTTGAAGATGATGTACTTTCAAAAAGTGAAAATCTTAGCACATCCAGAATTTATCATTTTAGAAGAAGAATATTCGTTCTTAAAAGAATGCTAAAGCAAACCAATGACTCTCTATATCGCTTTAGAGATTATTGGGAAGAGTATCCCTCCATGCTTCAGGATCTCCGCGAGAACATTGACCAGTTGTATTTCTATCTGGATGAGATCTCCAGTAACTTTGAGCATCTTTTTGAACTCTATATTTCTCTGACCAGTCAGAAGGCCAATGAGGTTATGAAGGTTCTTACTGTATTCTCAACCATTCTCCTTCCCTTAAACTTCGTGGCTTCCTTTTATGGAATGAACTTTGAGTATCTTCCAGGTTTGCATTCTCCTGTTGCCTTCTATTTTCTGATCGGATTTATGGCCCTCTTAGTTTTTGGTGCTATTTGGTACTTCAGAAAACGTGGTTGGTTCCAAACTATCCGGGATTAAAATGAACAAAATCAAAAACCTTATTGAAATAATTAAGCCCTACTATCCAGGCAATGATCCTGCTCATGACTGGGCCCATATTGGCAGGGTTGCTCATACCGCCCATGAACTGGCGCAAGGGGAAGTAGTTGACTTAGATTGTGTACTCGCAGCTGTCTACTGCCATGATCTAGTGAATTTGCCCAAGGATCATCCGGATAGAAAGAACGCCTCTACTCTCGCAGCTCAAGAAGCCAGGCCTCATCTTAAGGCCAGCGGCTTTAGTGAAGAACAGATCGCTATCATCTCTAAGGCGATCATCGAGCATAGCTTTTCTAGAGGCCTCAAGCCCTCGTGCTTAGAAGCCGCCATCGTTCAAGATGCCGATCGCCTGGACGCTTTAGGGGCCATCGGAATTTTGAGATGTGCAGCTGTTAATACTCAGATGAAATCTCGCTTCTATGATCCCTTGGATCCCTTAGCGGAAATAAGAGAACTCGATGATAAGAACTTTATGCTAGATCATTACTATGTAAAGCTATTTAAGCTTCCTGAGTTAATGAACACCTCCAAAGGCAAGACACTGGCCCTGGCACGAGTAGAATATATGAAGAGCTTCATTCAAGAACTCATGAAAGAGATTAAGTAATGTGGAACATCGAAGCTAAATATCAAGAAGACGATTTTTATCAAAAGTTAGAAAGAGAGCTTCTCTCTTTCGTGACGGGTGAAAGAAATCTAATAGCAAATCTCGCCAATATATCTTCCTGGCTTTATCACTCTATTCCTGATCTTAATTGGTGTGGTTTCTATCTATGGGATGAAGCCGATCAGGAATTAGTCCTAGGTCCCTTTCAGGGGAAACCTGCTTGCATTAGAATTAAATCTGGCAAGGGCGTTTGTGGAAAAGCCTTTGCGGAAAACACCACTCTTAAAATCGATGATGTTGATGCCTTCCCCGGACATATTGCCTGTGATTCGGCTTCTCGCTCTGAACTCGTAATTCCTTTGATGAATAATTTAGGGGTGCTGGATTTGGATTCGCCTAGCTTGCATCGTTTTACCCATCGGGATGCAGAGAATCTCACCCGCATTATGCAGCTAATTCTTCCCCAGTCTCCTGAAGCGTAAGCTTCTTCTCTTTATCTTCGCCCTTAAAGAAGCGGTAGTAGAGAATGATGGCAGCACCATAACACAGACCCGCCAGATAGAATGTTGGACCAAAATCATACTTCTCAATTAAGAGTCCCCCCAGCCGGGTGCTGAAGGTGTAAACCAAGTGATAGAAGAAAAGAATGATTGCCGAGGCAAAGACGCATTCCTTTTCTCTTACATGCTCCATTTCAAACATGGACGTAATGGGCCCCGACATATTCATCAGCATGCCTCTCATAAAAAAGCAGCTGAGTACAAGCCCCACATTGGCGGTAAGTCCCATCGTAACCATGAAAGGTATTGAAAAAAAGGCGGTAGTCATGATGAATTTTAATGGGGTCGTTTTCTTCATAAGACTGGGAGTGACAAAGATTCCCAGAAATATGAAAAGCTGCAAGAGAGCGTAGGAGATCCCGATCATCTCGGTTGAAAGAGTAAATTTCTCTTTTAGATAAAGATTCATGAAGGGAACCACAAGTCCTCCTCCAAAGGCAAAGCATAATTTAGGAAGAATGAGTTTTGAGAGAACACTCCACTCTTTCTCTTTGAGACCTTCGAATAAACGCTTTTTCATCCTAGGAATAGGTACGCGTTTAATTCTCATGAAAACTAAATTAGAAAGGAAGACCACTCCCAAGGCCATCATGATGGAAATTCTAAACACCTCGATGCGATTAGCATTTGGTACATAGAAGGAAACGAGATCGGGAAGATATCCACCAATCAAATAACCAATGAGATGAGCAATCATACTCAAAGATGAATTTAAGGTGAAGAGATGCACCCTTACGGTAGGAGTAGAATTTCTTAAATAAAAGGGAGAGACCGAAATATTAAAAAGTGCCTGGCACATGCTGGCCAAAAGCCCAAAAGTAAAAAGTGAAGACTCTTCTACATTCATAATTTGAATCATGTAGAAAACTGAAGAAAGAAACATGCCCGTAATCACTAAGTGCTTTACATGAAAGCGGTCGATGATGAGGGCGGCCGGTATCGCCATAAGCGATATCCCCAGCGAGGTAGTTGAAATCAGCCCACCAATAGAAGATTCACCAAAGCCCAGCTCCTTTAAGTAGAGATTGAACAGGAGACTATAGATGGAGAGACCTAGGCCCTGAATAGCATGTCCCGCCAAAAAGAGCTTAACATTGGGAGATAATTTCTGAAGTATGGATTGATAGACTTGAACCATTGCTTCATCTTAACGGGAAAATGCATCCGCCGGAATTCGGTAAATTTTTATTTTTTGCCTAGCAGAATTTTATTTGTTTGATATACCAAACAGCTTTTTATATGATCCGGAGAATTTCAGTAAGGAGAACCACTATGAAATATATTTTGCTACTGAGTTTTCTGGCTTCATGCTCCTCTTTTGCAGATTTTGTTTACATGAAAGAGAACGCTCAAGGTAAGTATGTAGAACTTAAAACCAGTCATGGAACCCAAACCGTGAGCAATGTTCAGGCAGGCAGCTGGGCGCTCTATCCAGATATCTCGGCCAATGGTCAGGAGATCATCTTTTCTGAAGGCACGGGTCCTCAGGAGCTTCACCTGACTTATATGAACCAAGAAAAAAATCTTATTCAGAGATTTAACTTGCAAGAAAAGGGAATGCTGATTCATCCCAAGTTTTCAAAAAATAGCCGCTTTATTTTTTATTCGGCTCCCGGTAAATCGGGAAAAAACACCATCTTCTTTTTTGATCGCGAAGCCGAAATTACCCGACAGGGCAAAGGCTTAAGCGATTATAGTCTGGAGAAGGCTGTGGCGTTAGATGAGTCGGAAGAATCCTACTTTCCCCGTCCCTCTTCAGATGGGAACTTTGTGGTCTATCAAAGAAATACACCTGAAAAAAAAGAAATCGTCTTCTTTGATCGCGTTGAAAATACGAAAACAGTTTTAGCTGAAGGTATGTCTCCTGCTCTCTCTTTTGATGAGCGCTTAATTGCATTCACCGTAAAGCAAGATGGCAACTACAATATCCATGTTATGGACCGGGTTTCAAAGAAAGTCACTCAGATGACCTTTGACTCTCATGAAGAGATGGCCCCGACTTTTAAACCAGATAATTCACTGGTTTTTGCTTCTAATAAGAGCGGTAAGTTTGCTCTCTATCATTTGAAAGATAGTTCATGGAACCACATTAAAGGTGATGCCGAAGCCGATCTCTATTCTCCGCAATTCTCAGGCGAAACAGAAATTTTGCAATCAGAAAGAGCTCCTTTTATTGGTGAGCCAAGATCATCATTTGGAACGGTCTCTCATGAAGGCAAGATCTATATGGCCGGAGGACATGCAGGTGCTGAACATACCTATCCACCAGAATCTTTCCAGGACACATTCCTCGCTTACGATATTGAGAGTAATACTTGGACAACACTGGCCCCACGTCCTGTGAAGGCCCATGGTTATCAGATCGCGGCTTTTGGCGATTACATCTATGCCTTTGGAGGATTTGCTTTCGGTGAGGAGTTTAAACCTCAGTGGAAATCCCTCTCGCAAATCGATCGTTATGATATTAAGAAAAATAAGTGGGAGACCATTGGACATCTTTTAGAGCCGCGCTCATCTAACGTAGCGGTGACTATCGATGGCAAGGTTTATCTTGCTGGAGGGTGGAATGCGACTCCTAAGTTTCATAATGATTATGATGGAAAATTTCACAACACTATAGAGATCTTTGATCTCAAGAGCGAAACCATCGCAAAAGCAAACTATGAACTGCCAGCTCCTAAGAGAAGGGCCCTTACCGGCATTAATCTTAATGGAAAGATCGTTCTGGTTGGAGGACTCGGTGAAGGGGCGAGTCACTTTGAACTTCTGGATCAAGTGACTGCTATCGATCCTATCAGTGGTAAGAGCAAAGAACTTACTCCTCTTCCTTTTGGCACCTTTGCACCGGCGGCAGAAGCATTAGGAAATGAACTCTTTGTGTTTGGTGGAATGTTTAAAACGGGAGAGATGGCCTTTGAGTATGTCTCGCATGTTTACGCTCAAGACCTCACTAAAAAAGAATGGAGACACACTGGTCGCTACCTCAAAGAGACTAAGGGCTTCTCTCAAGTCTTTAAGGTAGATGATTCGACTCTGGGTGTCCTCGGAGGGCATCGCTACTTTGAGGGGTTTGATTCCCCAGTAAGAACATTTGAAACTTTCAAAAAATAACTAGAAAAATCAAAGAGTAAGTCCCTCGGGGCTTACTCTTACTTTCCTGACTTACCATAATTTGGCAGAACTCTCGCAGACGGATCGGTCACATTACAATTTGACCATTCTTTATTCGGCATCCAGAAATCCTTAATCAAATGAGATTGCCCTTTAAAATGCTTCTCGAAAATGTCCCGGTAAAGCAGGGACTCTTTAGTAAAAGGAGTACCATAAGAGTATTTCTCTTCAGCTTTAGCGACATCCTGATCGTTATATTTTTCTTCCGCATATTCTTTTAGATAATCCACCATCGAGTGACCTACGGCATCTGAGAAAGCGGCCTTCTCACGCCATAAAATTTCATCTGGGATAATGTTCGTACCTTCAAAGGCTTTGCGCAGAATCCACTTCCCCATACCCGTCGTATTCATTTTGAACTCAGGATGGATTTCCATTACTGTTTGTACAAAATCCAAGTCTCCAAAGGGAACTCGCGCTTCCAGAGAGTTGGCCGAGATGCAGCGGTCAGCTCGAAGAACATCATACATATAAAGCTCATCCACTCGTTTTTTAGATTCGCGCTGAAAGGCCTCGGGTGAAGGAGCAAAATCCGTGTATTTATAACCAAAGAGTTCATCGGAAATTTCTCCCGTCAAGACCACCTTGATAGGAGTCTTTTCATGAATATATTTACACACGAGATGCATTCCGATCGAAGCCCTGATGGTAGTAATATCCCAAGTCTCAAGATGCCAGATCAATTTCTCAAGAACTCCGATGGTATCTTGCTTATTAAAATAGACTTCATGATGAATGGTCTTCAGGTGATCGGCCACAATCTTGGCGTAACCAATATCGATGGGATTATGATCAAGCCCCACGGAGAAAGTCGTAATGGGCTTTTTTAAAATATCATGAGCGATTCCGCAGACGAGACTTGAATCAAGTCCACCCGAAAGAAGAAAGCCCACCGGTACGTCGGCGACTAAGCGCTTTCGAACACCTTCGATAAGTTTCTCACGAATATCCTTTAAGTGACGCTCAAGATCCTTAGGCGCGTACTGAATAACTGCTGTGATATCTTTGTACTGAATAAATTTATCGCCATCGTAGTAATACCCTGGAGGAAAGGCTTCAACCTTCTTACAGAATGGAGTCAAAACCTTGATCTCAGAAGCAAACATGATCTTGCCTTCAAAGGTATAACCATAAAACAAGGGACGAATGCCAATGGGATCACGTCCGGCGACAAGCTTCTTCTTTTCATTATCCCAAATCACCACAGCAAACTCAGCATCAAGATTTTCACAAAGACTTGCTATCCCCACTTCTTTATACATAGGTACCAGGACTTCGCAGTCAGAGTGGGATTTGAATTTAAAGCTTTCGACGAAATCACGCTTTAAGATTTCATAGTTATAGATTTCACCATTACAAATAGTAACATTTCCCGTCTCTTCATCCACAAAGGGTTGATGCCCTTTCTGAGTGGGATCCATGATGGCGAGGCGATGGAAGCAAATGGTAGCCTCTCCCCCATTTATGCGCATAATCTCGGAATCATCGGGACCACGATGACGAAGCTTTTCAAAGACCTCTGGGAAATTTTTGAGATTTGTAGTATCACCTGAATAAGCAAGTAGACCGCACATAGACCAATCCTGGAGCTAGGGAGAGATTTCCCGCCCTATATCATATCTCATAAGTCTGTCTTTCCTCAGGCGGTGAATTTTGCCTAGTTCGATAAGTTCGTGATAAAAGAGAGTATTGAGGACTTATGCTTACAGATCTGAAACATTTCAAAAATATCGTCATACTAACTGGAGCCGGAATTTCCGCCGACTCTGGTATCAATACTTTCAGGGACTCGGGTGGTCTGTGGGAAAACCATCGTATGGAGGATGTGGCGACTCCCGAAGCCTTTATGCGGGATCCTCAACTGGTTTGGCGCTTCTACTCTATGCGAAGGCTTCAGGCGGCTTCGGCCTATCCTAATCGCGCTCATGAAGCACTTGCCAGATTTGCAAGCAGTCAATCAGATAAGAAGATCTCCCTCATCACCCAAAACGTAGATGATCTTCATCACCGGGCCGATCCTTCGCAAAGCCTGGATCCTATATGTATGCACGGATCGCTTAATCAATCTCGTTGCACTAATTGTGGGAATATCTACTTTGATGATTACGCTTACTTTGATCTCTCAGGAAACTATGCTCCTCAAGGGACTATTCTGTGCGATCCTGGACAGAAGGCATCAACGGAGTACCTCCATCACTATAAACTCGAGTATCGTAATTTTCTTCCTCTTTCCCCTTGTTGTAAGGCAGCTATGCGGCCACATATTGTGTGGTTTGGGGAAATTCCCTTTGGTATGGATAAGATCTCGGGGTTACTGACTCGTGCAGATCTTTTTATCAGTATCGGAACCAGTGGTTCGGTTTATCCCGCGGCGAGCTTTCTTCAGATGGCCAAACGCTCAGGTGCTCGTACCGTTTGTATTAATAAAGAGACTATTCCACAAAATGAATGGATCGATCTGTTTATACAAGGCCGGGCCATCGAAACAGTACCCAACTTTTTCTCTAACCCTTAATGTAGTATTTTTCCAATTGATCTTTAGCTAGTAGACGCGCTTTCTCACGGGCCTTCTCAAGATATTCAGGCCGATGAGCGGGTAGCTCCACCTGAACGGCTTCTCCCACATATTCTTTCTGCCAGACATTCATAATCTTGATTGTAACGTAAAAGGCATGAGTATCGGCTTTATAGCCATACTCCTCCAGGGCCACGTATTGCCCCTTAGATGAGGATCCCAGAGTATCGATCATATGATGTTCTGAGGAATAGGCCACTCCACAGTAGATCATCAATAGAAAGGTAGCTTTTTTAAGCATATAGACTCCTTAGCTTGAGAGGAGCAAGGCGAGGGCCAAGTCAGATACCAATTATCAGAGAGTTACCTCAGCTCGTAGTGTCTAATCTCTGGGAGTGTCTATACTTTCGACACTTTAAATTCTGAAGCATCACTGATAAGTTACAAAAAAACATTCTTCCCTTGGAGTCTCAAATGCATCGTTTTGAATCGCATATCCGTAATATTCCTGATTTTCCAAAAGCGGGAATTATGTTCAAAGATATTAGCCCCCTTCTTCAAGAGCGTTTTCAAGAAGTGGTTGAGGCGATGTGCGAAGGCATCGATTGGAATAATGTAGATCATGTAGTGGGCATCGAGGCCCGTGGATTTGTCTTAGGTGCGGCGATGGCCCAGTTTAAGGGCAAGGGCTTTATCCCCATGAGAAAAAAAGGCAAACTTCCTCCGCCAGTTATTGCTGAAACCTATGAGCTGGAATACGGCAGCGATACCCTAGAGATGATTCAAAGTGATAGGCCCGCTCGAGTGGTTCTGGTGGACGATGTGCTCGCTACGGGTGGCACACTCCGAGCAGGCATGAAGCTGTGTGAGAAGAATCAACTGAAAGTGGTGAGTATGTCGCTTTTGATTAACCTGACTTTTTTAAATCAGTTTAAGCAAGAAGGTCTCCCGGTAACATCTGTCCTCAATTACTAAGCTCTTTTAATCCTCCTGAAATGGTTTACACTGTTTTACATGTGGATCATTTTAGGAGTTCTCTTATCATTCTCGGCCCTTGCCCTTGAGCCTTCGGAGAAGGTAAAGGGTGCTAAGATCTTAAAGGTTCTTCCCAATAATATTCTTTTGATCGATCGTGGTTTAGAAGATGGGGTTGCCCGCAATGATCACATCATGCTCACCAATGAAGTTGTGGGGTATGCTTCCCGCGCGATCTGCATTCGTTCCTCTTTCACTACATCTTATTTGAAGCTCTACCGCATTCCTGACGTGGAAGCTATTTCGCTAGATTATCAGTACACCCTGGTGGGAATTGATGATCGAGAAATTCCAAATCCGGTGGCCCAGCTGCGGGACCGGATGCAGTCCACTGGGGATGAAAAGAAAGTCGAGAAGAAGGTTGGAGCAGATCCATTTCTAGTGAAACGAGATCTTCCCGAGCGCTTAACCGAAAGAGATCTCTTAAAGGCCACGGGTCCCGAAAAAAGAAAGCTCTTCGTGGAAAGAGTCTTAAATGAGAATCAATTAAAACGTGATCTGGATAACTATCAACTCTCCTTATTTGCTTCGCCCTTTACTCGCCAATCCATCAATGAAGGCGAGAGCCTGCGCTATGGCTTTCGGGGCGGCAATGTCGCTAGTAAGTATCGCCTACTAACGGGTTTTGAGCAGCAACAAACAAAACTCAAAGATCCTGTCACTGAGGAATCCGTTTCCACCAGAAGTACCAAAGGGCATGCCCAGTTTATCATCGATCACCTGAAGCCTTCTCTCTCAACACTTTCTCTTATTAATTACAATTCCATGCGCTTTAGCTCTCTTGCCACTCCTAAACATCATTGGCAAGTGGGACCCATTGGTTTTACCTGGCATCTCTATGAATCCAAAAGCTGGGAATATCTCGATCTGAGTTATGTACCTCTTTATGATATTCGCGTGACCGATACCATTACTGAGAATGGCGATCGCGGAAGTGATCGTACCACCGGCATCCGTCATGGCCTTCGCCTCGCTTTTAAAAATCAGATCAATGAAAGAGTCGCCCTGGAAAATATTCTTTGGGTGAGACCTTTTCAGGATATGGCTACATGGAAAGTGGAAAGAGATAATCTAAATCTAGAGAATGATCTAAAGCTCATCTTCAATATCAGCGGGAATCTATACTTTGATTATAATTTCATCTATCAGAAAGATAAATTATGGGAGACCCTAAGTGGGCTGCCTCAAAGCAATACCATTAATTCTTTAAACGTAAGATACGATTTTAATCTTTAAGCTTTGGTGAAGTGACTCAGAAATTCCACATTGCCCGTCTTGCCTTCAATCGGTGAGACAATAGTCTGATGATGAATCCATCCCCCACTAAGAAAAGCTTCCATGACTTCTTCTAAGATCAATTCACGAAGTTTGGCATCTTTTACCACTCCATCTTTAGGCAACCGATCACGACCCGCTTCAAACTGTGGCTTAATCAGAGCGATTAAATCTCCCCCAGGACGAAGAAGCTTCACCACATTGGCCAGAACCTTAGTGATAGAAATAAACGAGAGATCCATCACCGCAAGTTCTGCTTCCTCCGGAAGCTCATGCAGATCCTTAATATTAGTTCCTTCCATATTAATGACTTTTGGCTCATCCTGAAGTTTCTTTGCTAGCTGCCCATGACCCACGTCAATGGCATAAACTTTTTGAGCACCATTCATAAGCAGGACTTCGGTAAAGCCACCAGTACTGGCACCAATATCGGCACAGATCTTCCCCGCAGGACTTATCTTGAACTCCTCTAGTGCTTTCTCTAATTTGAAGGCCCCTCGCCCCACATAGAGTGGCACATTAACTTTGATTTCAGCATCAACATCAATGGGCTCACTTGCCTTCTTGATGATGACACCATTAACTGAAACATCCCCTTTCTCTATCAGGCTTTTTGCCTGAGAGCGACTGGCGACAAGTCCCCGATCCGAGAGAAGTTTATCCGCTCGCTCTTTCATAATTCCACCACTCCTGTGAATGCTCGGGTGACTTCACCGGAGTAATATATTTTATCCCCAACACTTACCATCTGTTTGCCACCCTTATTCATCAGAGTGATCTCACCCTTCCAACCCAACCAATGAGAAAGTGCTAAGGCGGTGGCAGTGAGTCCCGTTCCGCATGAATGAGTTTCATCCTCCACCCCACGCTCATAAGTTCTCACATAGGCAATTTGCTTAACCTGATCCAAGACTTCCACCACATTCACATTGCTCCCTCCGGGAAACATAGAATGATAGCGATACTTGGGTGCCATAATTTTCATGTCGATGCCCTTAATATCCTGACCCAGAAATACCAGATGCGGCACTCCTGTGTTCACAAAATACTTCTGAGAAAATTCAGTAAACTCCGAGAGATCAAAGCGATTCTCATCTTTGATCTCGGACATCTCGATGGCAAATGATCCGGATTTTTTCATCACCTTATAACTGCCATTCATGGTCTTAATCTTATAGAACTCTTTTTTCTCCTCGCTCTTATCATCCAAATAGGTCGCCAGGCAGCGCAGCCCATTGCCACACATCTCGGCTTCTCCCCCATCGGCATTATAAATGCGCATCTCCCCATCAAATCCCAGAGGTGTAGTAAGAGTCAGTACTCCATCAGCACCCACCCCAAAATGACGACTACAGAGCCTCTGCACGAGCGGAGGGGTCATCTCAACCGAAGGATGATCCAGGATAATGAAGTCATTGCCATTGCCAGAATATTTGGAAAATTTCAGGGATTTATTATTCATGGCCAGAGTCTAGCAGATTTTATCACCATGCACAAAGCAAGTGTTCACTTGGCAAGCCGAACTAAGTTGCAGTAAATTAGAGGCTCTTTTAGTGGGATTATAGCTCAGTTGGTTAGAGCTCCCGGCTCATAACCGGGTGGTCGCAGGTTCAAGTCCTGCTGGTCCCACCACCTTTTACTTAATCACAACTTTTTACCCTCACCTGACGCTAAAACAGAAACGCCCGAGATTGTGGTCTCAGGCGTATCGAAATACTTTGTCTTTAAAATCAAAGCTTGAAGATTAACCTAGTCTTTTAATATAAGCTTATTAAAGTGCCTTAAGGTCTTGGCAGTCAAAGCTCACCTTGCCTATGCTAAGCAAAAGAACTCTAACGTTTGAGTTTAATTGCATCGACTGAAGGTTGTCGAGGGATTCTCCCCTAAACGTAAGGCCCAATTTATTATTATAGCCTGATTCTGCAAGCTTCTTATTTGCAACCCAAGCACTTGAAGATGAACCCTTCTTCAAAGTAAATAATTCATTGAAATATGAGTCTTCTATTGCACCAGGTTTAATCTTTTCTTCTTCTTCAAGAATACTATTAATTTTTAATGCTCCTTCCATATGTAAGTTCGTCATAGAATTGTCTTCATCTAGCACAAAACTTAACTTACATAGCTCTCCATCGATAGAGCTTGTTCCTTCAAATGAATAGGATTTCGCGTATGTCGAAATTGATGCCATAAGCATTACCCCAAATAATAGCTTTTTCATAATACTCCCATGCTTTCTTGTTAATGGTTTTAACCCATTCGTTGATTATTAATATTCCGCTATGATCACATCTTCTGAAAAGAAACACAGAGGATTTGTAAGTTTTATCAACTGGAGCTGAATACTGTCTAGTTTCTAGACGATTGTGT
>DFXX01000061.1 GCA_002381765.1 Bacteriovoracaceae bacterium UBA4097 | reverse complement strand
GAGTATCTATAATCCCAATTTCTCTCCCCATTAACTGTTTCAGGAAGAGAAGTGGTTGGAGCAGCTATAATTGCTCCTGTTGGTTCATAAGTCAGAGCCTTTAAGGTTAATGCACTTCTTGATACCAAATCTTTTTGAGGTCCATCATAAGTAATTCCATTAAACCATTTAATCCATGTCTCTTTTGTTTTTTCATAAAGTTCAGAGTATTTATAATCTTTTTTCTGGTCTCCATAACTAATAAACGAAAAAAGCTCTTTGCCTTTTTCCAATTCATGAACCTTATCTAGAGTTGAATTTTTAATGTGATAATCTTTTACTGTAGAAGAATAGGAAACAGACTCTTCTTTCCACTGGAAAAGGTACCTATTACCCTCTTGGACTATTCTTTCTGCGGGGACCTCTCCATATTTATTTTTTAAGCTAAGACTTTCATGGACTTTGACTCGGCCATCTATTACCTTAATATGTCGAACCAGAATAGTTTGCCCAAAGTTCAGCGCCAAAAAGTCAGTTAGTTCTACAGCACCTTCTTTAGAGTAATAAGTTGAAATGAGGATCTTAGTCCCTTCTAAGTATCTCCTCTCTGTCTTCTCACAATTATCTAAAGACAGGAGCCAGTAACCGTTTTTCTCATCACCTAAGATTTTTGTAAAAAATGATGGGCCATCAAACTTGGGAAGAGGAAACCAATCAATTGATCCACTACTAGAAACAAGTGCTCCAGTATGCATATCGCTTAAAAATGCATAATTTGCTATCTTGTTTTCTTCCATTATTTCACCATTTTATTCCAAGGACCGTAGTTATCTTTTATAACTCCTCGGGGAATAGTTAAAACAAAGATGAGGGCAGCAATAATAATCCCTGAAGACTTTGTTAGTAGGTCTGCTTCTCCAATGAAGAAAGGTCCAATTCCTATCGCTAGAGCAAGTGGAAGGTTTAGAAATCTAGCAGTCCTCATTAGTTCACCCATTGAAATAGTTGAAAAAGTAATTATTAGTGCTCCAGAGACATGAAAAAGATCTGAGATGTTCTTTGAAGTATTTAACATCAGAGGAAGGAACATAGCTCCTAAGCCGAGAGCTGTAGCTAGTAGCAGGGTCCATGGAATACTAAAGCCCCACATGGAGGATTTCACAATTTGTCCTGGTTTATCAGGGAATTCTATCATAGCAGGAGTTCTTTTATCTTGTGATGTCCCTTCAGCAGATCCTCCCTTCCAAAAGAGCTGCCACCATGATCCATTTCTATCTCCCCTGGCCTTCGCTTCTTTCATATGTTGAATCATCGCCATAACTTCATCGAAACTTAGGGGAATCATAGGTAACATGATTGCGGCGGCAAGAAGACAAAAAGTGCACCAATAACCCACAGTCATAGGTTGAGATATCACTAAGAAAATGTGCACAATTCCCAATGGGATGACCAGAATTCCAAAGAAAGCGACCATCCAAGGCATAGTACGCCAGCGAGCACTAGATCCCATCCAGCCCATGAGAAATTCTAACGTATAAGATATGGCACCAAGACCTGCATCAGAAATAGGAAGACTGTGAGACATTGATGAGTCTAGGACTCTTTGAGTACTAGATTCAAATCCGAAAAAGGGGTCCCAGACTCGATCGATATAACCTAACTGATAAGTAGTGAGATACCTTGAGACAACCCATCCCATAAAGGCCAGAACGATCATGATCCAGCGTTGAGGCCAACTGGAAGGATTGTAGCTCCATCCAGGAGGGGTGTCAGGGCCCATCTCCATGTAGTTCATCATGTTAGGCATTCCAGGAATTAAAACTGATAGAGCTATGACAATAGCACCGACAAGAGTGTCATTGTAATAACCGGAACTAATGGGTGACCAAAACAGAATAGGTGCGAATGTTAACCATACCCCTATAAAACAACAAATCCATAAACTAAAGGGGCGATTAGGTTTTAAAGATCGAAAACCAAAAATGATAAGCAGGAGTCCACTTAGGAGATCACTTGTACTCATCAATTGTGCACGAAGCTGAGTATAAGTCTCTGAACTGAACCAAACACCTCTTCCACCGCTAGGATTCACCCACAATTCTTCGTTTAAATAGCCAAAGGAGAAGGGAGCAACCATTGTCCAAGCACCAAGAAGAACGATTGTCCAATAAACCCAAAGGGTATTGGCGTGGTGGGCCTCAAGCATATTTCCATGAGGTAGATCTTCTGCCATTGGTCTAGTTACACCCCGATTCTTCATAAGGCCCTCCAGGTTTTTAACCTGATAAAAACTTTCTATGACGAGCACTAGAAGTTCAAGGCGCAGAAGTCAAAGCAAAAAAATGAAAGATAGCTCAAACGAGTAATAGAGTCGTTTACTCGCTTTAGTAGGTCTTCGTGTTCTTTATGCCTAGGAGGGTATGTTCAAATTTCGATCGTTTTCTAAATTTTTAAAGTCATTATCCAAGAGGAAAAAAAGAGAATTTAATATTACTTATCCTAATTAAAGTTGAAAATACTCCTTCTCTTGAATGCTCCTGTCTCCAAAAATGACTTTCCACCGATTAACCCGTCAAAGATTCAAGGAATGCCAAAACTTAGAGATATGAATTTTTACATTATTACTTGATACATTAGGAGGGTTCATTGATTAATCCATAAGCTCTGAAAAACTATGAAGACTTATTCCTTAAAGACGTGCTTTTTATACGCTTCTTTTGTCTTTTTCTAGAGAGAATCTTTAATTTCTCAATTGATCTACTTATAACTTGTCTCACATTTCTTTCCAGATAACTTCTGTGTTAGGTTGAGCGTTCATAACCGAATCTAGTATTTTGTCTGGACTCCTAACAGGAGAGACAATTGCATGTCGTCCCAAAATACTGCGGAGTGACCTTCAATATCAGAAGAAGAAAAGTCTGATTTGTTATGAAAGAATTCAGCTCCGCTTACAAACTCCCAGCCTTCACTTCCAAAAGGAACAAGGTATTCTGCTCTTCCTCTAAAAGCACTGGAATCATGTTGTTTCCCAAGTTTACTGTTTTGGAAATAACTGAATGGCTGCGTTGCTGCTTCAAGAAGTAAAGAAAAGTTTCCCCAAGTCGGTTTCAGGGCTACTGCAAAGCCAAGGAAGCCTTGTTCTGGAACATCTCCTCCATAGTTAGAATAATAGGCCCTTCCAACAGCAATGGTTTCGAATTTGTCTGCCCAAGAGACTTGTGTAGTAAAACTTACTCCTGCATCTCCCCATCCATCAAATCCATCCTCAGGGTCTCCTCTGTCATCATACTGAAGAGTAGAGAGACCTCCATACAGGCGTTACTACCCATTCCATATTTTGTGAAGCCAATTTTCGCCATTCCATTTCAAGACGATAAGGTTCAAAGTCTGTTTGTTTAGAAATGGGTTTATCATCGGTGTTTGAAAGTAAAACATCTATTGTATTGGCATCAGTATTTTCATAATAAATATATGTTGGACGGTAGGCGGGCCTCCATAGAAACTTGATCTGGGAGTCATCCGAAGCCGAGTACCCTGTTTCAATAAGCAATACAATTATCCCTATTAGTGCTAAGACTCTTTTCACTTTTTTCTCCAAAATAAAGAAGAGTACTCTCTCACTTATAACTTCATTTTTTAAGGACTATCCCAGAAGAAGTTCATTGCCTTCTGGAAACCTATTGTGGCGATCATGTCTGGAGCATCGTGGCTTACACCAGCTCCAACCCCAGCCGCAAGAATCCAGAGAGGGTTCCATTGGTGGCGAATTCCAACTTCAATTACTGTAGCGGCTTCCATGTCCTTCTTCTGCTGTTGCTGCTGGAGGATGTTGATAAGAAGTTGATTATTAGGATTCACTCTCATCTGATAGCCAAGTGCAAATTCATAGTAGTTTACTCTTTCAGAAGACTCCGGTTTATCATTGTTATGCCAATAAGCATTGAAGTGGATACGGTGAAAGTAGGTTGATCTACTGAGAGTTTTTGTTAAGAGAAAGCCTAACCTGGTATCAGTACCGGATGTATTAGCCCCGGTAGGAACTGAAACTTGAGCTGCAATGGCAGGCGCTGGCATGTATAGACCTTCATAGAAAAAATTGTAAAGACCACCAAAATTGAGATTTCCGCTCTCCTGGTCTTTCTCTTCTCCAAAGCGAGTAGGAACCTCCAGCTCTAACTCACCATTACGGATAAAACCGTATTCAAGGACAGGAGTAACAACAAAGTTATCTTCGTTACTTGAAGTCCTTTCATAGCGGGTGTAACCCTGAATTTCTCTATTCATGTATGCAGTCGGATAAGCATCCTCAAGCATTACGGGGATTCCTCTTTCAAGATTGATGTGATCATGGGCAAAAAGAGAATGAGAAGTAATTATGAAACCTGAGATAGCGATTAATAATTTTCTCTTATTCATGACTCTTCTCCTTATTTTTCTGCTTCAACGTCTTACGAGTGTCTTTAAGATCCTTGGCTCCTGAAATGTCTGCATCAGTCTGTCTGCCTTTTGCTGGTTGTCCTGGGTCCTGTTCTGAACCCATTTCTTCCATTTCTTGTTCTCTACTTGAAGTTTCTTGATCCATTATCGAGAGTTTAGGTTCGGTACTCATGTCTATCTTTGGAAGTTCGGGACCCCTTCCTTGTTTTTTTAACCAGCCGGCAAGCATCGCTTGCATCATGAGAGGGGAGCCTTCTCCTGCTTTCTTAGCCGCTGGCATCTTCTTCATGTTTGGGAAAATCTTCATCATAGCATCGCGAAGCGAACCAGGATTTTCTCCAGGCTGCTCACCAGGACAGAACTTTTTCATAGCTGCTTCATGTGCTACTACACGATTGGTCTCATAGTTATTCACCATTTCTGGCATCATCTCATCTAGCATCTGGAGCATGATATCGTTCATGGCCCCTTCACAAGCTCTCATCCAGGGTAGGTATTTCCTTGGATCAATTTTTGGATAAGGAGCCGAAACTTTGCGGGCGATCTGTTCATCTCCAGGATGATAAGAGAGGGCCTTAATGACTCTTGTGAGTTCCGCCTCTTTTTGTTTCTTAGTCCAGTTAGGGTAAGTCAAAATATCGTAGGCAAAACCATGAAGCATATGGAGATTATCAAAAATGTTGGCACTTTCAGGAGACAGTCTTGCATAACGAGGCATGATTTCACGAGAAAGCATCATTCGCTGAGGTGGATTTTTTGTAATCTTAGTAGCAAGACTATCAGTCGCTTTAACTGCTTGATCCTGCTCATCATCATTTCCTCCAATCATCATAGCTTCGTAGATGGCCGGATGCCACCAGTGAGCAAAGTAGAAGTAGTTGTTACTTTCTGGATAATAATTTCTGAAATAGGTGAGGTAAGGCTTCATCAAAGCCCCCACTCTTCTCATAGTGTAATCAAGAGGGGCAGGACTCATGGCAACATCACTGTTTTCTAGGTAATGTTTTACTGCTTTATCTGTCCAATCTTTCTTCTTACTCCAAGGAATTTCTTTTGCGGAAAGTATGTCATAGGTCTGAGAGTGATGAACGTGATATTCCTCATAGAATTTCCTTTTATGGAAAGAACTTTGCAGATGAAAGTGCAGTTAAAGATCTTTTTCCATAGATGACTCACCAAGATCTATTGCATCAAAACTTAATCTTAAAAGGATTTGATATGAAATTTTCATTCTGGAAAGGCTTTCTCGTAGGAGGTCTCTCTCTTCTGATCTTTGCAGGTTTAGTCGTCCCGTACATCGGTCCCTTTAACATGGCAGCAACTGCTGGGAAGGGAATCTTAGATTGGTGGGGTAACACAAACCTAATGCATTCATTCAAATGGTATGCTCCCGACGGAAGAATTCCGTCAACTGCAAGTGCTTCTCAAGGTCAACATCACTTCAAAGAGATGTGCCTACGTTGTCATGGGGCTCCAGGTGTTGCCCCTAAAGACTGGAGCCAAAACATGCTTCCCAAACCACCTCCTGTCTGGACTTCAACAAAGACGTGGTCAGATGGGGATATCTTTTATGTTATCAAAAACGGCATTAAGATGACAGGGATGCCTTCATGGAAAGAAGGTCACACTGATAAGGAGATCTGGGGAATCGTGGCCTTCATTAGAGAGATGGAAAAACTTGATGAAGAAACAAAGAAGGAATTTCAGTCGTATCTTAATGGCCAGAAAAACCAAGGCCACCAACATTAACTTTATTTTCGGGAGAAGTTTTATGGAAAGAGAGGAAAATAAAAAGTCTACTGAAGGGGAAAAAAGAAAATTATTTCATTTGGAAGTGATCGGAAGGAAACTGAGAGCAAGTTAAAAGGTCACTAACCCAAAAAAACAGACCAGATATTATTTTTTATAAAGAATATAGTTCGAGCAAATGTAGAAAGTGCTTAAACTCCTTCTACATTTGTCATACTTTTTCCCGAACAGAAACAAGCCTTTAACTTGAAGACAGAAAAAATCACAATCTTTCAGTCCCTAAATCATGCATCTTCCCTAGTTAGTGAATTATGATGATCTTACCTTCGGTCTGTCTTCCTCCGTGTACACCGCATTCAAACTTAAAAGTACCCATCTTATTGATGGTAATGTTCTTTGAAGCTGTTCCCCCGGCATTTGCCATGAGTTCAATTCCGAGATCAGGAGCAGTTAGCATAAACATATCTGTAGGGCTGGACTTAAGGGTAATGATAGTTGGCTTACTCATCTTTACATTAATGGTTGTCGGCGAGCAGGACCCGTTAGCTTCCCCTTTAATGACTAGTCCTAGAGAAGAACGACTAGGCTTGAGCATGCTTCTGAGATTCGCCGGAAGATGGACACTCATGTCATAGGCCGTTAGCCCCAGGACATTCTTAATTGTAAGATCTACTTCAGCTTCCAACAGAGCAGTGACGGCAGATCGTGAATGATTCAAGACTGCACGCATGATTGGTGTAACCCCTTGTTTATCCTGAAGATCAAGATCAGCATCATTTATCTTAAGAATTGGTATGAGTTTAGAAAGGCCATAATTTACAACTTTGTGAGCAACACTTTCACCTTTAACATCAACGTATTCTGTAGATGCTCCTTCATCTATAAGCATCTGAAAGAGATATTCGGCCTTCATGTATTTGAAAGAATCGTTTTGTCCTGGAAGTCCCTCAATGCTTTTGCATTCCCTACCGTTCACATCGATCATAGTCATGAGAGCGGAACAGCCTGCTTCGTTGACAATATTTACATCAGCTCCGCAGGCAATTGCCTGCTCAAGGCCATCAACGTCAAATGTTTTAACGGCAGTCATGAGCTTTTCATTGTAAAATTTCTCATCCTCTTCAGTGCACACATTCGAGACTCCTAGGTCTTCAGTTACTATGCACTTAAGATCTATCTTTTCATCGATTGGTTTTGTTGGCCTGTCATCATATCCTGAGCGCACTCCTCGCTTGAGAATAAGCTTTGACCGTGGATAAAAATTTTCATCGTTCATCCTGCCCATATTAATCCGCATGAGGTCTCCGCCGGTATAGCGATCTTCATTCAGGACGATTAGATTATTATTCAATGTCATGGCATGGACAGTATCAGATATATTTGGCTGTCCCTCGCGCTTTACTACCATAATGTCAGTGTCGAGACGTGGATAAGGTGATGTCCATCCTAACTTCACTGCTTCAACTTTCACTTTTCCGTCTGAAGAAACGCAGGTAATACGAGCTTCCTCAGAAAAAGCAGAGAGCGGAAGCATTGCTAAGGCCAGGGTCAGAATTAAACTAGGTTTCATTGAGAAGTTCCTTTTGCTTATGGTAAACATCGCCTTTATAGCTGAATTTCACAGAGGATTCAAGGAGACTAAAATGGGATGGTAGGTCGAAGTTTGGGAAGCTTTAAATCGGAAAAATTATTTAGTAAATTAACTATTCTTTCAGACTCTGTCACAAAGAGACTGTCTACCCTGATGATAAGAAAGAGTTACTAGGAAAGGCAAAGCGTGCCTATTTACAACAATCAGACTTAAAAAAACTTACAAACTTCTTAATTAAGACCCAAGTCTTCGCTAAAAGCTTCATATTTACTCCTTTAGGTGTTTTGAGTTGTACGCAAAGACAATCTTTGCTTCAGACTCTTGATATGTTCCTCTGCTATAATAATCTAAAAGAGAGGGGTTGTAGATAAGAAGTCAGTTTGTAATTAGTCTATTCCTTTTTACTGTCTCCTTCACAGTCTATGCTCATGAGAATGTGATCATAGGTTTTGCTAAAGAAAGCGAAAGAAAGAAAAGAAATGGGGAATAAGTAAAAGTCACAGATCTAAGTATGTGGCTGAATCTACCGCATAGATATCAATAAGCTCTTAAACAACATATTAACTGTCTAGGGTCTTTTATAAACTCTCATGTTAGGCCATGTACGGTGGTAACGAAATTTTGACCCCTGGGGTATTAAAAGTTATATTGGGCACCAACACCTGCGCTGTCTTCAGTGAACATAAAACCCGCTGACCAGGACCATTGCCTCTGATACATCAAAGAGACTTCAAATTCAGATGGTTGTTTTTGTCTGAAAGTAAATTCTGCGTCAGTATAGATGTACTTAGTCCACTGAAACCGCTTCTCAATATTGAGACGTAGTCTTGTTTTCTGGTCGATGATGAGGTGAGATTCTACTAACATCGGCAAAAGATATCCGAAACCTGCAACAGCAGCACTTTCACCGTCAACAAGTGTGCCACCTCCAATAAGATGCCAGTACCTGTTTAGCCATCGCTTATAGAATAGATCGCCCTCTATTTCCCAATCGAAGTCATTTCTTGTTTCCACTCGAAGTTCAAATTCATCCCAAGTGTTGAAAACGTAGAGTTCACCTTGCAGATGGTTACTCGCTGCCTCTAATAAACCACGATAATAAAAGTGATCCTTTAAGTGAGGGTCCAGTTTCTGATATTGGTTCATAATAGGACGACGTTCAAACGTTGAGTAGGACACAACTCGCGCCATACCCGTCTTCATATGGTAGAGGTTATGACAATGAAGCATCCATTCGCCTGGTTCATTTGCATAGAATTCAATAGTTCGGGTAGTGTGTGGGGCCATATCAATGGTATGTTTTAGGGGAGACTTCTCACCGAATTTATTTATCACTCGAAAAAAATGTCCATGAAGATGCATCGGATGATGCATCATTGTATTGTTCTTAAAAGTGAATCTGACGACGTCACCTTCGTTGATGATTAGGTTACGATCTTGATGAATGGCCTTACCGTTAATGAGCCAGACATATCTTTCCATATCTCCATCAAGTTCAAGTGTTACATTATATCTAGGCTTGTTTAGAGGTAAAGTTGTAGGGCTTATTGCTTCAATGTCATTTACAGTTAACAAAGTGATAGGTGGGTCTACATTAACTTGATTATCATGTGTGAGTGTTGGCGTTTTGTTTAGTACTCGATTATCACCTTTTACTTCTGATCCATGATCCATAGTAGAACGGCCCATAGTTGTATGATCCATCTTTGAATGATCTATCTTTGAATGATCCATCTTTGAATGATTCATCTTTGAATGATCCATCTTTGAGTGATCCATTGACCCATGGACCCCATGATCCATGAGAGCATACATATCTGGGAAGGGTTTTATTGGTGCATATACATTTTCTCCCATCCCAATCCAGGCACTGGCACTCCCTGTTCCATCCTGAACTGAAGCTTTAAACTCATAGTTTTTGTGTTCTGGAATTTTGAACAAGATGTCATATGTCTCGGCCATACCAATAAGGATTTCCTTTGCTAGAGTTGGTTTTATATCAATCCCGTCCGCAGAGATGACCTTCATAGGGATATTACCAAGATTAAGATAAAAATATGAGGATGCAGCTGCATTAATCACCCTTAATCGGATCACTTCCCCAGGATGGGCGACTAGAGCTTGATAGTCTTTTTTTCCATTGATAAGGAAAGCATCGTAACCAACATCTGACAGATCCATGCCACCCATTCGGGTCCATTCATTGTAGAGGAAGTTCTTGAGGGAGCCTTGCTTGATTGCGTCCAACCAAGACCTCATAGTCCCTTTTTTAAAGGTATAGTAGTCTCCATCTTTTTTAAGATTTGCCAAAACCTGATTTGGATTTTCATCAATCCAATCGCTAAGTACTAGCACCAAATCCTTGTCATATTTGACCTTTTTCTCCTTAGGATGGATGATGAAAGCACCATAAAGTCCCTTCTGCTCCTGAACTCCAGTGTGTGAGTGATACCAATAGGTTCCACTTTGTCTTAAAGGAAATTCAAATGTAAAAGATTCACCAGATCTGATAGGAGGGGTATTCACATAAGGGACACCATCCATAAAGGGATCGAGCAAAAGGCCATGCCAATGGACGGAAATCTCTTCTCCTGGAATTTTATTAACTACTTTAATGACTGCCGTGTCACCTTCTGTAAACTCTAGAGAAGGGGCAGGAATCTGATTGTTAAGTAGAAGTGCAAAATCAATCTCCTTTTTTCCTGAAACATTAATAGCTTCTCTAGTTGCGATGAGTTCATAATGAACAGTTTTTGCTGAGGCCATATAAGACAACAAGAACATTAGGCTTAACACTAGGATTTTTCTCATAATTTCCTCAAATAAAGATATAACGTTTAAGAAAGTCTATTTGTGACAATTAACTTCACTAATTATAAGACAATTCTATCTTTTATCTCCTAAAGATTATTCTTAACCTTTTTTTTATAGGTAACTCAAGCTTTGTTGAAAAAATAGTTTGACCTTACTCTCAAGGGAAGGACGAGAATAAGAAAACACTGTTAAAGGACGGGCTATAATAAGTTTAAAATTGAAACTGCATGTTGTTTTCACAAAAATGTGAGAGACCAAGATCTGTCAGTCAAAACAAACCAATCGGTAGAGCAAATAACGAAGCTCATGAGACTACTGGTTATCCCGTCAAAGGAGTGACTGCAGGCTAAATTCGCACTAGTTCCCTAATCTAAACTAGGAGCTTTCTTTCTTTGTCACAAAACCCACCAGCAATTCGTCTTGATTCTTCAAAAAGGGGCGGGCAATGAAAGTAAGCCATATGAAGTTGAATGGCACTGAGAAGATTTTTTGAAATTTTTAGTAAGTAGATGTCACAAATGATTACTGTTAAACGTTTTTACTGTATCAAATAAAGGGTTATTATGTTGATTAGATTTGTCGGAATCTTGTTGTTTCTTAGTACTTTCCCCGTCTTCGCTCATCCCGTGATCTATAAGGATGGAATCGTTGTGAGTTCTTCTAATATGCAATCCTATAGTGACAACCAGCTTATGTATTCCTGGTCCAACCGCTGGTCAACTGGACTTAATCATTGGCGTTTTACAAAGGAAGATAAGAATACAGAACTTGGATTTCTAAAGTTAAACCACCTTCTTTATAGACATAACGGAGAAAGTTCTCAGGGGAATATTTATCTCCATGGCGGTGTTGGAATAGCAGATTCAGAAATTGAAAAACGTCAAACTAATGATGCTTACATGACAGGTTTTGAAGTGGACTGGGAAACTCGAACCCTTTTTACAGCTTTCAAATACTATTATTTCACTTCTCCTAAAGTTACAGATATTTCCATGGCCCAGGCCAGAGTGGGATTCTCGCCCTATGAAGCTGGTTTTGAACAGCTTCAATCCTGGTTCATGCTACAAGCAATGATCATGCCAGAGGTGGAATCGGAAGTCATACTTACGCCCATGCTTAGATTTTTTTATAAAAATGTACTTTGGGAGATTGGTTCAAGTACCAAAGGTGAATGGATGTTGAACTTAATGGTTCATCACTAATTTAAATAGGAGTTTATATGAAAAAGATTTTAATTCTTGCTTTAATTCTCACTAGTTCAGCCACTTTTGCTAAAGACATTTCAGTAAAAGTGAGTGGGATGGTGTGCTCAATGTGTGCTCAAGGTATACAGAAAAAGTTTTCGAAACTGCCGGAAGTTAAAGACATCAAGGTTGATCTGGATACCAAGGTTGTTTCAATCATAACTAAAGATAATCAGGACATTCAAGACTCTAAGATTAAAGAGCTTATCACAGAGGCAGGATACAATGTTGCAAGCATTGAAAGAAAATAGAATATTCCAGAAGTTTCTAGGGTGGGCCGGATTGTTTGGTTCTTTTGGAACCCTACTATGCTGCGCAATCCCTTCAACGCTGGTTCTTCTTGGCTTTGGGGCAACACTCGCTTCATTTCTTGGTAATTTTCCTCAACTGATATGGTTATCTGAAAATAAAGAGTATGTCTTTGGCTTCAGCTTTATCATGCTAACTGTTTCTTACACTGGACAAAAGTATGCTCAGACACAAATTTGCCCAATTGATAAGAGAGAGGACTGTGAGAGTGCGAAAGGATGGTCGAAGCCAATTTTCTGGATTTCCTTGGGCATTAATATAATAGGTGCCTTCTACGCCTTTATCTTACCTAGAATTATGGGTTAATGAATGAAGGTCTTAGTCCTGATGCTTCTAACTTTTCCGACGCTATTAAATGCACATGGAGGCAAGACCCATTCAAAAAATGAAGTTGAGCCAATTAAACGAAGTGATGCATTGGTTGAGGTATATAAAAGTATTAATGCTGATTATGAAGCAAAAATTGAACCTATTTTTCAGGCCAAATGTTTTGACTGCCATTCAGCTAATAGTAAGTATCCCTGGTATTATCAAATCCCAGGAGTAAATCTTGTTATAAATTCCCATATAAAAGAGGCAAGGGGACATATCGATATGACTGAAGGGTTCCCTTTTAAAGGTCATTTGTCCCCAATTGAAGACTTAAAAGAATTGAAGCTAATAATTGAAAGAGGGGCGATGCCGCCATGGTACTATAAATCATTCCACAAAAACTCTGAAATTAAACCACAAGAAAAAATGACTATACTCAATTGGATTAAAGAATCACTTGTAAAACTAGAGGAGAAAAAATGAAAGTCTTGTTATTAACACTTTTAGCTATATCACTGCCTGTGTTGGGCCAGCATAATCACCATGAGCATGGCCATCATTCCAGTGCTCATCGTAAACCAATCGAAGGCAAGGACAAGTCTGCAGTTTTAGAAGTTTTGGCAAAAAATGACTTACTCTTTAATGCTTTCCTCAAAAAGGACAGCGCATTGATTGAAAAACATGCCAAGGAGTTGCAAGGTTATGTAGGCAGTACCCATACTTCTTTACTTAGTAACGTTAAATCAAACATATCAAAGCTAAGTTCCATTAAATCTACAAATACAAATGAAGAGAATCTTAAGGCCTATGAAGCTTTTCTGAACCCACTGATAAAAGTTGTCCAAGAATATGATGTTGGTCGGAATTATAATGTTTTTTCTTGTCCTATGGTCAAAAAATCTTGGTTGCAAAACACTGACCTCAATAAAGAGGTGAAGAATATATATGCAATGGATATGTTAGAATGTGGATCTCAGGATACCGCTTTCTAAGGACAATGTGAGCACTAATCAACAATCAGACGAAGAGCTAATGCACCTCCTCAAACTAGGGGATGATTTAGCTCTTTCGGTATTATATGAAAGGCACTCTTCTAAAGTTTGGAGTTATTTGAAGAGAAGAGTTCCTGATAGTAATGCGGAAGATCTCTTTCAAGATTGCTTTGTGAAGGTGGTTGAAAAGAGAGACGCTTGGAATGGACAGCCATTCGTCTTGTGGCTATATGTTGTCATGAGGAATACTGTAAGCGACTATTTCCGGAGTAAGAAGGTTGAAAGTAAATATTTAAATTTTCTTGAAGATAGATCAGAAGAGAGGGAGTCGAAAGCTCTTCAGGTTGAGGAGCTACTAGGTGTTCTGCCTAACGATAAAGCGCAGCTACTAAGAGAGTTTTTCTCAGAAGGTTGGAGCTATAAGGAATTAGCAGATAAGTACGACATGTCAGAGATTTCTCTGCGTAAACGTTTAAGCAGGACGATTAAGAAGATTAAGAAGGAGTTGTAACGATGAAAGACGATTTTTTAGAATTTATAACAGAAAGTAAGAAAGTCCCTGATAATCTTTTCACTGAGACGAGGGAGTTAGTAAGGGTTTCATTGAAACCAAAATATACAGTAGCGAAATTCTACGCTTTGCAAGTCCTCGGTATGTTTTTGACTTTATTCATTTGTCCTCAATATGGATTTCAATCTGTTGGATTTAGTGGAATCGCTGATTGGGTCATGGAGAAGGGAGTATTTGTTTGTGCTATTTATTGCAGTAGCATCTTTTTTGCTGGTGGCCTAGCAGTTAGTTATATTTTCTTAACTAAAGGTGAGTTTAATTGGATTTATAGAAATAGGCTTTCCTTGATTATCCCTTTTAATAGCGTCGTCTTTTTCTTAATGATGCTAACCAAAGACATGGCCTTAGAGAATCACGCTCTCTTCCATGGGAATACCTTTAATATTACTTGGATTTTTACCTCTTTTTTAGTTGCCCTCATTGTCACTGAATTAGTAAAGCTACGTTCAGTGAAGTTCGCGAGAGTTGGAATTTGAAGACGTATTCGCGAAAATCTGCCTGAATTAGAATTAAAAATTGAGATGTTATTAAGTATATCTTTCTAGTTTTTGAATAGTAGGCTTTCCCACCAACAAGGGAATGGTCTATTATGAAAGTCTTCCTTATTCTTATTCTCACCCTCTCGTGTAACTATAAAATAGAAAAACAGAAGAGGGATATTACTGTCCAGCCAACTGAAGTTATGTTGCAAACAGTATCTTTTAAGCAAGTCAAAGAAGAAGTATTCCTTCCTAAATGTATTTCCTGTCATGGGAATGCTGGCGGTGTGAGTCTTGAAAGCTATTCTTCTGCTTTAAAGCACATAGAGGAGATTAAGAGATCTACCCTACAAATAAAGAGCATGCCAAAAGCACCTGTCACCCCCTTGAATGACAGACAGCTAGAGGTGCTCACTGCTTGGTTAGAAGCAGGAGGCCCGGAAGTGGCCATTGGACAGCAGAATCCAGAAAATGATAATGCAGATGATGGAAATGATGTCTCTCAAGACTTTGCAGTTATTAAAAAAGAAATAATCGACACAAAATGCTTGTCCTGTCACAGAAGTGGGGAACATGCGGGACATATACCTTTAGAGACAAGGGAAGATTTACTTTCTTCACCGTTGGACCTTGTCGTCCCAGAAAGACCGGGCGATAGCTTGATTTACACTATTACAGCACCGGGTGCGAGAAACATGATGCCTCCCCTTGGTGTTGAACCTCTTACTGACCTTCAGAGAGAAATGATTAAAGCATGGATACTAAGAGGTGCTCCATAGCAAAATTATTATGTCTAGTCGCAGCAGCTCGGAGTTAACACCTGAGGCTAAATATTGTGCTTACTTTTCTTTCCTTGTATCAGTCCCAATTCCATCTTCTCAAATATAAAGGAGAACTTATGAGATTGCTGATTTCTAGTTTTATTGTCTTATTTACCACCTTTTCAACAGTAGCCTTCTCAATGGAGGATAATTACAATTCTTATGATCCTAGTCTTGAAGACAAGACTATTCTTCATGAGATGCAAATCGCTTGTGTATCTTCGAAGAAAGAATGCAAGTTGAAAGCTCGTGAGGAAGGATTTATTAATTTCAGAGCAGTTAGTGATTTGACGAGATGTCCTCAACGCCCTAAGACTTTGGCCTGTATAGTTAAGCACTAAAAGTAAGGGCCAGGAGTTTTAGTTCCTGGCCCTTACTTGAAAATTTTTACTGAAACCTACTCAACTCTTAATGACTCTATGTAAGTCCGAACGAACTCAAGCTCCTCAGTGCTTAAAGGCATAGAATACTTCGGCATGGAACCATCTTTTATAACTTGGTAAAACACACTATTATCTGCATCCCCCGGTACCACGTACTTCAGGACTCCTGCCTCATTAGTGAACTCACGAATGTGATGACAGTCAATGCAGTAAGGTTGCAGGACTTTCTCTTTTAACTCCTCAAATGAAATTCTTTCTGGCAACGATTCACTTTGGACTCTTGCAGGGCCATGATCTGAATCAGATGATCCTCCTTTTCCTGAGAGGCAGGAAGATAGTAGTAACAATGGAACGAGAAGAATAAGTAAGTTTTTCATAAACTCAGTCTTTATTTTTTTTATTACTACTACACCTTAATTTAAATTCAATCTTTTAACTCGTGGCGCATTCGCTCATATAATTATCTCTACTTCCTTCAAAAAAATTCCTTTTCTTTAGTGTCACAATTGATGGCAGATAAACGTTATAGGTGAGTGAATAAATAATTAAGTGTTTCCTCTTCTTTGGTAGAGGCAAAAAAATGAGGAGGGACTAAAGTGCAAGTAAGGATATGTCTATTACTTTTATTCATTAGCTCCTGCAATTATACGGTTATAAAAGAAGAAATGCGTCCCTTTAAAGTTTCTGAGGCTCTTCTTAACTCTGTTTCATTCAATCAAGTAAAGATTGAAGTCTTCAATAACAAGTGTATCTCTTGTCATGGAAATTCTGGAAATGTGAATTTAGAAAGCCATAGAGCTGCTTATCAGCACTTAGAGAACATCAGAAGATCAACACTAATCAAAAAGACGATGCCGAAATCTCCCTATCCAGCACTTAATAGAAGAGAGTTGGAAGTACTTTCGGCCTGGATTGAGGCCGGAGGACCTGATAAGCCACTGAATGGCTCTGATGAACCAGAGATTGAGGATGAAGCTATTCAACCAACTTATGCTTCAATTAAAAAGAATGTTATCGATATGAAATGCATCTCCTGTCATAGACCGGGCGGAGAAGCTGACCGAATACCATTAAACACTCGGGAAGACCTTCTAGACCCTACCTATGAGATCGTTGTACCTCATGATCCAGACTTTAGCGGATTAATGATAGTCATCGAGCCAGGAGCAAGAAAATTTATGCCACCAACAGATTCTGGTATCTCACCTGTAACAGAGGAAGAAAAAAATGCAATACGTACATGGATTGAAAATGGCGCTTTATAGTTTTCTTATTGTCTTTGTTCTATTTCCTAGTCTAAACGCACAGACTTTAGACTTATCTAAAGGTGGAGGAGTGGAATTCAATGCAGTGGGGAAGCCAAGCATGATCAGCATAACTGGTACAGGGGCAAAGGCCACAGGGCAATTAGCTCTAAAAGATGGCAGTGCCTCTGGCGAGTTTATTGTTGATCTGAACTCTTTCACAACAGATATGGATACACGGGATGAGCATATGAAAGAGAAGTATCTGGAAACTTCCAAAGAGGGATTTGATAAGGCAATCCTTAAAATTAGTCAGAAAGGCCTTGATATCAAAAGTTTTCCTCTAGAAGGTACTTGGGCTCCCAAAAATCTTAAAGGACTACTAACTCTTCATGGGGTGACTAAAGAAGTACTTTTGATTCCAAATGTAAGCTTCAATGGGGCAAGTGCCAAAGGCGAAGTGAGCTTTAAGATAAAACTTCAGGACTATGCAATTGAAATACCTAGCTTTGCAGGAGTGACTGTGGCGGATGAAGTTACTGCGGTTGTTAAGATAGACGATAAGGTGATTCGGTGATTCTATCCTTCTTCCTTCTCATCTTATTTTCAGTAACACCCTCTTGGTCATACCCTGAGTTCTCTCGGCATGGATATGCGAACTGTATAGCTTGTCATGTAAGTCCTAGTGGTGGAGGAGTTCTGAACCCTTATGGAAGAGAACTTTCAAAGGAAGCTTTGAGCACTTGGGGCGCCAAAAATGAGCAGTTATTTGCTTATGGCTTAGTTAAAACTCCACCTCACGTCAATCTGCAAGGCTTTGGAAGAGTACTTCAGATACATAGAGAGACACCCACAGTTAAGCAGGCAAGAACAATAATCATGCAAGCTGATCTCGAAGCTTCATACACATATAAAAAATTAACTTTAGTAGGATCTGTTGGTAGACAGGAACAAATACAGGAAGGGGATAAAGTTATTCTTCCAATTTCGAGGAGACATTATGTGCTATGGCAACCTAAGGACAATATCCTAGTGAGGACTGGCAAGTTTAACCGTTACTTTGGTTTGAACACTCCTTATCACACCAGTTACGTGCAAAGAGACTTGCTGTTTGGCCAAGATACCGAAAGCTATAACCTCGAGCTATCCTATTATTATGAAAAATTCACTGTTTTCCTAACTTCAATATTTGGAAACTTCCAGGACAAAACATCTTTTGCTACTGAAAAGGCCCAAACGGCTTCTGTTCAGTACTACTTTGATAAACAGAAAGTAGGATTGTCTTATTTATACGGGACAGACGAGGCAAACAAAAGAAATGTTCTAGGCCCTTGGTTTATTCTTAGCTATCAGAAGAATTTTTATTGGATGTCTGAATTGTTTTATCAAAACAAGGTAGCTAAGGAGTCTGGTGACTCAGCGAAAGGATATACATCTACTAACCGCTTCAACTATGAACTTTATAAAGGATTCATTCCTTTTTTAACTTTTGAATCTTCCCAGATAGATTGGACAGCTGAAGCAACGAAGAAACAATCTTATGGTGTTGGAGTTCAATGGTTTCCTAGACCACATTGGGAACTGATGGGGACATATCAAAAAGACAGACTTTATATTGGAGACGGATACTTTGCCGATACTTTTTGGTTTATGGCCAATTTTTATTTATAACTATTTTTTTAACAGTAGTTTTTTTATGACTACTACTAACAGGAGACGAAGAATGTTTAAATCGATTGTTTTAATGTTTACCCTTGCAATGTCTGGCCTATCTCTCGCTCAACATGAAGGGCATGACCTATCAAATGCTAAAATTGGACATGATGCCTCTCATCGAATCGGCCGTCTTGCCGATATGGGAAGGATAGATGAAGTGTTTAGTAGAAATATGAAGACTATTGAGGTTGCGGCACTTCCTCATGGTCAACATACTGGTAAAGCATATAACGTCACCATTATGGCAGGAAGTATGGGGGAGACTGTTCTAACTTTTGACCCTAAAGGGAAATTTCTTTCTAATAAAGTCGTAAATACAAGTTCTGTTGAAGAAACACCTTGGGATAAGTATTCTTCTGAACTTTTAGAGGCCGCTCTGCATTTTGTAATGGAAGTTAATGATACAAATATTAAAGAATCTTTTAGTAAGAACTTTAAGAAAGCTACTTTGAAGCAGCAACACAATGATGATGGATCTGTAAATCCAGTCGTTGTTATTTCTTCATCTAACACAAGTAATCTCTTCCAAGTTGTACTTACCGTTCAAGGCGATATCCTTAGCTATTCTCTAGTTGAATAGTAACTCTCATCCATTGGGCAGGCTCTCCTTTGCTTGCCCATTGGATACCTTCAATTGTTTTATTCATGATGAAAAATATTTACTTTATCCATAAATGGCTCTCTCTCATCTTTTTAATCCCATTCATTCTGCTTGCTATATCAGGTCTTGTAATTGCATTCAAACCAAGGCCAGACTTTGATATCAAAAAACCTTTACCTATTGAGGAAATCCTAGCCAATTTGAGGCAGGAAAGACCTCAGACACGATTCGCTAGAATTAATTTTGATGATCAACACTTAGTTGTCTATGCCATTAAAGACTCCTTGACTCTCATGACAATAGAAAGAGGTAACGGGAAGGTATTGATAGAAGAAGATCCTGAACTAAACCCATTTTTCTTTGCTCAAACAATTCATGAGAGTTTCTATTTAGAAGACTTAGGCCGAAATCTTGTAGCGATTAGTGGGATAGGGCTTTGTTTTGTTCTATTAAGCGGTTTCTTCTTTTGGCTCAGGAAAAACCTTCTCATAAAATTGAAAAAGCTTTTTAAGCAAGGTCGTATTGGTAAAGTGAAAGATTTGCATCTTATGGTTGGAATCGTTTGTCTTATACCTCTACTATTTTCAGCTATCACAGGTTCTTTAATTGGTCTTAATTCTTATTTCTTCTCAAAGGACCGAGTAGCTCTGAAGCACGTCTTTCCTGAAGGATGTACTTTTGAACAGCAAATGGAAGTTCTTAAGAAAGTATCACTTTCAGAAAAAGGTATTATTTTCTCGTGTCGGGATGGAAGTCCTTATATGAATTTTATAGATGAAAAAGGAGTTAGAAAGATAACTCCAACTGGGAAAGTTGTCCTCGAAATAGGGAGGGATAAGCTTGAAGACTCTTCCTTTTTAAGACATCAATTTTTTGTGGATCTTCATTCTGGGGAGGATTTTGGGGTTATTCGAAATCCTTATAATCTTTTAATAGGCCTGTCTCTCGTACTGCTTTCTTATACGGGGATTGCCATATTCTTAGGAAGAAGAAGCAGGCCTTAATGAGTCTTTTTGAGAACGTAGAGTTTTTTCCAAAAAGAGAATAGTAGTAAAAATAGTAGCACTACTATTAGCACTGTAGCATCTTGCTACTACCTCACTGACTAATAGCCTAAAAGGGCATTCTTCATTCTCGACACTAAATCGTTGAAAAAATAGGTAATTCTTTCAGGGTTACTTCCCAATTGCTTCTATTTAGATGTTTAAAGAAAGACCGTTTTAGGTATTGAAACAGTTGACAGTTTTGCCTTATCACTTGCAATAAGTACGCTGGTAAATCAATGCTAGAATGCGGAGAAAAGATCAGAAGAGGATAATAACAATATAAAAAACCTTCATCAAGAAGGAGTCTGTATTTCTAGGGAGACACATATGATCACAATATTAAAAAATAACTTCATTACATTGCCCATTCGAAAGTTCATTTTCGAAACAAAGTTTGCCAATGACAAAAACGTAAATTACTTCAGAGGAGTTTTTAATTCTTTTCAGGAAGCTCAGGCATCTTCTCCGAAGACTAAGCCAGTATCTTATAATAATTTAGATGCTGCACAGATGTATTTAGAAAGAACTCAAAAACTTTATTCCACAGATTATCCTGTTCTTTTTTGGATGGAAAAGATTAAAAATAACTTTGCAACTGTCTTTGATTTTGGTGGTCACATAGGTGTTCACTATTATTCTTACCAAAAAGCTCTTTGCTTCTCAAAAATCGATAGATGGACTGTTTGTGATGTAGAAATGGTCTGCCAAGAAGGAGAAAGAATAGCTAGAGTAAAAGATAACTTAGGGAAACTAAGCTTCGTTGGTGATATAAAAAAATGTGAGGGGCATGACCTCTTTATAGCAAATGGTTCTTTGCAGTACTTGGAATGGGAACTCCATGAAAAGCTAGAAGAAGTTTCTTACAAGCCAAAATATATAATTGTTAATATGACACCTCTTCATCCAAGTATAAGAACAAAAACTCTGAATAATATTGGAACATCATTCTGCCCTTACTATATTCGTAAAGAGGACGACTTCTTTAAAGGGTTACGTGCTTCAGGATATGAAATTATCGACACTTGGAGTAATGAGACAAAATCCTGCAGTATTGCTTTCGAGCCAGAGCGTTCAATAAGCTACTATCGTGGAGCTATTCTTAAACTAAAATCCGAGTAGGCCTATCCATCTACACCTTCTTTCGTAAGGTCTGGTCACTTATTTTCCTCGTGTATTTTGGATGACCATTTTTGATTTATTCTAGCTTTAGTTTAACGTCTATAGAGTCAAATATTCTTTTCAGTTCGAATATTTGCTGTGAAGTTAGTGACCTTCCCCCATTCTTTACTCCGGCCTAGATTGAGTCACACTGCATATATTTCCTTATCGTAACTTTCCAAGAATTCTTTCGGTGTTTTCATTTTTAAAGAACTATGTGGTCTTTCATTATTATATTCATCTCTCCATTCTAGGGCCTTCTCTTGAAGTTCCTTCAGACTTAGAAACCAGTTCATATTCAAAAACTCATCTCGGAGCTTTCCATTAAAAGATTCAATATATGCATTGTCAGTCGGTTTTCCAGGACGACTGAAGTGTAGTTTGATGCCTTTTGAAAAAGCCCATTTATCGAGGGCCATACAGATAAACTCTGGGCCATTATCTACAGTGATAAATTCTGGCACACCCTCAAATTCACAGACTCTCTCTAGAATCTGCACAACTTTAAATCCCGTCATACTGAAATCGAAGTCCAATGCCTGATTTCTTTTTGAGAATACATCAACAACCGTGAGTCCTCTAACTCTTCGACCAAAGCTAAGTTGGTCAGAGACAAAATCCATAGACCCAACTTTGTTGGGAGCTTCTGGAAATGGAATTGGAACTCTAGCTTCAGAGCGATACCGGCGTTTCTTTTTCTTCCCCTTGAGAGCAAGGTTGAGTTCCTTAAAATATAGACGCTCGGTTCTTTTATGGTTCACTCTGAATCCGTCTCGTAGAACCATCTCATGAATGCGAGGATGACCATAGCGGGGTCTTTTCTCAGACCAGTGAATCATTCTCTTCTTCAATTCAATATTCTTGTCTGGTCGTTTTTTGTAACGAATAGACGATCTCTCGATAGAGATTGCTCTGCATGCCTTCCTCTCTGAGACCTTAAACTCATTCATTAAAAAAGTAATGGCCTCTCGTTGAGCAGGAAGGCCTACCACTTTTTTGAGTTTACCGCCTTAAGCATGTCTATGTTGAGCATCTGATCTGCCACGATCTTTTTTAGACGAGCATTCTCATCTTGAAGGGCCTTGAGCTCTTTAAGTTGATCGACCTCCATCCCTGAATACTTCTTCTTCCAGTTGTAATAGGCCTGTTCATGAACACCAAGTTCGCGGCATACGGCCTTAGCTTGCTCGCCGGCCTCGATGCGCTTAAGCGCCTTAATGATTTGTTCTTCTGAGAATTTTTTGCGTTTCATTTGTCCCCCTAGTTTATGTTAACACAGGGTGACTCATCAAGGTGATGGATTAGATTATTGGGGGAAGGTCAAACTCCATTTTTTAAGGAAAAGTATATAACTTACTTATAGACGAAATGATCATTGAGGTTGTGACATGATAAATAATATTTTTACTTTCTAGATGATATTTAAATATTAAGTAGATCAATCATTCCATAATGAGTAGATTTGTATGTGTATATTTATTTTATAAAGGAATTCTTTATGGATCATAAACATCATCATTCTCATCACCATCATAACGTAAGGAGTGAATCTACTTCTGTAAATATATCTCCTGATGCTTTTTTTATATGTCCAATGCATCCTGAAGTTAGACAAAAAGGACCTGGTAGCTGTCCTATCTGTGGGATGGCCCTTGAACCTGAAAAGATAACTCTTGATCAGGAAGATAACAGTGAGTTGTTAGACTTTACTTTTAGATTTAAAATATCATTGTTTCTTTCATTACCACTTTTTTTTCTTGCAATGTCTGATCTGATTCCTGGTCAGCCAGTTCAAAATAACTTTTCTTCCACTGTTTTAGTCTTTATCCAGTTTTTCCTCGCAACCCCTGTAATCCTCTGGGCAGGATTTCCAATTCTCCATAGAGGTTGGGTTTCTCTTAAAACTTTGAATTTGAATATGTTTACACTCATTGCCTTGGGAACAATGGCCGCTTATGTTTACAGCTTAGTGGCAACTTTCTTTCCTGGGCTTTTCCCAGAAAACTTCAAAATGCATGGGGGGATGGTTGGAGTTTATTATGAAGCTGCCGCTGTCATTATTACTCTAGTCTTACTTGGGCAGGTTTTAGAACTTCGGGCCCGACATAAAACAGGTAATGCTATTAAGGCCCTTCTCCAGTTAGCTCCAAAAGAAGCCAGAAAAATTAATGATGATGGGTCAGAAGTTGAGGTCTTGATAACTGACATTAAGGTTGGGGATAAGTTAAGAGTTCGGCCAGGGGAAAAAGTACCTGTCGATGGTCTTGTGCTTGAAGGAAGAAGTGTCATTGATGAATCAATGATTACAGGTGAACCGGTGCCGGTTGAAAAGATTCAAGGTGATAAAGTTACTGGGGCCACTGTAAATGGTGCTGGAGGTTTTATTATGGAAGCAACAAGAGTAGGTGCCGATACTCTCTTATCTCAAATTGTTGAGATGGTATCTCAAGCGCAGAGAAGCCGTGCACCTATTCAAAAGCTAGCAGATACTTTTTCTAAATATTTTGTTCCGATAGTCGTTGTGGTTTCTATGATCACCGCAGTTGTTTGGTTCTATTTAGGACCAGACCCAGCCTTTACTTTTGCCCTAGTAAATATGGTCTCAGTACTAATTATTGCATGTCCTTGTGCTGTTGGATTAGCAACCCCTATGTCCATTATGGTTGGAACAGGAAAGGGAGCAACTCACGGTGTTCTTATTAAAGATGCTGCTGCATTAGAGGCCATGGGAGAAATTAATGCTCTCATGGTGGATAAAACTGGAACTCTTACAATTGGTCGTCCTCAACTTACTGAAGTCATCGTTGAAGGTGAATTTAAAGAAAATGAAATGCTTGAGATGGTGGCTTCCCTTGAAAAAGCGAGTGAGCATCCTTTAGCTGAATCTATTGTAAGAGGAGCGCAAGAGAGAGGTATAAAACTTAAAGATGCCCAAAACTTTGAAACTATAACTGGCATGGGCGTGAAAGGAGTTATTAATGGAAATGTCATTCTTGTAGGGAATAAAAAATTACTTTCTACAAATGGAGTTAATCCAGAATTACTTTCCCAGATAGCTAAAACAATTCAAGTCGAAGGTGGCGGCGCCATGCTTGTGGCCATAAATGGTAAACCGGCCGGCGTGATCGGAGTAAGAGATCCTATTAAAGAAACTTCCAAAGAAGCAATTGAGTATTTCCATAAAAGAGGCATCAAAGTCATTATGGTTACAGGAGATAATCAGGGTACGGCCAATGCAGTTGCAAAGAAGCTGGGCATAGATGAAGTAAGGGCCGAAGTTTTACCTGAAATGAAAGGAGAGATTGTTCGAAACTTACAATCACAAGGTCTTAAAGTTGCTATGGCAGGAGATGGAATCAATGATGCTCCAGCTCTCGCACAAGCGGAAGTGGGTATCGCAATGGGAACAGGCACTGATGTGGCTATGGAAAGTGCTGGCGTCACTTTAGTTAAAGGGGACATTATGGGAATTGTAAGGGCCCATAGATTGAGCCAGGCCACTATGAGAAATATTAAGCAAAATCTCTTCTTTGCTTTCATTTACAATATCTTAGGTATACCTCTGGCAGCTGGTATTCTTTATCCTTCATTTGGTCTATTACTTAGTCCTATGTTTGCAAGTCTTGCCATGAGCTTAAGTTCGGTTTCAGTAATTGTTAACTCACTAAGATTAAATAAAGCAAAAATATAGCTGGATTAATATTTTTTAACTTCTTCACAGATTGACCTTCCTTTATTAGGAAGGTCAACTTTTTAAATTAAAGCTACATGTCACAAACAATGCATTATCAGCGTTATTAAGGTGTAAATTGGAGAAAGTTTATGGGGATTAAATCTCTAGTCATCTTAGGGGTATTGTTTTCTAACTTATGTTACGCAGATCTTTTAACCCCCGAAATGGTTTTAAGAGAAGCCTATAAAAGTAACCCCGCCTTGGCAGCAGTGAAGGCCACTGCTGATGCAGAAAAAGAACTCATAAGTTCTGAATACTCTCTATCAAGTCCTAGATTAGGTTTTATGAGAGAAACTGATATGAGTTTTATGCAGATGGAAGATGGCCCAATGAAATCATGGACCATTTCACAGGAGTTTTTATTTCCGACTAAGTATTTTTCAAGAGGGAGTATTCAAGAGGCCAAAGCAAAAAGATCTCTTCATGAGCTAAGATATAAGAAACTTCAAATTAGAGCAGAAAGTCTATCCACGTATTTTAAATATTATAGTGCCAAAAGAATACAATCCCTCCTTTTTGCTCAAAAAGAAACTCTACGGGAAATTGCTCGTATTGCAGAGATCAGGAGAGCTGCAGGCTCTGCGCCTCAACAAGATGAGATGAAGGCACACGTTGAGCAAACTAAAATTGAAAATGAAATCCTCCTACAAGAGCAAGAACTTTTGGAAGCACAATTTGCTCTCAATGCGCTCTTAGATCGTTCTGCGGATGCTGAACTTGAAATCTCTCAAACTGAATTTACTGTGGCCAAAGATGCAAAACTTTCAGAAGAATTTAATTCTGTAAATTTTGAGTCATCATATCTTCTTAAAGGCGACAAGGCCTTGGTTGAAGAAGCAGGACTTCAGAAGAGTCTCGCCAAAATGAATTACTTACCGGACTTCATGCTCTCTTATCAACAAACTTTTGGAGGAAACCACCCTTCCAGTGGTAGAGCTATTGGTATAGAAATGACCATCCCACTATGGTTTTTAAGCAAGGAAAAAAGTGAGGTTGCTTCCGCTGTCTCCCAAGAAGTTGCTGCAAAACGACGACTTGATTCGCAAAAACGAACATTGGATGCAACCATTCATACTCTCAAGAGCAAAGTAAAAACATTATCGAAGTTACTTGAGATTTATGAGACTGCCCTTATTCCTCAGGCCACTAGTACATTAAATTCTTCTCGTTCTGCCTATGGTGCGGGCAGAGTAGGATTTCAGGAGCTTCTCGATGCTGAGAGAACCTTATATTCAACTAGAATCGAATATTATGAGAATTTTTCAAAATATATTGAAGCACTGACCGGACTTGAAAGAGAGGCGGGTATCAGTGTGAGTAATCTTCCATTTATAGGGGAGGAAGTTTGAACAAGTTAATCGTGTGTCTTTTGATGGTTTTGAGCTTTAGTATTTCTTGTAGTCCTCAAGAAGGCAGTAAGCATAATAATAAAAACACAACTAAATCTGAGCATGTGCATACGGAAGAGGTCTGGACTTGTCCGATGCATCCACAAATCCGTCAGGATAAGCCTGGTAAATGTCCTATATGTCACATGGATCTGGTTAAAATGGGTGATGAAATTGTAGAAGATGATCACAATCATTCAAGCAATACACGACCTGAAGGGCATGCAGGATTTAAACTTTCTGAAGCTCGCCAACAGCTTATTGGTGTTAAAACCGGAGTTGTTGAAAAAAAACAATTATTTAAAAAGATCGATGCTTCTGGAAAAATTGCTTTTGACCCAGGACTTTATACTGCTCAAGCCGAATATCTCGAAGCTATTAAACAGAAAGAGAGAGTTAAGAAATCCCCAATTGAAGAAGTTAAGCACTCTGCTGATCGAATGGTAGAATCTGCTCAATTAAGACTTAAAGTTTTGGGACTCTCTGATGAGCATATTCGTAAATTAGGACGCTCGGGCGGTTCAGGTTCTAATCTTTTAATTCCAAAATCTGGTGAAAACCTTTGGGTTTATGCTGAAGTTTTTGAAATGGATCTTCCTTTAATAAGGGCCGGCAATGAAACTATTGTTTCTGGTAGTATTTTGGGGAATAAGTCTCTTCAAGGGAAAGTGGTTTCTGTAGATAGAGTCATAAACTCGGAAACGAGGACGGCAAAAGTTAGAATTTTAATCGAAGATACGAAGGCCAATTTAAGGCCAGAATCCTACTTGGATGTAACCATTCTTTCTCCCTTGGGAGAGCAAGTGGTTGTCCCATTTGATGCTATTCTTGATACGGGAAAAGAAGCTTGGGTTTTTGTATTAGAAGAAAAGGGACAATTCGAACCTAGGTTAATTACCATTCTTGAACGCGCTGGAGATGAAGTTGCGATTAGCTCAGGAGTAATACCGGGAGAAAAGATTGTTACTAGTGCCAATTTTCTAATTGATTCAGAGTCTCGCTTAAAGGGAGTGGGATTAGAAAACAAACCTAAAGCTCCATCTTGTCCTAAAGGTCAATTTTGGCATGAACAGATGAATCACTGTATGGATATCCCATGATTGAAAGAATCATTGATTATTGCGCAAGAAACACTTTTATTGTCTTTCTCCTTACTTTCTTACTAGGATTTGGTGGTTGGGTTAGTCTAAAAAATATACCCATCGACGCTATCCCTGATCTTTCAGATACTCAGGTTATTATTTATTCAAAATGGGATCGCTCTCCTGATATTGTTGAAGATCAGGTTACATATCCGATCATTACTTCACTCCTCGGTGCACCCAAAGTCAAAGACGTAAGAGGTTTTTCTGACTTTGGTTATTCATTTGTCTATGTCATATTCGAAGATGGTGTTGACCCTTACTGGGCACGTTCCAGAACACTTGAGTATTTATCAAAAATTCAACCCCAGCTTCCCGATGGCGTACAGACTGAAATGGGTCCTGATGCAACAGGTGTAGGTTGGATTTTCCAGTATGCATTAATAGACAAAAGCGGAAAACACTCACTCGCTGATCTTCGCTCATATCAGGATTGGTTTTTGAGATACATTCTCCAGACCGTTCCGGGAGTTGCAGAAGTAGCTTCTGTAGGAGGGTATCAAAAGCAATATCAAGTTAAGGTTAATCCCAATGCCTTACTCGCCTATAAAATTCCTATTGAGAAAGTAGCGGCGGCAATTAAAGGAAGTAATAACGATGTAGGCGCTCGAGTTCTCGAAATTTCCGGTGCTGAGTACATGATCCGTGGACGCGGTTACATAAAGAATTTAAATGACATTGAAAATGTCGTTCTTGAATATCAGAATGGCACACCTATTTATGTAAAGAATATTGCCCAAGTGACTATGGGACCCGAAATTAGAAGAGGGGTAACGGATCTTGACGGTGAGGGTGATGCGGTAGGTGGTATCGTCGTCATGAGATATGGCGAGAATGCCATGGATGTTATTGAACAGGTGAAGGAAAAATTAAAATCGGTTGAGCCTAATCTACCGCCAGGTGTTGAACTTGTAGTAACTTATGATCGTTCTGATCTCATTAAGCAGGCCATTGAAACTCTTAAGTCAGAACTATTTCTTGAAATGCTGATTGTGAGCATTGTTATCATCGTTTTTCTCCTTCACATTCCTAGTGCTTTAATTCCTATTGTAACTTTACCGCTCGCAATTTTATTGAGCTTTATTCCGATGTACTTTTTTGATATTTCCTCCAACATCATGAGTTTGGGTGGAATTGCCATTGCCATTGGTGCCATGGTGGATGCGGCCATTGTAGTGGTGGAGAATTCTCACAAGCACATTGAAGAATGGGAAAAAAACGGGAAGAAAGGTGATCCAAAAGAAGTCGTGATTACGGCCATTAAAGAAGTTGGCCCGGCCAGCTTTTACTCATTGTTAGTGATTGCTGTTTCCTTTATTCCTATTTTCGCGCTTGAAGACCAGGAGGGAAAACTCTTTAAGCCATTGGCCTATACTAAAAACCTAGCCATGATCATTGCTGCTATTCTGGCCATTACTCTTGATCCAGCATTGAGAGTGACCCTAACACATTTTTCTATAAAGCATTTTAAGCCAAGATGGTTAAGTAATGTCAGAAATGCTGTTTTAGTAGGTAAGACATACTCCGAAGATAAGCATCCTATCAGTAAAGTACTTTTTAAAGTTTATGGGCCAGTTGTTGATTGGGTTATTGAACACCGTTTTAAAACTATTGCATTTGCGATAGTCGCCATGCTGGCAACAGTTCCCATATTCTTAAGACTTGGCTCAGAATTTATGCCACCGCTTAATGAAGGAACAATTCTCTACATGCCGACAACTATGCCTGGTATGTCTGCAAGTGCCGCTCAGGACCTTTTACAAAGACAAGATGCTATTCTGAAATCATTTCCTGAAGTCGAGCGTGTTTTCGGAAAGGCCGGGCGGGCCGAAACATCAACCGACTCAGCTCCTTTCTCCATGATAGAAACAACAGTGATTCTGAAACATCAGGATCACTGGAGAAAGACAGAACGATGGTATTCATTCCTGCCTGATTTTTTAGAGGCTCCATTCAGGCTGATCTGGTCTGATACCCTTACCTGGGAAGAGCTTATCAGCGAAATGGATCAGAAGATGAAGTTACCTGGAACTACAAATGCATGGACCATGCCTATCAGGACCAGGATTGATATGCTTTCAACAGGTATCAGAACACCTGTGGGTATCAAAGTTTTAGGATCTAATCTTCAGGAAGTAGAGAAAGTTGCTGTTGAGCTGGAAAAAATTGTTCCAAAAGTAGAAGGAACCAGGAGTGCATTTGCTGAAAGAGTGTCCGGAGGATATTTCTTAGACTTCGTTTTCCATCGTGAAAAGCTAGCTCGTTATGGACTTACGATTGAGCAAGCTCAGATGGCACTCATGACTGCTGTCGGGGGCGAGCCGGTCACAAAAACGGTTGAAGGTCGGGAGAGGTACACAGTTAACGTTCGCTATTTCCGCGACTACAGATCGAATATCGATGCGCTAAAGAGAGTTCTAATTGCAACTCCTAATGGAAAACAAATTCCTATGGGACAAGTGGCCAGTATTGAAATGGTCCAGGGTGCTTCAATGATCCGTAATGAGAATGGTCTCCTCTCAAGCTTTGTTTACATTGATGTCGCTGATCGGGACATTGGTAGCTACGTAAAAGAAGCGAAGAAGCTCGTTGAAGAAAGTTATAAACTGCCGCCAGGAGTGAATCTCTCCTGGAGTGGTCAGTATGAAAACATGGAAAGAGTGAAGGAAAAACTTAAGGTTATTGTTCCTGTTACTCTTTTTATTATTGTCTTCCTGATTCACCTCAATACAGGTTCATGGGTTAAAACTTCTATTGTATTACTTGCGGTTCCATTCTCTGCCATTGGCGCTTTCTGGACACTGTATATTCTCGATTACAATATGAGTATTGCTGTCTGGGTTGGTCTTCTTGCCCTTCTGGGGCTAGATGCTGAAACAGGAATATTCATGCTTCTCTACCTGGATCTCTCCTATGATAAAGCAGTTAAAGAAGGCAAAGTAAATTCCTTCTCTCAGCTTAAGGCCGCTATTCATGACGGTGCTGTGAAACGTATCAGACCAAAAGTCATGACTGTGGGAACAGATTTCCTGATGCTCTTGCCAATTATGGTTGCAAGTACCTCTCAAGCAGGAGCAGATGTGATGAAAAGAATTGCTGCTCCGATGTTTGGTGGTGTGATAACATCATTTCTCTTGGAACTTTTGGTTTATCCCGCGATCTATACTGTCTGGAAGTGGAATTTTAAACACAAGAAAGAACTCGAACAATAAGGAGATCTTATGAAAATGGTAGTATTTATTTTAGCTCTGATTTCCCTGAATTCTTTTGCAAGTGAATTGAAGGTAGGGAATTACGTTAAGTTGCAAGAAGCCCTGGCAAAAGACGATTTTCAGTCGGCGCTAAATGTGCATAAGGAAATTTGTCAAAAAGAGCTTGTTCATCATTCAGAGAGCTATAAGGACTGTAAGAAGAGCTTCAAAGACATTGGCCAATTAAGAGATTCATTTAAGGCACTCTCTAGCGTCTACATCGCAAACGCAAGGAAAGAGGAGATGAAGGGTCTTATTGTCGCAGAATGCCCTATGGCCAAGGCCAAGTGGATTCAGAAGGAAGGCAAGATTGCCAATCCTTACTATGGCAAATCCATGCTTGAATGCGGGGAGAAGATATAAGTTTTAGGGGGAGGGATGGTTTCAATCCCTCCCTTTAATATTTAGACTAAGATTGCTTCTCGGCCTTCTTTGAAAGATTCTTTAACTTCTGAATTTCTTCAGTTTGCTTGGTAATCGATTTTTCCGCGAATCTTTTCACATCTTCCTGCTGCAGCTGTGGCAACATTTCCTTTGTCATCTTAATGCCGTCATGATGGTGCTTGGCCATCATTTCGGCAAACCTGGCATCGAACTCTTTACCCTGGGCCTCCTGTAGCTTACTCATGTCCATTTTCTTTGGGGCTTCCTCTTCTGACTGGACGTTCGAGAAGAACTTTTCTTTCCACATTTGCATTTGATTAAGCTCTTCATTTTGATCTTTGATTATTTTAGAGGCCATTTTGCGAAGTTGGGGGTCTCGGGCTTTTTTTTCGGCCAGCTTCGCCATCTCGATTCCGTCCCGGTGATGAGCAGAGAAAGACTCTAGGTAGTGAGCATCATGCCCTGATGACATTTCACTTGATGTATGTCCTTTATGTGATGTCGATTGTCCGGCGGCTGATGCGAATGTTAAGGGGACAAGTGCCAATATAAAAACGAAGAGATATTTCATAAAACCTCCAAGGTTGATTGCTTAATGGTAAAGAAGCCACATAGTTTTAGGTAATTTATTAATACTTAAGTTTGTTGAAAGCTGCGTTAAAGTTGACGGTTAAAATCTCTCATGAAACTGATTAAAGTCATGTTTCCGAGTGTCTGATGCTGCTAGTATGGGAAAAGAACAAGAGGAGTTTTGCTTATGAAAAAATTTTTTCCCCTGTTAGCTATGATTTTTCTGGTAACCGCATGTGCTAGCCATAGCACGATGAGAGGCGGGGTAGCGATGAAAGTCAGTGAAAGAGAAGCCCACGTATGTCTTGGAGATGGTGAAGTTAAGGAGGGCGATAAAGTTGAGGCCTTCTATAATGACTGCCAGGACAGAATCGTCGGCGGCACTAAAAATGCAGGGGCCTATGGCGTACCCTGTGTAAAGAAAAAGCTTGGTGAGGGAGTCGTAACTAAAATCTTAAATGAGCATTACTCTGTGGTTGAGTTTGATGAAGGAGTAAAGTTTACTGAAGGAACATTCGTTGAGAGGAAAAAGTAATTGAGGCATGGATGATGAAGAATTTCGAAATTTCCGAAATCCTCAGACTCCGGCACTCGCAATCAGAAGCCCAGCGCCTTGCCTGGGAAATTGCAAACCAAATTGAGGTAGGCATGAATGAGTGGGATGTTCATTCATTGGCCCGTGAAGTCTTTAAGGACAACGGTGTTCAACGACATTGGCATATGCCTTACATTGGTCTTGGTTCGGGGACGAATAAGCTAAGGTCTCCATATTCTCTTTGTAAGAGCTTTTTCAATATGCATGAGAAACTTAAAAATAACGATCTTGTCATGATAGACATAGCTCCTATGATTGAAGGTTACCCTTCTGATTTTACAGTCTCAAAAGTGATTGGCTTGAATGCTGAGTATGATGACCAGATCGCATTTACGAAACAAGTTGCGCGGGAGGTAATGGAATTAGCTGAACGTGGATTTGATAACAAGACGATTTATAGAACTATAAAAATGCGTGTTTCCGAAACTAATAGATATCAACTAGGCGATGTCCCTCTTATCAGGCTCGGACATCGATTATTGAGAATTCCTCCTTTCCTAACATGTTTTCCCGAAACAAGATTTTTATATCTCCTATCATATCCAGGCCCATCATTTTTGAATGGAAAGTGGAAGAAGGCTTTGACGAATTTGTGGGCGCTCGAACCATATGTGGTTTCGCCAACACGGGGAACCAAGTATGAGGAATTAGTCTATATCGACGAAGAGAAAGTCCTGCATAGGTTGAACCAAGAGGATATTTGACCGATGCAACTTTAGTTGGAAATATTCCTGACGAGAGAGAAGACGTTCAATTGGAGATGACTTATAATATATGAAAAGTTTTTTTATCTGTCATGGCCTCAAAGATGATAAATTTCATTCATTATAGGTATGAGGATGTCTTTCGTTACTTCCAGACCCAATTTAGATTTTAAGGATTCTTTTGAATGTTTTTCTCCGTGAATAAGGAAAATCCTCTTCGCTCCAGATGATTTTGCCCATGTTAAGAGCTCAGGTTGATCAGCATGGGATGAGAAGGCCTCAGACGAAAATATTTCTCCCTGCCAAATGATGTCATTCCCTTCATTATCTTTAATCATTCGCTCTCCTTGTAAAAGTGCTCTTCCGGGAGTGTTTTCTCCTTGGTATCCAACAAGGAAAAGTATTGCCTCCGGGTCATTTTGCCAGTTAGAAAGACTTCGAAAGATGCGTCCCCCTGTTACCATGCCACTTGAGCTGATTACGATAAATGGACCAGTTTTTCTTTTCAGGGTTTCCCATTCTCTCGGATAGTCTACAGAATCAGCATGCTCGAGCGCAAAAAACATCTCCCAGGGCAAATTCGTTATCTCACTGTGTTTTTTATAAACAGCATTTACCTCTTTCATCATGGGACTATCAAAGTACAAAGGAACTTTTAATTCCGGATGTACCTTGAAAATTTCAGCGATAAGAGTAATCAGAGTTTGTCCACGTGCGAGAGCAAAACTTGCAATGATACCAACAGTATTTCCCTTCCGGACTTTTGTCAGAAATGTCATCATGTCGTTTATGGCATCACCTTTTCTAACTCTGTCACCGTAAGTTGATTCCATGACGACAACATCGGTGGCCGGGCATGGGGGGGGCGGAGGGATCAATAAATCATTATTTCTTCCGAGATCTCCTGAGAATACGATTGTTTTGTCGCCTTCCACAAGAAGAGAAGAAGCGCCTAGAATGTGACCAGCTGGAAATAGCTTTGCTGTTTCGCCAAGAAAGTCAAAAGGCTGCTCCCATTTAACAGTTCTGATTAACTTGATCGTGTTCTTTACATCTTCTTCATTGTAAAGAGCATCATCTTTTGATTCATTCAATGAAGCGCTATCAGAAAGAATAATCTTCACTAATTCATATGTTTCCGGAGTGCAGAAGATTGCTCCTTTAAATCCTTTTTTTACCAAATAGGGTAATTTGCCAGAGTGATCAAGATGAGCATGAGTAACCACGACTGACTCCAGAACCCTAGGATCGAATGGAATTGGTAAGAAGTTTTTCTCAGCTGTCCCGGCGTCTCCCTGATAAAGTCCACAATCGATAAGACCACATCTTCCATCTATTTCAAGTAGGGTCATTGATCCTGTAACTTCATCAGTGGCACCGCAAAATTGAATTTTCACATGAGTCCTTTGTTAGAAAGCAAATTTCTTCACAGATTTCATTCATCTGTTCTTCGTTACAACCAAGTTTTAACAGAATTTCTTTGTGTTCCAGAAGGTCTTTAGCAGCAATAATTTTTTTTGCAAGAAGTTCGCGCTTGATGGTTGAACTGATTTTCGTAAGACTAGTAATTGGGTAGAGTCTTAATCTTTTGATTTCATCAAGAAAAGAGCTATCCTCGGGTGCGTTTACTCCAAGAAGCTGAAGGCCGGCGCCTTTTGAATAGATAAGAGCATCTTTACTGAAAGAAGTATTTGAGGCTAGAAAGTACCCTGTCAAAGTTTTTCCCTCAGGCCCATTTCTGACATCATCCCATCTGGCCTTTACATAAAGGGCTATCTTAATATCATTTTTAATACCTAGCCGATTATGGAATTTACATTCAACAAACAGTTTTTCTTTTGGGCGAGTGGCAATGACATCAATTTCATGTGTAACAAACATTCCGGGAATAGTTACACATTCAAGAGTCGCATATCCTAATTCTTCAAAATACCTTGCTACAAAAGTTTCGAAATTGTGTCCTTCAGGACCGAGATCGAATAAAGAGCGCTTAAGAGAATATTGAACAGCGGCTAGCTTGGATTTTTTCTTGATCAGTGAAGAAGTTTTTTCAAAGATTTCGTTAGAAGAAGTAGTTTGTGGGGCTTCTTTGATAATTTGTTCAACAATAGAACTACAAGCATCTTCCGTTAAGCAAGTGTGTTTGAGTGATTGCTTGAGCTTTTCTTTAATGAAGGGTTGTTCTTCACCAGAATTTTTTATAACTTTTGGAGGTAAGATGTATTTGCTCATTTGAATTTCTTTTTGTGCTTAGTGTAATTCTCTTTTGATGCTACTAAAATAATTCATAGTTCTCTCATCCCTAAGATCATCTCAATTTCTGATTCTTGTCATACTTTTATTCTAGCAGGTCTATATACTCTCTTTAAGTAATATGGTAATGTAAACATAAACTTAACAAGGTTTATAGTCTTTTATTTGTTCAAAAACACCCTAACACACTTAAGTTTATTTATGTTTATTTTGAGATATCTGTCCGTTGTTCTAATCACTCTTTGTTGTGCTTCTGTTAGCGCAAATCCTTTGTCATTAAATGAATTTCTTAACCAGGTAAGAGCCGCCAATCCTTCTATTGAGGCCGCTAAACTTAGGGCCCTTGCACTCAAGCACAGAATTAAACCAAGTGCTACATGGGATGATCCATTTATAGCAGCAGGTATCGATGAAAAGCCCTTTGATGGCGGAGAAGGAGAGGTTCGTAGATATCAAATAAGTCAGACGATTCCTTTTCCTGGAAAGATTGGAGCAAGAGAAGATATTGCGGAGAAACTTGCCCAAGCGTCTGAGTATGATGCCATTACCAGAAGCAGACAAGTTGAAGTCATTGCAACACAGGCATATTTACAAGCCGGGTACAATAGCCAAGCTATCCGTCTGAATCAAAACATTCAAAAAATCATCCAGGATACAACTGCCAGTGCCAAGGTTCGTTATAAAACCGGAGATTCCACTCACCATGAATGGTTATTGGCAAAAATTGAACTGTCGATTTTGAAAGTAGAGGCTTTAAGACTTGAAAGAACCAGGACTGCTCTCATGGCCTTGCTGAATGAGCTACGAAACCTCCCTTCTGAAACTCCTCTGGAAACTGATCATTCAGGACCATTAAAACTTGAAATAGATCCCTCAAAGATTGTAACCAATCTGACTGAGCAGCCTGAGCTGAAATCATGGGATTTTCAGAAAAAAATAGCTGCATCAGAACTTAAACTTGTGAAGCTTTCATACGCACCTGATTTTGTAATTCAAGGAATGGCCATGGAACCAACCATGAGAGATTCTCAAATGAAGTCTAATTGGGGAGTAATGATTGGAGTTACTGTTCCTCTTTTTTTCTGGAGAAAACAATCAGAATTGGTCATGGCAGCTGAGAAAGATCGTCTGGCGAGTATTTCCGAATATCGAAATCTTCAGAATAGACTAAACACTGAGCTTACAGATGCTAAACAACAGCTCAAAACTTCTGTTGATGTTGTTAAATTATATAAAAATGATGTCATCCCACTAACGGAGATTGCAGTCAGAAATGCCCGATCTGGTTATGCCGCAAAAACTTTGCCGTTGGGGCAATTTCTGGAAGCACTAAAGTCGCAAAGAACACAAGAACTTGAACTTCTGGCCGCGCAGTATGATGTAGTTGTCGCTAAAACAAGAATTGAAGAACTCCTTTCAAGTCCTCCTGTTACACGCTTTGCACCTTCAAGACCTACTTTATTTGGTAGCGGCAATATGGAGCAGATGAGTGGCGCCGGAGGAATGGACTCTTCTCCAACAATAAATATGGGTCAGGGTATGAGTGGACCAACAAGAAAAACTGCTCCGTCAGGTGATCAGTCCTCTTCGAGTGGTATGGGAGGCATGTAATGAAATTAATCGCAATACTAAGCTTTTTTATTATGTTGGATGCATATGCACAACATAATCACGGTGACCAAAGGCCTATTCAAAGCGCGCCCCAAAGAGATGAAAAAAGGGTTCCGATTGAAGTTCCACGAGATCAACAAGCTAAAATTGGTCTCAAATTATCACGAGCTGAAAAGAAGGTAATTTCTCATACTATAAGAACAATTGGAACGGTCGCAGCAGATCAAAGAAAAGAAGCTCATGTTCATACTAAACTTAATGGTTGGATTGAGG
>DFXX01000117.1:53058-100754 GCA_002381765.1 Bacteriovoracaceae bacterium UBA4097 | reverse complement strand
TAACGCTTTTAGTAGAAAACAATCCCAAGATTGAGAGCTTCTACATGCTCAACCTAACCACTTGGCTGGGACTTGAGACTATTGCCAAAAAGAAAGCCGAATTCGCCATAAAACTGCTGGAGAGCGGTACAGAAGATATCAAACTCATCATCGTGAGAACGAAGATCGGTAAGGAAGATTCGGCCCGAGACATCATTAATTATCTTCAAACCAAGAATCTTAATATACCCGTCATCACCATAGGACCGGGCCAGCCCATTGAGGGTGGAATAGCCCATGTGGCCAACTCCCTTCAACTTAAGCCCCTTATTCAGGCTTCCGCCAAGGCCCTGGGAATTACCGCCAAAGAGATGATGAATAAGGTCGTCCCTGATTATTTCCCTATTCCCATTGTTTACTTTAAGGTCCTCAAGCGCTCGGTCTGTCCTGTGTACTCTCAGGATATCGACAATCCTAAAAAGTACCATATGCGCATTGAAAAGCTCGTGGACTTCAATGAAATTGTAATCAGTAAGATGATCGAAGAAGGGGTGGACTTTCTTTATGTGAATAAACTGGATCGCTTAGAATTTGTAAACAACGTAACCAATGAGCTCATTACCACTCTGGAGGAAGAAGGACTCTCGGAAGATGAAGCGGTTAGTGCTGCAGATAAATCCATGGAACTTCTCTCCAAGAAGCTTCTTACTATTGGGGTAACCGAAGAGACCATTACTCTGGCCAGAAAGAATATGGACGTTATGAGAAAGAACTCAAGAAGCTATCCCAAGCTTGCGAGACTTCTGGAGCGCCTTCTTTCCAATCAAACCAGCTATCTCTTTAAGCATACTCAGATCCTGACCTTTGTTTCTCTCCATATAATCAAGAATATCGACTGGGGAAATCCTGAGCAGGAAGAGAAGATGAGCTTTATCTCATTTTTTCATGACATCGTTTTAGAGACCGATGAGCAGGCAAAAATTAAGTCCACCAAGGAATTAAAGAGCGCTCCCTTTACTCCTGCCGAAAGGCTGCTGGTGGAGAGGCATGCTCAAATGTCAGCGGAATTTGCTTCTAAGTTTCCTCACGCTCCCATGGGGGCCGATCAGATTATCCGCCAGCATCATGGGGTGTTAAACGGAATTGGTTTTTCAGAGCACTTTGGAAACAATGTCTCTCCCATCTCCATAGTCTTTATTGTAGCCGAAGAATTTACCAGAATCATTATGGCCCGAGAATTTGGACCGTTTGATAGAAAAGATATGCTACGGGAGCTCAAAGAACAGTTTCCAACATCACGCTTCCAGAAGGTGATTGGCCTTCTGGAAACGATTACTTTCTAAGTTAAAGCTGCAATATAAGAAACCCAGGCATCGCAGTTTTCAGCATCATCGGCCGCTTTAAACTCTCCATTTCCATTCCCCTCATCATCATCGCCTTCCCAGAAAGCGATGGTCTTTGAGAAGCCCGCTTCAGAGAGAATATCTCTGAGCTCTGGCATGGTCCAGAAGCGCCAGTGATAGGTGAAAACATTTTCATGCTTCTTACCTTTGGCGTCTCTAAAATGAATGGCGAAGGTGCAATCATGAGTTAAGGGATTAAAATGCTGGCATTCCCAGTAGTACGTTATCTTGTCTACTTTCTTAGTGTCCGTTACAAGCTTCTGGCTCTCTGGGCCACCAAAGATATCTAGATAGAAAATCCCCTGCTTATTTAGGGATTTTCTGACACTCTTAAAATACTGAAGGAGCTCTTTTCTGCTCTTAAAAATGAAATAGGAAAAGTTGAAAGCACAGATAACGTCAACCTTTGGCGCCTTGGCATTCAGGACGTTTTGCTGAAGATAGTGCATGCGCTCTTGCTGCTTCTTGGTGAGCTTACTGAAGTGCCTCTCCTTACCCATTTTTATCGGTTCCGGATCAAGATCAATTCCGTAAGCTTCACAATCCCGGTGCTGCTCAACCCAATTGCAGGAGATGGCACCGGTTCCACAAAAATCTTCTCGCATGGAAAAGGCATTATGTCCGTAGATACGTTTAAACTCATCTCTCATAAAAGAGACTTCTACTTCGGCGTTCTGAACCGATCTTTCATAAAAATCATATTTCTGATCAAGAGTAAGCTGGGACTTCACTTTTTACCTTTTTCTGTTGAACCTAAATGTTTTTTAGGACTCATTTTAACTAAATCATTAACAATCATAACCGACTCTTCGATCACAGCGTCTTTCTTGAGAGTCTCTGAGAAATCCTGAAACTTCTCCTTGGAAGCCTTGTCATTTTTTCCACTTAGATCCTTTACAACAAGTTTGTCATTGATCTGCTCTTTCTTGAAAATATCAGTCTTCTCTCTGATCTCTTTTCGCTCTTTTTCAAAGTCGGCCATAGTAAGAGAGCGGCCAGTTTGCTCTTTTTGCTTCTTATACCAATCGATACTTTCCATCAAATGCTGGAACTTCTCACTCTTTTCCACTCGAGTCTTACTGTTTGCTTTCAAGGCCTTCATGTTCCAGTCATTATCCCATTTCTTAAATTTGACTGGCTTCACTTCTCCCCAAGGAATTGAGTGATCAAGAAACTGCTCTCCCGTCTCAAGATGTGAGAACTGATCCGGAAGAATGATATCCGGAGTAACACCTCTATATTGAGTGGAGCTACCATTTATGCGGTAAAATTTCTGGATGGTAATCTTAAGAGCTCCCAAGGGAGAATATGATTTGGCCATCGGTGAGACATAGGCATCTAAATCTACCACTGCTTGCACGGTACCTTTACCGTGAGAGAACTCTCCCCCGACAACCACTGCGCGACCATAATCCTGAAGGGCAGCTGCTACAATCTCAGAGGCAGAAGCCGAGAAACGATTAATGAGAACGACCGTTGGTTTTGAGAAGTCCACAGTACTATCGGTATCTGTCAGCACATCCACCGCCCCGGTATGGGCCTTAACCTGAACGATGGGTCCCTTCTCAATAAAGAGACCAGAGATCATGCGGGCGTCTTCCAAAGCACCACCGCCATTATTTCTCAAATCCAGAATGAGCCCATCAACACCCTCTTTATTCAGGCGCTGAATTTCCTTACGGGTATCATCGGTGACATTGCGGCCATTACGGTCATTAAAGTCACGATAAAATTTCGGAACATTGATATAGCCAACTTTCGTCTTGAGAGGAGAAAGCTCTAGAACAGTTCCTTTTACATAGGACTCTTCGATCTCAACGACATCACGCTCGATAGGCACGACTTTAACTAGTCCATTTGGCTTTTTGATGGTCAAACGAACCGTTGTCCCCTTCTTACCACGAATAAGTTTAACTGCATCTCTGAGAGACATATCGACGACATCTATTGGCTCATCCTTGCCCTGACCAACTTTTAGAATGATATCTTCGGCTTCGATTTCTTTTGTCTTCCAAGAAGCCGATCCAGGAACGATGCGCTCAACTTTGATATAGGAGTTTTCTTCCCGAAGAATAGCTCCGATCCCTTCGAGCTTTCCTGACATGTCGATATCAAAATCTTCCTTATCTTCAGGAACGAGATAGTTGGTATGAGGATCAAAAACTTTCGTTATGGCATTATAGAATTTATCGAGTTTGTCAGACTTCTTCTCATTCACAAGACGAGAGAAAATCTTCTTCCAACTTTTCCAGACTTTTGAGCGGGCTTCTTTCTCAATTTCAGTCCCAGAGAGCTTCTTCTCATTCTTAGGTTTTTTCTTTTTGCCTTTGGCATCTAAGGCAAGTCCATTCTGCTCTTCTTCCATATCTACGATACGGTTGAGGATCTCATACTTCATGAGACGCTCCCAATGAGCAAAGAGATCATTTTCTGTTTTTAGAAATGCTCTTTTCTTAGGATCGGTTTCGATTGATTCTTTCTTGGTATAATCAAGAGGCTTTTTAAGCAGTTGTTCAACATGACCTTCGATCTGACCAATACGCTTATTGAGTAGCTCTGAACTCTTATCCAGAATCTTTAAGTCACCAGAGACCAGCATGTCATCGAATGATGTCATGAAAGTTTCCAGCTCTTTCACATCTGACTGCAAAAGAAACTGCTTACCATAGTCCAGTCTTTCCAGATAAATCTTGAAAGCATCTCTTGATAAAGCGTCATTGATTTCTTTATTTGAAAGATGCATATTCTCTAATGCACCCTTAAGAATATTTCCTAAAACCATTTCCCTGGTGTAACGGGGCTTGGTTGACATCAAGCTTCCTAAAACAGAAGGATTGTCACTTGCAGCACCTGGTGCTCCAGGTTGAGCAAAGACCGTTGGGGCACTTATGGCCAGGCCTAAAAATAAAACATGGAATTTCATGTAACCTCGATTTTTCTATCTGAATCAGATCGTTATGGTATTTTCTACTCTCAATGCTTGGGAAGCAATCATTTTTCCCTAGAAACGTTTATTCAATTCTTTCAGGAAGGCTTGAATCTCCTGACTTTTTTTATCATCTTTTGCGCATATCTCCTGCTCCTCACCCTTCATATTAAGCTTATACACAACCTGGCAATTGCCAGGTGCAGTGGGAAGCTGATACTGACACCGAAGAAAGCCAGCAGCAAAACTCAAATCCAATTTTTTGGCTTCCCGACTGTCAGCTTTTTTTAAAACTTCTTCGCTTCCTTTCTTTAGCCGCAGGAAGTGATCCAATGCAGGTGTTCGCTCTAGCCAGTAATGCCGCTTCTCTCTCACGTCTTCAATGCTAAAGAGAACCGTAGCTTGCCGCATGTCTTCTACATTATCTTGAAGAGGAAGTGGCTGCTCCGCATGTTGGGCCATGAGTTGATGGGAGAACAACAAAGTGATGAGAAGTGTACGCATTAAAAACCTCTAGGATCTTATTATCTCATACGCCCTGATGACTTTCAAAGAAAAGGTTCATAGTATTAAATTATGTTCTACTCACTGCTAAAACCATTGCTCTTTGCTCTGCCTCCAGAGAGAGCGCATGATCTCACCATCCAGATGGCCAGGTTATCGCCGGCCTTAGGTAAGGCTTCGGGTTGTGAACTCGATGTTAGGCTCGCTGTTAATGTTGGACAAAATCGATGGGGATTTCCAGTGGGTCTAGCGGCGGGACTAGATAAGAACTGCGAGGCCCTCAATTTTCTGTCCCATCAGGGCTTTGGTTCGCTTGAATGCGGCACCATTACGCTGAAGCCGCAAGAAGGAAATCCCAAACCTCGCCTCTTTCGTTATCCCCAAGAGGAGAGCTTGCGAAACGCCATGGGTTTTCCCAATCATGGTCTGCTGGCAATGCTCCCGCGACTCAAACTGTTTGAGAAGAATATTCCCCTTGGGGCGAATATTGGAAAAAATAAAGACACGACTGCTCTGGAAAGCATCGATGAGCTCAATATCCTTTTTGAGTCTCTGCAATCTGAAGTTGATTATTTTGTTATCAATGTGTCCTCTCCTAATACTCCAGGACTCAGGGCGATGCAGGAGAAGGCCTATCTCTTAGAGCTCTTTACGACCTTAAATCAAAACCGCTCGAAGGATCTCTTCTTAAAGATTGCTCCCGACCTGGAAACTTCCAAGGTTATCGAACTCGCTCATTTAGCGGCCGAATGTGGTCTTACTGGGCTCATGGCAACAAACACCACTATCATGCCTGAAAGAGGAGCCGGTGGTGTTTCAGGCAGGCTTCTCACTAAGAGGGCCCAAAGTATCCAAAGCATTATCTTAAATGAGAAGCTCCCGATTGAAGTCATCGGGGTTGGCGGCATATCAGAGACAAGCGATCTCTTTGATTTTTGGGCCATGGGTGGCAAAGCCTGTGAAGTTTATACTGGCTACGTCTACCAGGGTCCCTCTCTCTTGAAGAAAATGAAAAAAGATGTTTTGAAATTTCTTGCTCAGCAAAAGTTAAAAGATCTCGATAGCTTTTTTGCTCTCCCCCTTCTTGATAGGCAAGAGAGTTTAAGGGAGTTCCGTGAATGATAACCGCACTTATTTAAAAAAAGTTCTGGCCCTCTTTCTCGCCATTTTTATTCCCATAGCTCTGGGGATTAGTATCGTGTCCTCCTGGCAGGTGGGAATTGTATTTGGAGGACTGATAGCTCTCTTCATGTCTTTTCATTCTGGTCGAAGCCTCACCATTGAGACGTTTGAAATTAATTCCACCAATAAAGATAAGATGAAGGGACTCACCTGGTATGAGGAAGAAACCATCTCTCACTTACATGATCTTCGCTATATAATGAAAGTGAATGAGAGAAACTTGAAAGTCTGGGAGCCCTCAATCAGATCACGAGTCATGGGTGGAGAGGTCAAGATGGAAGTCACTCCTTATGCCATCACAATCACTGCTCCCCGGGGAGTGGTTCGAATTTTAAAAAGTATTTTAGATTTAGATAAGATCTTTATCTAACCCAGATAATGTCCGCGATGATAATTCTCAAAATTCTCTTCAATATACTCAATTATCATGGAAGCTATATCCAGACCCGTGGAAGTCTCAATTCCTTGAAGACCTGGCGAAGAGTTCACTTCAAGGACGAGAGGACCTCGAGAGGATCTCAAGAGATCAACCCCGGCCACATTTAGTCCCAGGACCTTGGCCGCATTGACCGCCATACTTGCCTCTTCTTCCGAAATCTCAACCGGGATAGCACTTCCCCCGCGGTGAAGGTTTGAGCGAAACTCACCCTCCTTGGCCTTTCTCATCATGCTGGCCACAACCTTGTCACCAATAACAAAGGCCCTAATATCGCAGCCACTGCTTTCTTTGATGAATTCCTGAACCAGGAAGTGGGCCTTCATTTGCCGGAAACCGTCGATGACGGATTCAGCGGCCTTGCTAGTCTCGGCCAGAATCACTCCCTTGCCTTGAGTTCCTTCAATGAGCTTAATCACGCATGGAGCACCACCAACCATCTTGATGAGCTTCTCGGTCATTTTGGTAGAGTGAGCATAGCTTGTAGTAGGGAGACCAATTCCCGAGCGGGAAAGAATCTGTAGAGAGCGAAGTTTATCTCGCGAGCGAGTTATAGAGGTCGACTCATTTAATGAATAAACACCCATCATCTCAAATTGGCGAAGCACGGCCGAACCATAATAGGTAATACTCGCACCAATTCGAGGAATGATGACATTGAAATCATTAAGTCGCTGATCCTTATAATGGATCATAGGCTTGGCCGAAGTGATATCCATATAACAGCGAAGGGGGTTTACCACTCTAACAGAGTGACCACGAGCAAGAGCAGCCTTAGTCAGACGATGAGTAGAATAGATTTTTGGATTTCGTGACAAGATGCCGATCTTCAAGCGGGAATTCCTCCGTTATTATTCAAACAGTCTACTCTTGAAGATCGTTTTTTAAAACCTCAATGAGCTCATTCACCCACTCGGGATACTGCTCTTCATAATAAAGATCGCAGTCCAGTCGATTAAGCATCGCATGGGCACCCCATTTAGACAGGTAATGATCAAAGTCTTTACCACACTGACAGAAGTGCGGATAGTAGGGATCGCCTAAACCAATCACTGCATAATGTAATTGATTTAGGTTTAGCTCTTCGGCAAATTTTAAAAAGCTCATCCACTCTGAAGCATTATCAGGTGGCTCCCCGTCACCATAAGTACTGGTGACGATCACCACATGCTTCATGGAGAGGATTTCTTCCGGATCCACCTCTCCCATATCCAGTACGGGAGCACAAAATCCATGGGCCTCTAAACTCTCCCCTATGACATGGGCGAGATTGCGAGCATTACCTGATTGAGTGCCATAAACAATTGTGAGATTCACTTGCGCTTTATACCCACGACTTCATAGCCCGCCTTCTTGATGGCAGACTTGATCTCAGAATCCGAGATTGTTTTGCCTTTAACTTCTGAAAAGATGGCCTTTTTATCATCCAGATTTACCTTAATTTGCTCCGCCTTTTCAGTCGCTGTGAGCTCTTTGGTGATAGCAGAAACACACATCCCACAAGACATGCCTTTTACATCCACTTCAATCTTTTTTGCTAAAGCGGCAAAAGAAAAGCAGAGGCCAAGAAGAATTACTGCGATTTTCATAACTTGATTCCTTTACGGGGTGAGTAATATTTATGCCTCATTATAGACGGGTTAAGCAATCTCGGGTATATCGACTTAATGAAAAAAGTTTGGGATCGTCTTGGGATTGCCTTTTCTTCTGCCTGTGTTATCCACTGCATCCTAGTGGTCTTTCTCCCGTTATTTTTTCCCGCCATCTCCCATTATACCCATGAATCATGGATTCATCTGGCGGTTGGCTCAACTATCCTCTTCACTTCTCCTTTGGCCTTTATTCCGGGCTTTAAAAAACACGGACTTTCCTGGATCGTGGCCTTGGCGATTCTTGGTCTATTCTTTATCTTTATAGGAATAATTCTCGAAACCCGCTTCTCAGAAATGCTTAGTCATAGTGTTTCAATTCTTGGAAGTGTCATTCTTGTTACCGCCCACTTCAAAAACATCCAGCACAGTCATCGCCATCAGCATCAGTGCTGTTAATTCTTTCTACTTAATTTAGACAAAAAAAAAGCCCCTCAAAGAGGAGCTTTTTAAAAAAATCTTGATTGAGAAGACTACTTCTTGCCGTATTTCTTCTTGAAACGATCAACACGTCCTTCAGTATCCATGATCTTCTGAGTTCCTGTATAGAACGGGTGAGATCCGGAAGAGATATCGACTTTGAACATCGGATACTCTTTCCCTTCAAAAGTGGTCTTATCTGAGGTCTTAATAGTTGATTTTGTTAAGATTTCAAAATCACAAGATACGTCTTTGAAAACAACGTCTCTATACTCTGGGTGAATACCTTTTTTCATACGTTTATCCTTCTAATGATCAAATTGAAACTAGGGCAATTTACCGAGGGGTCTGCCTAATGTCAATAATGTAATTCTACTTCTTACCGGCCGCAAGAACTATACTCGCAAGTTCGGCTTCAGTCATGTTTTCAATAATTTTTGGGTCTCTTTTTTCTTCTGGAAGAGTGATGTTTTTTGTCCCAACCTTGATGTAGGGACCATACTTTCCTTCCATAATCGTAGCTTTCTTTTTGAGTTTGGCCACTAAACCGAATTCTTTGAGAACCTTTCCTCCCCGGCGACTAGCTCCTTTCTCTTCCGAGAGAAGTTCCAGACCTCGAGCAAGATCGATAGCAAACAGATCATCCTCTTTCTTGAGAGAGCGGAAATTCCCGTCATGCATTACATACGGTCCAAAGCGGCCATTATTAGCAAGCACCGGCTTCTTGGTTTCCGGATGAACACCCAGCTCTCTAGGAAGAGAGAGGGCCGAAACGGCATCTTCAATGGTGGCCGTCTTGGGATCTTTGCCTTTGGGAATAGAGGCACGCTTGGGTTTTGGATTCTCCTCAGTAACTTCCCCTAACTGGAAATATGGACCATAGCGCCCAACCAAGCAGTAAATATTCTCTTTTGTTTTAGGATCTTTACCAATGGGAACAGGACCATTTGCTTGAGCATCAAGTAGCTCTTTAATTTGACCAGGCGAGAGGTCAGCTGGCGCAATATCTTCTGGTATAGAAGCATGAACTTCTTCAGCTCCAGACTTATCCACTACATACGGACCAAAACGACCCACTTTAATATTCATCTCCTCACCATCTTTCATAATGTTGATGGTGCGGGATTCTTCGGGCTTAATTTTCTTATCTTGCTCTTCAACTTTCTTAGCAAGACCAGCCTTGCCTTTATAGAACTTGGTTAAATACTTAAGCCAGTCTTCCTCTCCATAGGCAATCTTATCCAAAGATTCTTCCATTTCCGAGGTGAAGCTGTAGTCTACAAGATGCTCAAAGTGAGTTTCTAGAAGCTGAATCACGGCCATACCGGTAAAGGTAGGAATAAGAGCTGGTCCCTCTTTTCTCACGTAACCGCGATCAAGAATGGTTCCAATAATAGAAGCATAGGTAGATGGACGACCGATGCCTTCTTTTTCTAAATGCTGAACGATGGAGGCTTCCGTGAAGCGAGCTGGCGGCTTTGTCTCATGCATATCAGGCGTGATACTAGCAGGCTTAATAATATCGCCCTTTTTTAGAACAGGAAGAATAACTTCCTTATCTTCCAAAGCAGCTTCAGGATCATCACTACCTTCCACATAGACTCTTAGGAATCCAGGAAAAATAATACGAGTTCCCGATGAAGAGAATTCGGCATCCCCAGCTTCAATCTTAATAGTCATACTGGCCTTCTCAGCCTCTTTCATCTGAGTCGCCATGGTTCTTTTCCAGATGAGTTCATAAAGAGCAAGCTCTCTGCCTGTCATACCGGTTTTTTCTGGATGAGTAAATTCTGAACCAGAGGGACGAATGGCTTCGTGGGCCTCCTGAGCACCTTTTTGTTTAGACTTAAACTGGCGAACTTCGGAATGAAGATATTCCTTTCCATAAAGATCAACCACCATATTTCTGGCGGCATTGATCGCCTCTTGCGAAAGATTTGGAGAATCCGTTCTCATATAAGTGATGAGACCTTCTTCATACAATCTCTGGGCCGTTCTCATGGTGTCTTTAGAAGAAAGACCAAGTTTTCTGTTGGCCTCCATCTGAAGGGTAGACGTAATGAAAGGGATAGCAGGCTTTGAATTGAAAGTTTTCTCCTCGACCGAGGTGACTTTCCACTGGGCCTTCTCAATATCCCGAGCTAAATCTTTTGATTTTTTTTCATCTAAAAGAACTACTTTCTTTGAATCAATCAGCTTTCCGGTAAGACCATCAAAATCCTTACCACCAGCGACTCGCACACCTTTAACCGAAGATAGTTTGGCATCAAAGAGCGCCTTCTTCTCTTTCTCTGGGTGGACCTGCGCCTTAATATCCCAATAGACGGAGCGCTTAAAGCGCATGCGTTCACGTTCACGCTCACAGATCATCTTCAAACCACTACTCTGAACCCGACCGGCCGAGAGACCATAGGCGATCTTCTTCCAGATCAATGGAGAGAGTGTGTAACCATAAAGTCTGTCTAAAATTCTACGGGTTTCCTGAGCACGCACTAGTTTCTCATCAACTTCACGGGTATCTTTTAGTGCTTTTTGAATAGCGGCTTTGGTAATTTCATGGAAAACCATGCGCTTTACCGGCATTTTAGGCTTTAAGAGTTCCAGCAAATGCCAGGAAATAGACTCTCCTTCTCTATCTTCATCGGTCGCCAGATAAATGCAGTCTACACCCTTCATCTTTTGCTTGAGGTCGGTAATAATTTTTTTCTTATCTTTTGGCACAACGTATAAAGGATCAAATTTCTCATCAACATTCACCCCGAGTTTTGCCCACTCTTCTTTTTTTAAAGCGGCTGGAATGTCTGAGGCGGATTGCGGCAAGTCACGGACATGGCCCATGCTGGCCTCCACAATGTAATTACTGGGGAGAAACTTACGAATTGTCTTAGCTTTTGTTGGGGACTCAACAATTACTAGATACTTTTTGTCGGCCATTTTTTTCCTAATATTATGTGAGGACCTTAATAGAGATAAGGGCCATCCAGAAAAACGTCAAGCAATAAAATTGGGCCAAAGATCAGGAATGCAACTGAGTAAACCTCTTTTTAAGAGGCCAAAAGCGAAACAAAACCTTTAAATCCATGATATGAAAAATATCTTTTTAGGACTCATTCTCTTTCTATCTGGTGGATTTATGACAAAAGCGAATGCAACGACTCACTATACCCTTAAGGAAGGCAAGCTTCATAAAAGTGGTAAGGTAGATGTGGAAGTTAAGACCAATGAGAAGTCCATGATTGTGAATTTAAATTACGATATCGATAAAAAGGCTCTGGTCCCTATTCCCAGTAAAGTTTTGAAAGGTAAGAAGGATTTTGAAGTGCCTCTTATGTTTAAAGACGAAAAAGGCTATCAGGAATTAGAGAGACTAGGAGTCATGGAAACGGAAAAAGCTCTCATTAAGTTCTTAGGCCGGGTTCAATTAGGGGATCTGGCCAATGCCTATTCTTTTGAGATTCTGCCAAAAAATGGAAAATCTAAAATCCAGGGCGTCTATCACCCCACTCTTCCAGGCATTGGCTGGAAATATGTGAAGCTCAAATTTCTGGGTAATATTCCCCTGCTTAACGGTTATGAAACCATAGCCTACTTGAAATAAAAAAGGCCCGGTTTTCCCGGGCCTGATATTTAGCGAATAAAGAGCATGTCGTAGAACTTAGGCACCGGCCAGTTTTCATCTGGCACGATTTCTTCAATTTGATTACAAAGTTCTGCGATCTGAACTGACTGAGGCATAAGCTCAGCAGCAAGTCTCTTAGCAAACTTCTCCTCATCACCAGCATGATGAAGCTCATCAAGAGTGCTGTTCATATTTACTGTCTGCTCATAAAGTGACTTAGATAATGAACTAAGATCTTTTAGAAGCTCAAGCTCTAAAGAATGATCAGAGCCAGCTTCTTTCAACATAGCTACATTTTTAGCAAGAATTCCCTTGTACTCTACTGCCACTGGAAGGACTTGCTTTAAGATCATTCCACGTAGAGTTTTTAATTCAATATGGCGACACTTTACATAACGCTCGAGCATTACATTATGGCGAGTACTGATTTCAGATTCTTTGAAGACACCAGTTTGAATCAGGAAATTCACTTTCTTCACATCTTTAAGAACGCTGATGGCCTCAGGAGTTGTGCGAAGATTACCTAGACCTCGCTTCTCAGCTTCCTTCACCCACTCCTCAGAATAACCATCTCCATTAAAGACAACTTTCTGAGCGTGCTTATACCACTTGATAACGATCTCCGTGAGAACGTCATCAACATTCTTGCCCTTATTAAGTTCCTCTTCGATGAGCTTATTAGTCTCTTCAAAAACATCGGCTACTGCTGCATTCAGGATTGAAAGCGGATAACCAATTGATGCCGAAGATCCACAAGCACGGAACTCAAACTTATTACCCGTGAAGGCAAAGGGAGATGTTCTGTTACGGTCGGTATTGTCCTTAAAAAGATCGGCCAACTGACGAGCACCTAGATCAAGTAACTTTCTCCCACTGTCTACATACTTATCGCCCGAGATCATGGAATCAAGAATCTTAGTCAATGTATCACCTAAGAACACCGACATGATGCTAGGAGGAGCTTCATTGGCGCCGAGACGGTGATCATTTCCATGACTTGCGATTCCCATTCGGATTGCATCAGCATGGCGATGAACGGCTTCAGTTACCGTGGCAAGAACCGCTAGGAAGCGATAATTCTCGTGCGGATTATTTCCAGGCTCAAGAAGATTGATTCCAGAATCTGTAGACATGGCCCAGTTCAAGTGCTTACCAGAGCCATTGATACCCGCAAATGGCTTCTCATGAAGAAGACAAACGAAATCATGCTTTAGGGCCACGTTCCGAAGAATCGTCATCACGATTTGATTATTATCTGCTGCTGTATTGGCATCTTTAAAGATCGGAGCTAATTCGAACTGACCAGGAGCAACCTCATTGTGGCGGGTTTTGGCCGGAATACCCATCTTATAAAGTTCGATTTCTACTTCCTGCATATAGGCAAGAACGCGGTCTTCGATCATTCCAAAGTAATGATCTTCCAGCTGCTGGTTACGCGAAGTAAGAGATCCAAAGAGAGCTCTCCCCGTCATCACAAGATCCTGACGAGCAAAATAGAAAGCCTTATCAACCAGGAAGTACTCTTGTTCAGCTCCACAAGTTGTATAAACTCTCTCTACATTCTTCATCCCGACCAGTCCGCAGAACTTCTTCATCACTTCATTGATCTTCATATCAGAGCGAAGAAGCGGAGTTTTAATATCAAGGGCATCACCATGATAAGAAACGAAGGCAGTAGGAATCACCAGGGTCTTACCATTGGTACTTTCTTCAATAAAAATCGGAGAAGTCAGATCCCAGCTGGTATATCCACGGGCCTCAAAAGTGGCACGCGAACCACCATGAGGAAAGGAAGAAGCGTCCGGCTCACCCTGCATAAGCTGAGAAGCTGAAAGGGCTTCAATAGGACGATCATTATCAAAACTTAAAAAGGCATCATGCTTTTCAGCAGTAGAGCCTGTGAGGGGTTGGAACCAGTGACAGAAGTGAGTTGCACCTTTGGCAATGGCCCACTCAAGAACCGAGTTAGCAACCTTAGACGCCAGCTCCTTAGAAATGTTTTTCTTCCCCTCGATGACTTGCTTGAGAGAATCCTTATCTTCCAGAGAGAGGGACTTGGAGAGATGATAATTATAAACATTCTCACCGTAGTACTGACTAACTTTTAAATACTTTCCCTGCTCATTAACAGGTACCGGGCATTTGCGTGTTTTACGATTGTATACCGTAAGTTTGGCCTGCTGTCGGATTTCATTTGCCATAGAGCTCTCCTAAATGTGTTAGATCAATCAAGTATAATGGGGACTTAAATACCGGACAATAGAGACTTTATCGGCAGAGACTGCCTAAANNTCTCTGGTATTAAAAACCCTGGGAGAAGGTATCCATCCGGAACGCGTTAAGGGATATATTCTCGCCCGGGAAGCCTTGCGTTTATGCTTACAAGAGGCCCACTACTCTCCTCTGATTTCGGATCTTAAAGTGAAAGAATTTAATTCCTTAGCAAAGTGGCCGGAAATTACGCTTTCTCTCTCCCACACCAAGCTGGCCGGTGCAGCAATTACTGCTAGTCGCGCTGAGTTTATTTCTGTAGGAATTGATATTGAGTCGGATAATCGTGTGGTGAAGGATTCTATTCTCAAAAGAATTACCAATTCCCGGGACATTAACTTAAGAAATATTGAGCTGTGGTGCTTGAAGGAAGCGGTATTTAAGTGCCTGATGAATACAGGAATATTTGAAAAACCCTTTGAGTTTTCTGAAATTGAAATCTCTTATAAGAGATGGATTCATTCCCCCTCAGGACTTGAGGGGGAATGGAAAACAATTATTTCTGAGCAATTCTTGATTGCTCTGGCGCTACTGGAAAACCAAAACTCTTCTCAGCAAGACTTCGATCGACGATTGTGATTTCTTTCAACTGTCTGGGAGATTTACCTGGAGTGATTTCAATTCTTTCAAGTTTACCCAGGCGAGAGATAATGAGTTCATATGGTTGATCAATCATAACTAAGCTTTGAAGCTTATCTGCATCCTCTTTCATAAAACGATAACCATTCAAGAAAATGATTTCATCCTGAGCATTAAGGCCCGCTTTATGAGCAGGAGAATCCAGAACAACACTCTTAATCAAGGCCCGATCAGCGGCAAATTCCCAATCCGCTCCCAACCAAGGAGCGGAGCTTTCATGCCACTTAAGCTCGCACCCCATATCTTTGAAGACAGCTTCAAAATCAATATCTTCGGTGGTTTCAATCATATTGGAGAAGGCATTAAGAACCTCTTCTCCGCCCAGGGATCTTACGAGCTCATACACCCCATCTCGATCAATTCCCTTCTCCGGACGAGATTTATAGTCCTTCCATAAAAGCTTAATCAGCTCATCCACCGATCTTCCCTTCTTTATAAGAAGGGAATGCAAGGCGGTAAAGACAAGACCACCCTTTAAGTAATAACTCACTGAAGAATTCTTTGAATTTTCATCCGGTCGATAAAGTTTCACCCATGCATTATAAGAGCTCTGCTCCAGTGAGTGGTAATGACGACCAGGGATACTTAAGAAGTTATCCAGATTTCCCTTCACCACATCCAGATATTCTTCTAGGGTTGAGATGCCAGCTCGGTAAACAAAGAGATCATCCATAAAGCTTGTGAGCCCTTCGGCCAGCCAAAGCATTTTAGTATAACCTTCGCTTAAGTAATCAAAAGGCCCCAACTCTGATGGTCTAATTCTCTTCACATTCCAGAGATGGAAGTATTCATGGGCAACCAGTGAAAGGTAATTAAGATAATCCTTCCTATTTCCTAACTTTCGTCCATCAAATTGAAGAGCGGTGGAATTCAAGTGCTCCAAACCTCCATAAAGTTTTGGGACAAAGTGGGTTAAAAATAAATACTGATCATAGGGAAGGTCATTATCAAAGTGACGAGCAACAGTGGCCACCACGCTTTTAATATCAGCTTTTAAGTTCTGCTTATGCGGATAAAGCTCTCCATAATGGGCCAGATGATGAGGAATTCCCAAAAGCTCAAAACCGTCGGTTTCATGGCAACCAATTTCTACGGGAGAATCGATAAGTTCATCGTAATCGGCGGCTTCATAAAGAAAGGAATCTCTCTTCTCTGAAATGTCTTTTAAACCGGTACTAAGCTTTGACCATAAGGCAGGAAATTTAAATTCAATGGTGGGTTTATCCAGATTCTCTCCAACTACTCCCATGAGGTAGCTTGGTCCATGTAAGAAAGCATGAGAGGCATCAACATGAGAGGTTCTTACCGTGAGCTCCTTACAATAAATCTCGTAAGAAACTTGAAAGTCATCCTGGGGAGTTATCAGATCAGATTTACTCCAATCTATTTCCCAGACTCCTTTACTGACTTGCTCATGATAGAGAATCTCCCCATTCTGCTGAGAAGCCTCAAACCAACGGATATGGCGAGCATACTCTCTTAAAAGATATGAGCCAGGGCTCCAAGAGGGCATGAAAAGCTTGATTTTATTCTCGCCCTTCTTAAGTTTTATAGTGACCTTTACATGGTGATGTTCAGGTTTCTCAATATTAACAATGTAATGTGCTTTCATCTCTACCTCGACTTTTTAACAGGATAAGGTCCTGACACTTTAAAGACAATGTTCAAAAACCTTGCTATCATGCCAGCATGGACAAACATTTAACAGCTTCAGATATAAAACTTTTTGTGACCGATAGCGCGATCAGGCAAATTCAACTTATGCAAGATAATGACTATACCCTGGAGGGCCTCTCCTTTCGGATAAAGATTGGCGGAAAGGGTTGTGGAGGATTTACCTATGACACTGGTTTTTCTGAACCTCATCCAGATGATCTGGCCATCATAAAAGATATCCCCCTTATTAACTATAAACTTAAGATCTTGATGGATCCCTTCACGGCTTTTTATACCCAGGAAGCTACTCTTGATTATATGCTGGATGTAGACTCCAATGAAGAAGGCTTTATTGTAACCCTAGTAGTTGAGGGTCAGCACAAAGGGAAATTCTTCAAGGATGAAAGTAAGCTTCCGCCCTGGGCAAAAAAGTGAAAATCATTTCTTTAGATTATCGATATCTTAAGGCCTTTATGGTGACCTCCCGGCATCTTAACTTCTCTAAAGCGGCAGAGGAATTAGGGATTGCTCAATCGGCGGTAAGTCGTCAGATTAAGCTTTTGGAAGAATCGGTGGAAGAGCAGCTGATTATTCGTTCTTCCAAGAAAGTTCTTTTGACTGAAAAGGGTCTGGCCCTCTTAACGGAACTCAGTAGCTTTGAGGAAAGGCTTCAAGACATTTTTTTCGGGCATATGAATAAAACCATAAGGGTAGGCATTCTTCATGGTCTACTAGAAACCTGGTTTAATGATGTCATGGTGGAATTTTCTAAAAGTAGTGGGCATCAGTTAAACGTCGAGGTGAATAATCTAGAGAGGCTTAAGGAAAAACTTCATAATGGATCTTATGATCTTATCTTTACTACGGAAAACATTCAAAGTGAGCTTGTAAGTTCACTTAAACTTTTTGAAGAGAAGATGGTGCTGGTTTCTAAGCAGGAGATAAATCCAAAGGAGGCCTGGGAGTATCCCTGGATCGTCTACTCCGAACATGATCATCTTTTCCATCTCTTTAAGAAACGTTCTCAAAAAACCATCGTGGTTAATTCCATCACAACCATTTTAAAATTGGTTAAAAAAGGCGTGGGAATAGCTATCGTTCCAGAGCACACTATTGGTTCTGAAATGAACTTGAAAAGTTATGATATTAAAGGGCTCGCCAAGGAGAATATCCATCTTTCTAGCTTAAACTTTAAAACCATGCCAGAGCACATTGCCCAATTAGTTAAACTCATTAAGCAACGCTAGAAACGGCAGGATAGTTTTCCGGCCATGACTTTGCCATCTTCACAAACAGTAATCTCAAGAAAATCTTTCTTGGGAAGAGATTTGATAGAGTAAAGCTTCTCTAAAACCTCTCCGGAATTGCTTCCCCTCTTAATAACATAAGGCCAGCGAACCTTAAGTCCCACGACTTCCACTCCTTCACCGAGCCCAAAGAGAACGCCATTCTCATTTTGCGAGGCAAGGCCTCCTTGATAGTGCTCAACCCATCTTCTTTGAACAATTTTCTTGTCTCCCATTTTGGTATAGAGCATGACCATCGCTCCGATCCCCTGAAGATTTGATTTCACACCACTGAGATTAACCTTGATCGCCTTTCGGCCGGGAGTTGGAGTCTGATTTTCGAAGACATAAAGCCGGGGCTTAATTTCGGCCCTGCGGATATTATTTTGTGAAGTAATGATATCGGGCCTTCCGTCCTGGTTCAGATCCATCACGATCGTGCCGGTGGGATTAACCACATCGATTCCTACCTGAGAAGCAACATTCACAAAGGCCCGAGTTTCATCTTGCTCAAATAACACCAATCTTGAATAAGGAGGAAAACCGGAGTTATCTACCAAGAGATCAATCCGCCCATCCAGATTATAATCAAGCCAGACGCCTCTTCTGTCTCCCTGATTCCAGGATTCACTCGTGGCATCACTGATATATTCGGTTCTCAGGAAGTAAGGAGGATAAGTCTCCTTAGAGCCAGTGAGGATACTTGATCGATCTACCGAATCATTATCATAGGCATGGGAGAGCTCCCCCACAAAAATATCCATCAATCCATCATCATTATAATCGGTGCAAGCGCTGAAAAAACTTCTGCCTCCCCCTGTAGGTATGAGATTCCCATCAGGATCAGAAGCATAATTGGAATGGGGCCCTACATCATCAAAGTAGCGCTCCTTGGTGGTTGACTCCTGAAGATTCATCCAAAGTTTATTTTTATGTCCAGAAGATGAAACGGTCAGAATGTCAGGATAACCATTCTGATCGACATCGCAAGTCGAAGACCCATAAGTAGGCCTGCTATTAGGAGGATATAACTGATCGGAGTTTTTATTGGACTCATTTCTAAGAATACTTGTGACTTCTTCAAATTTGCCACGATTATTTTTGATCAACCTGTCAGCGACAGGGAGGTACTGTCCATTCTTATTTTCAAACCAGTTGGCGATAAAGATATCCATCCAGCCATCCAGATCATAATCAATAAGGCTAATTCCACTGGTGGGCTCGGCCTTAAAGCTAAAGGCATCTGGTTCCTCTGTAAAATGAAGTTTTTTCTCCTTCAGTGAGCCGGTGTAATATTTCAAGGGAACTTGAGTGACTTCCGAGCGCTGATTTAAAACTCCTGCAATAATATCCGGGAGTCCGTCTTTGTTCATGTCGTGAATTACCAGGAAAGAGGCCTTAAAGTCTGCAGGTAAAGGGTCATGGTCCCATAGGTTAAACTTATTTGTCTTCGGATCGAAGATATAAAACTTAGGTCGTGAATAATAGGTGGGAAGGATGACTAAATCATCTCTTCCGTCAAAATTCAAATCATAGGCATTAAAGGAGACAGCAACTAAATCTGATAATCCATAATCTTGCGTCTTATCCAGGAAGCTTCCTGCCTGAGTAAGGGTTGGGCCATAGTTGACCTTCATGGCCTTACGAGACAAAGAATTGAGTTCTTCGGTCAATTCAATAGAAGCTTCATCCTCGCTCTTCTGCGGCTTAGAGGAAGAGCAGCCGAGAATAAAAAAGAAGCCCCAAAAAAGGGGCTTCCACTTAGTCTTAGAAATCGATGATATCAAAGCCATAGCCCTCTCTCTCACTTACGGCCTTCGATATTTTTGGTAGAAGTTTATCGTAACTGGAGTTAAGACGCTTATAGTTTTTCATAAAAGTTTGACGACTGTCTCGGCATACAAGTTCAGTCATTAGACTTACATATTCCTTATCTTTTTCCGAAACATCACTGCGATTTAAAATGGCGGTCGTTCGAGAAAGAACACAAAGCTGAACATAAAGTTCAATCGACATGTTAGCGATTCTCATCTGAACAAGTTCATTGCCAATGATATTCTTTCCATACTTCATGATGGTATTTTCGACAGCAATGGCAAAATCTTTGAGCGAAGAGATAAACTGCTGTCCATGACTTTCCAGACTCGGATGAACTTTAGTCAGAGTCTTAGAGCCTACATACTTACTAATTCTTTTTTTAGCAAAGTCAGTAAGGATACCAACAGACTTGATAGGATCTTGGATGGCTTTTGAAATATCAGCGATCTTACCCAGCTCTTTCAAATTATCTGATGGTCCCTTAATTCCAGAAAGAGCAGTGAAGATTCTTAGAATCTCATTGGTTCCTTCAAAAATAAGGTTAATACGGCAATCACGCATGATTCTCTCATATGGGTACTCTCTCATATAGGCATTCCCTGCAGCTATTTGAGTCGCCTTATCGATAGTATCCCAAAGCTTTTCAGAGCAATAAACCTTACAGATTGCCGACTCATGAGAAAATTCACTCATGCCTTGAGTAATTTTACCAGTGGTCATATAGACCATGGATTCAGACGCATATATATTTGCCGCCATGGTGGCAAGTTTTTCCTGAATCAGACCGAAGTTAGCAATATAATCACCAAACTGTTTTCTGGTGTTGGCCTGAGCAGTGGCCAGTTTCAAAATCATCTTCATTCCACCAACGGAACCTGAACCAAGTGAGAGCCTTCCGGTATTCAATACATTCATGGCAATCTTAAAGCCCTTGCCTTCTTCCCCAATGATGTTTGAAGCTGGCACTTTAACATTGTCAAAGTAAACTGCACGGGTCTCAGAAGCCCTTATCCCCATCTTGTCTTCTTTCTCACCGAAAGAAACCCCTTCTCTTTCTTTTTCTACGATGAAGCAAGTGATCTTTTCGACCTTCTCACCCTTATCATCCACATGATCGGTTTTAGCGAACACACTGTAGAAGCCGGCAAGCCCAGCATTGGTAATCCATAACTTCTGACCATTGATGGTATAAGTTCCATCATTATTTTTTACGGCCTTGGTTTTAATAGAGTAAGCATCAGATCCAGAGCCTGGCTCAGTTAAACAAAAGGCCCCAAAAACTTCACCTGAAGCTAGCTTCGGTAGCCAGTGCTTCTTCTGTTCTTCATTGCCTTCGTTAACAAGTGCCTTGTATCCAATTGATTGGTGAGCACCCAGCGTGGTTGCAATGGCACCATCGATCCCGGCAATTTGACTGAAAACACGGGCGTATAAGGAAGTATCTAGACCCAATCCTCCATACTCCTCATCAACTCCCAGACCACAAAGTCCGAGACCGGCCAGCCCATCGAGAACTTCCTGAGGAATTTTTGCCTCTTTATCGAGTTTCATGGAATCAATATTATCTTGAGCGAATTTATCAACTGCATCGATCATGGCCTTTGCCATTTCAATTTGCCCTTCATTAAAGTGAGGGAAAGGAAAGGCTTCATCTTCCAGGACCTCGCCGTAGAACATGCTTTTTACTAGTGATGGAATTTCTTTGCTATTCTCATTTGCTGACATAACGGAACCTTTTTTTATAGAAGTGAAACACAAATATTATATGTATGGTTCAGAATTATTGTACAGAGAAACTGCAGTCTAACCCCTGAAGAGAACTTGACTAAAAAGCAACAACTCTTTTCACAATATCGGTACTTGCACATAACATTAATTTTTATGACAATAAATTGATGATAAATAAAATCAAAGACTTCCTAAAAAACAAGTTGGCCAAGAAGCCGCAAGTCGACTTATCTGATCAAATTGAGCAAGAGCCTGATCCAGAGCATGATCATGAGTCAACCTTAAGTAAGTTTAAGGTTCCTCTCGCTGCTTTGGTCTCTAAGCTCAAAAAGCCTACTTCGGATGAACCATCAGTACCAGCAGAAGTGACGGAAGCTCCACCAAAAGAATCTACCTTAAGTAAATTCAGAATTCCCGTTGAGGCCTTGATGGCCAAGATGAAAAGATCTGACGTTATAAAACCCAGACCGGTTAAAAACATCCCCGTGGCCATCCCTTCTGGAAAAGGTCTCTCGCCTTCTCTTCGCCAGGGGGTAGAAAAGTTTCTTAGTCGTCACTCCCGGGAAAGTATTCATCAGCTATTTTTAGTCACCATACTCTCAACCCTCACCTACACGATTGGTAAAATAACTGCCCTTGCTATAAAAGGTAATCCCAATGTGGTCAATGCCAGAGAGCAGGCCACTGCTATTCAGCTTGATAATGACTTTAACCCTGCCACTCTTAATCAAGTCAAGAGCATAAATATCTTCAGAACTAATACTGGCCTTAAAGAGAAGAAGAAAGTTGCAGATACTCGATGTGACAAGCCCCAACAGTCAAGCTCTCTACCTATTAAACTTCTCAATACAGTAGTCCTGCAAGATACGATAAAATCAATTGCTTCAGTTCAAGTTAGAGGAGATCGTCTTCTTCAAGAAGTTAGAATCGGAGATCAGATTTCTAACCTTGCTAAGATCTTCAAAATTGATCGACTAGAAATCCTGGTCAGAAATTTAGAAAATGGAATGTGTGAATCCATTACTTCGGACAAGCTCATGGCCAATCAAGTTTCTCCTATCTCAACTTTATCTCCTGCGGCCAGTAGACAGTACATCTTAAATAAAAAAATGCCTGGTATTGAGAATGTAGGTAATAAATTTACCATCTCCAAGACCCTTATCGATGAGAAAATGAAAGATATCGCGGCTATATTGACTCAGGCCCGAGCCATTAAGATTCAAAACCCAGATGGAACAATGTCTTTTAAGCTGACTGAAATGGACCCAGAAGGAATCTTTCCTTATCTAGGGTTACAGGATCAGGACATCATCACATCTATCAATGGCAAACCTATCTACGATATGAACGAGGTCATGACTCTTTTTGGCAGAATAAAAAATTTGGATAGTCTCTCTCTTGGTGTCAAGCGGGAAGGCTCGGAAGCCGTTCAAGACTATACCATTAAGAAATAAGGAACGATAAATGAAGACAAGAAGTCACAGCAAGCGTTTCCAGGCATCGTTATTGCTGGCCACAGTTGTGCTGGCAAACAGCGATGCACAAGCGCAATTTAATAAATACCGTTCCCAGACTCGCTTCAATCCAGACAATGTAAATAACGCCTCTCCCAGAATGGAGCAGACAGGCTCACCTGATATGGACACGATGTCACCGGAAGAACTGGAAGCTTTTGAAAGATCAAATGAAGAAGCCGATAGAGAAAATGAGGCCCTAGCTCAGGGATCTACCGAGGATGTCTTTAATCCAAATACCAATGATGATGCTAACCAGACCACATTTGGCTCACGGCCTTCATCGGCTCTTGCAGCAAAGCCAAAGAATCCTCAGTATGTAAACCTCAATCCGGAAACTGCTTTTGGTCCTGAAATCGTGGAATCTTTCGATTTTCCAGATACAGATATCATGGAAATCACACGTCATATGCAAAAGCTAACAGGTATCAACTTGATCCTGGATAAAGACGTTAAAGGAAAAGTTTCCATCATTGCTCCTACGCCTATTACCGTAGGGGATGCATGGAAGGCCTACCTGGCCGCACTGAATATGGCCGGTTACTCTCTTATCAAAACGGGTGCTTTCTATAAAGTTATCAATGCTCGTGATATCCGCTATACTCCTACCAAGATTTATACTGGAAACTATACCCCTGATACTGAAAACTATGTCATGCGAGTGATTTCGCTAAAACATGTTTCTGCGGCTGAGATTGCCCGAAATTTCCGTCCCTTCATGAGTCGTTACGGAAGAATTATCGATATCAAGCAAACCAACACCATTATTATTGCCGATACAGGTTCTAACATTAACCGCTTGGCCAAGATGGTAAAATTTCTGGATGTTGCTGGACATGAAGAAGCTCTGCAAATTGTAAAAGTTAAGAACTCTTCGGCCCAGGAAATCGCGAAACTCTTAGATACCATTCTTAAAGGTGGCTCATCCGGTGGGGCTGGTGCCAGACCAGGAGCAGCCACTCCCCGCTTCTCCAGCACAGCTTCTACCGGTGGTGATTCGACCAGCAGTATTTCTCGCATTATTGCTGAACCAAGAACTAACTCTATCATCGCCATGGCCAATGCAGAAGGTGCCAAGCAGTTAAAAGAACTCATCAATAAGCTCGATGTAAAACTTGTTTCATCTAGTTCAAATCGTGTTCATGTTTACTATTTAAACTATGGTGACTCTGAGGAGCTCTCAAAGACTCTCTCTAGCATCGTAACTGGCGCTACTCCACAAGGTGGTGGTGCTGCTGGATCGTCGCGCTTTAGCTCATCCATGACCGGTCCTTCTGATAATCCTATTTTCTCTGCTGAAGTTAAAATAACTTCAGATAAAAACAATAATGCTCTGGTTGTAACAGCTTCACCGACTGACTGGTTAACTCTCAAAGATGTAATCGGTAGATTAGATATTCCACGAGATCAGGTTTACGTGGAAGGTCTTATCCTGGAAGCCAACGTAAGAAGAGAGAAAGGATTTGGAGTTGAATATGTGGGAGCATATGGGAATGGAAACGTTCAACGCTCTGGCTTTACGACTGAAAACTCTGCTTCTGCAGGACTTATGGGACTACTGGCTTCCGGTGTACCTGCTTCTGTTGGCGGCTTCTTAGCAGGTGTGGGTATTGGCCCCTCCCGAACTATTACTCCCACAGTAAATGGGCAGGCCGGCTCTCCCATTAAAGTGAATGCAGTTAATGCTCTGATCAAGGCGATTGCCAGTCACTCGAGTACCAATGTTCTGGCGACTCCACAAATTCTGGCGCTAGATAATACCGAAGCCACTTTCGAAGTAGGTGAAACCGAACCAACCAGAACATCCAGTATTGGACAAGGTGGAGTACAAAACTTCGCTCCTTCTACTCAGGAAGCAAAACTCTCACTTAAAATTACTCCCCAGATTAATAAAGTTACTCGCTTCGTAAAACTCAAGATTAATCAGAAAATCGATGACTTCAAGGCAGGTACAAGTTCCTCTTCTGACGGACTTGGTAGACCAACCACGACTCGCTCGGCAGTAACCGAGGTGATGGTTCGGGATCGAGACACTATTGCCATGGGTGGTCTCTTGCGCGATCGCGAGTTAGTAAGTAATAATAAGGTTCCGATCCTGGGAGACATTCCGGTCTTAGGTTGGCTCTTTAAGAATAAGAGCCGTACTGTGGAAAAAGTAAATCTTCTGTTTTTCATGACTCCGAAGATCCTGGCGCCTTACCAGAAGACTGCTTCTGCTAATACCAAAGATGTTCTTAACAAGAGAACTGCGGCCATGAAGGGAATGTTTGATAAAGATCAGGTAGATCCCAATAAGAAGATGGCCGAAGATCTGGATAAAAAACTTGATTCTCAGATTGCAGGTCCTCTTTATGATAAGGCCGATGCTGATCTCTATAAGAATTTGAACGAGACATCGCTGGGCCCGGAAAATGAGGATATAGAATTCGACACTCCTGACTATCAGGAGATTAGAAAATCGGTGCAATAATTATATGAATATAACTAATGATGTTTTTAATAGCGTAGAGCAGTCAAAAGAGAAGATCGGGGAACTCCTGGTCAAGCACACTGCTCTAACCCGCAGTCAATTGGATGATGCTCTTGAGATCCAGCGGATTGAAGGTGGTCTTTTGGGGGATATTCTTCTTCAGAAGAACTACATTCATCCCCATGAGCTCATCAAGATCGTATGCCTTCAGATAGGTATCCCCTATCAGGTTGAGATTAAGGTGGAGGAGATTGATCCCAATGTGGTGAAAGATCTCTCTATCAACTATGCTAAACATCATGAAGTACTGCCGTGCTTAGAAACTGATTTTTCTGTCACGGTTCTCATGAGTAATCCTTTTAACTTCAATGTGGTCAATGACCTTCATATGATCTTTAAAAAAGAGATCAAGATTGTCTGCACTACTCCACTGCGTATTCAAGACGCCATTAACCGCGTTTACGAGAAGGCCAACCGAAATATCGTTGACTCAATTGAAGATGAAGAGTTCGAAGAGAACTTGGATCTTGAAGGTCCCATCGATATTCTTGATGCTACCGCCGATGAGGCCCCGGTTATTCGTTTTGTGAACTCTATTATCTTTCGCGCTGTCAAAGAGCGCGCTTCCGATATTCATATCGAGCCCTATGATCGCGAGACGGTTTACCGCTTCCGGATCAATGGTGTTATGACGGAAATCCTAAAGCAGCCCAAGAAAACGCATGCTGCTGTTTCTTCTCGTATCAAAGTTATGGCAAGACTGGATATTGCTGAAAAGCGACTTCCTCAGGATGGCCGAATCAAAATTAAGATCGCCGGTAAAGATATCGATATTCGTCTCTCCACTATTCCCATTCAGTCCGGAGAGCGCATTGTTATGCGTATTCTGGAGAAGAATAATACCGCTCTCAGACTTGAGACTCTTGGCTTTCGTGGGAAAATCCTTGAAGGTCTGCAGGATCTGGCCTCCAGAAAGCATGGAGTTCTCTACGTTACCGGGCCGACTGGTCATGGTAAGACAACGACTCTCTTTGCTCTTCTCGACCGGATTAATTCTCCCGATAAAATGATTATTACCGTGGAAGATCCTGTGGAGTATGAAGTTCCAGGAATTTCCCAGATTCAGGTGAATCATAAAATCGATCTCTCCTTTGCCGTTGCTCTAAGATCCATTCTTCGTCAAAACCCGGATGTGGTGATGGTGGGAGAGACTCGTGACCAGGAAACAGCAGAGATGGCGATTAACGCCTCACTAACCGGTCACTTTGTGCTTTCTACTCTCCATACCAATGATGCTTCCTCAGCACCTACCCGACTCATCGATATGGGAGTTCAGCCTTTCCTAATCTCTTCATCCTTGATCGGTGTATTGGCCCAGCGACTTGTCCGAACAATCTGTAACGCTTGTAAAGAGGCTACCAGTCTCTCTGATTATGAAAAAGTTGTCCTCGATATCGATGAGGTTCCAACCGAGGCCACCATCTTCAAACCAGTGGGATGCCCGAAGTGCCAGGGTACAGGTTATTCTGGTCGAACAGTTGTTTCAGAACTTCTTCTTATTAACGATGAGATCAGAGCTCTTATTATTCAGAAAACCGATGCAGCAACTATTAAAAAAGCGGCCATTAGAGCGGGTATGAGAACTCTTCGAGGTGATGCTCTTGATAAAATTTATGAAGGTATCACATCGGTGGAAGAAGTTCTCCGGGCCATTAACTCAGAAGAGGCCCATTAGTCATGCCAATATTTCTCTATAAAGGTCTGGATAGGACCGGAAAAGAAGTAAAAAATACCATTAACGTTGAGAGCATCATTGCTGCTAAACAACGTGTGAAATCCATGGGTATTATGCTTATCGATATTCGTGAGCAAAGGGCCCAGGGGACAACAGGAAACTCCAGTATCTTTAAGATGGGGAGCGGCAGTGTTCCTGTGGACGATCTGGCCATGATGACCAGGCAGCTTGCAACATTGATTAAGGCCAAGATACAAATTGTGGAAGCCCTGGGTGCTCTCACCGACCAGGTCGATAATGCCAACTTAAGGCTCATCCTCTCTGATATGAAACAGAAAGTGAATGAAGGAGCAAGTTTGGCGAAGGCCTTGCAAGATCATCCAAAGGTCTTCAACTCTATTTTCGTGAACATGGTTGAAGCTGGCGAAGCATCGGGTACCTTGGAGATCGTTCTCTTAAGACTTGCCGACTTCACAGAAGCACAGGTGAAACTAAAAAATAAAATCCGCGGTGCTATGACCTATCCCATGATCATGGGTATCTTTGGTTTCGTGATGATGAACGTAATTTTCATCTTCGTTATTCCCCAGATTGCTAAGATCTTTATTTCTATGAAAAGGGAACTTCCACTCATTACCGAGATCTGTATTGCGATCTCTAACTTTCTTGTAAGTTACTGGTGGGCGGTGATAGTCAGCATCGTGGGCACCATTTATATCGTTAATAAATATCTCAATACCAGAAAAGGTCAGTCTCAGTGGCATGCCCTTCAGTTAAAGCTTCCTATTCTAGGCATGCTGGTAAAGATGATCAATGTAAGCCGCTTTTGCTCCACTTTAGGGACTCTCCTTAACTCAGGGGTTCCTATCCTTACTGCGTTAACCATCGTGAAGAATCTGATTCCCAATGTGCATATGAAAGATGCTGTTGAAAAAGCAAGAATCAGTGTCTCCGAAGGAGCTTCCTTGACGGGACCTTTAATTCAAAGTGGCTATTTTCCTGCCCTGGTTACCCATATGATTCGTCTGGGTGAAAGATCAGGGGAATTAGAGCCCATGTTAAAAATCATTTCAGAAAATTACGAGGATCAAGTACAATCTAAAATCGGTGGATTAACCTCAATATTAGAACCCATCATGATGATTGCCCTAGGTGGAGCTGTCGGCTTTATCGTTTTTGCGGTAGTAATTCCTATGATGAATCTCAACAGTATACGTTAATAGATAAGGAGCCTTCATGTTTAAAGATACTAAAAAGATCCTAAGTTCCCAGCAAGGTATGAGTTTGATTGAAATTCTCATTGCCTTAACTCTCCTTGCTCTGGCCGGTACATTTGTGGGTGGTCGAGTATTCGAAAATCTTCAAGAAGGTAAAGTTCAGACTGCTAAAATTCAAATCAAATCACTCAGTGATCGTCTAAAAGAATTTCGCCGAGACTGTAATACTCTTCCTACGACCGATCAGGGTCTTGATGCCTTGATTGAAAAGCCGACAGGAGGACGAGAGTGTAAGCGATATGCCCCAGGTGGTTACATCGATGGTGGAAAAATTCCTCTCGATCCATGGGATGCTGAATACATCTATGAATCTGATGGAAGATCTTTCACAATTATTTCACTAGGAGCTGACAACGCCGAAGGCGGTGAAGGCGTAGATGCAGACATTAATTCAAAAGACCTCTAATCAATCTTTACTAGGCCAGCATGGTTTCTCTCTTATAGAAATCATGGTGGCCTTAGTTTTGGCCGCACTCGTCTTCCTTGCCGTTCCCTCAGGCGACAATGCACAAAAACATCGCGCGCTCCAAACTGATATGGATAATCTGGACAGATCTATCCGTTTTGCCGCTAATGAGGCTGTACTCAGAAACACCGTCGTAAGACTTAGAATTTCACTAGATGAATCGCCTGTTCAATACACCGTTGAATATGGACCGGCAGGGAATCTTCCCCTACCAGATATGCCGGAAAATCTGGACTCATTATCTCTTGCTCAACAGAAGGCCATGCAGGATAAAACCACAGCTTTAAGCCGGCAGTTCACTAAAGTTAGTGAGTTTGAAGATATCAAAAGACAAGTCAGCGATGATGTCACCATTTTTGGTGTTGCGACGAATGCTCAGAAAGGAATTATGAAAGATGGAGAGGCCAATATCTACTTCTATCCAACTGGAGAAAAAGACGCAGCCCTCATCTTCTTTTCCACAACTGAGGAAGTTGCTCACTTAGAAATAGAGCCTTTTCTCCAGGAAACACGAAAAGTATTCTTCACATTAGATACATCAAGAGTGGCAAAACTCGAGGATCTGATCCAAACTAGAATGAGTGAGGTATACCAAGAGTGGGGTCATTGAAGAAATTTAATCAAAGAGGTTTTTCCCTGTTAGAAGTGATGATTGCCATCACTCTCTTTGCCTTTTTCATCACCGCCTTCCTGACTTCCCAAGGCTATAATGTCTCGGATAGCCGTCTTTCAGAAGAGCAATTGGTTTTGCAGGCCTTATGCGAAAGAAAGATCAATGAGCTCATCCTGGATCCTCCCAAATTTTCCAATGCCACGGCCAACTTAAAGGAAACTAAGACCTTTGAAGAAACTGAATATAGTGGGTACGAGTATACCCTCGAAATTAAGAAGCTCACTATTCCTGACTTTGCTCAACTCCTCTCGCAGAAAGGGGCCACTTCCGAAGAGGCGAGCGAAAGCTATGAAGGTGATTATTTTAATGAAAACTCTAAAACTCAGAGAAATGCAGCATTAGAAAAAACCGTCTTTGAAGAATTAAAAAAGAATATTGAAAGAGTTATCTGGCAGGCCCGGGTAACGGTCACCAATAAAGAAACAAAATATAATTACACTCTATCTACTTTTTTAACAAATTATAATGAACGAATTCAACTCAACATCGGTTTTTAATAACCGAGGTTTTACATTAATAGAGATTCTGATTGCCATCGTTTTGTTGGCCTTCATTACTCTTGGAGTTGTTAATGTTACGGAAGATTCTTTCAGAACCATGGAAAGAACTACCGAAATCAATCGAAATAATCTGCAGATTGAAACAGCTCTTTCCCGATTTGAATGGGACTTTTCTCAAATTTATTCTCCCCTTTATTTCTCTACGGTCATGAACTTAAACCAGCTTGCTGGCAGTACTCCTCTGGGGGGCCCCGATGGAGAATACCTTCCTGACCAGGACCCCTCCTCTCAGGTGAATCCGGCTCTTCAGAACTACTTTGAGCAACTGGTAAATCGCTTTGAGAGAAACGAACATTTCTCTTCGGTAAGTAAGGAAGGTCTTCCCGTTCCGAGATTTTATGCCCCGGAGAGAAATGTCTTTGAATTTTTCACTACCTCTAACCGAAGAAAAGTCGAAAACACCAGACAATCTCATTTTGCTTGGGTGAGGTATGCTCTGGCCGATCAGGAAAATGATCCTGACCTGGAAGAAAATCCAAATATCCCTAAATCTCTTAAAAGCCTCGTCAGATATTTTGCTCCCAATGATCCTTACAGCGATAAGCGCATAAATCCGGATGACCCTCAGATCAAGGGAGCCGTCCTTCTGAGAAATGTGGAGAAGCTTGAATTTGAATACTGGGATCTTACGAAAAGGAAATGGGAAACATCGCTTACTGCTATTCCTGGAGGAGAGAGTGTCATCCGTGGAGTAAGAGTCTCTATTAAGTGGTATGATGGAAGTGGCTTTGAGCGCTCGGTGGTGAGAACCTTTAGAAACCATTGGCCAATGGTAGTACCTCAAGATCAAACATCTCCTACTGCAGCTAGACCACCGGCCACACCAACGGCAAATGATACCAATGGAGCTGACGATGATTTCTAAGAAGATAAAAGAAATTAAGCTTCTTCTGTCAAATCAACGAGGGGTTGCTCTTATCATGATCATGACTTCCATGATTATTCTTATGGCGATCTATGGTGAATTTACTTTCGATAGTAAAATCAGCCGAATCAAGGCAATGAATATTCTCGACCGCTCTCAAGCAAAACTTCTGGCCGAATCCGGTCTTCAGATGGCAATGGCAAGACTCAGACTTTATAAAGAAGCCTTCAATAAGATTCAAGGTAATCAAACCGCAAAAGCTGCCGTATCCCCTCAGCTCCTCAACCAACTTTGGGAAGTTCCTTTCATGTTTCCTATTCCCGTTACTGCAAATGCCTCTCGCGCGTTTAAAGATTCCGTAGAAAAATTTCAAGATGAAACTCTTCTTGAAGGAGAGATGAAGGTAAGTGTTCAGAACATTTCAAGTCGTTTAAATTTAAATCTTCTAAGAATGGATATGGCCAAGACGGCCAGCAACCCTAATCCCAATAATGATGATAATGGAACTCAACTAGATCAAACTAATGATGCCCTGGCAAATAATGTGTCTGTGGATCAGGCCCTCTTCTACCTTTTAAAAAGATTGGTCGAAGAGAAGAGAATGACCGACGAGACCTTCGGGGATCGCCATCCGGATTTAAATTATCAAGAGATGATCTCGAACTTAAGATATTATATTTCCGATTATCAGAGTCTTACTCAAGATCCCTTTGCTGGAGAATCGGAAGCGACTTTTTTAAGGATTCCCCTTGCCCCTAAGTATGGCCCATTGAGTTCGGCCAGTGAGCTTTACACTATTCCTGGCTGGGACGATGAGTTGATTGAACTGATTCAGAATGAATTCAGTGTCTATCCTACTGCCCAGATAGACCTCAACAAGCTCACGGCCAATATGCTTCGAATCCTCATTCCCAATATGAATGATGATGAAATAAAAAACTTTTTTCTTTACCGTGATGATCCTGAGAACCCAAAGTTCTTCAATACTAAACAAGACTTCAAAAACTATATCGTGACCCAGGCCCGCCTTATGAGCGAAACTGATTTCGATGCCCGCATGAAGATGTTTGAAGATAAAGGCATTACTTTTAGTTCTAATCCTAATCTTTTTAAGGTTGTCTCCTCGGGGACGTATAACCGTTCGGTCTACACTCTAGTGGCCTATGTGGTTCTGCCTTCTACTGCCGATGCAGCTCCCGCTGCTGGTACCCCTACTCCTGCTCCCTCACCAACTACTCCTGCAGGAAATTCCGCAAATAACAATTCGACCAATCAAACAGGTCAACTACTAGAACCCCGAATCATAGAAATCCAGATAAACTAAGCAATTTACTAGGCGAGCACGCAGCTTTGACATAAAATTAGCTTATGCATGTATTAGCCATTGATGTCGGTTCCTATAGTGTGAAGTATATCTCTTCCTTCGTTGATAAACGAAAAGTAAATCATGTGGAAATGAGTGAAGTCATAGTCCATGATTACCTTTCAGATCATGAGGGCCTGACTTTTTCAGAGGCACAAATCGGCATTGTTCAGGAGATCATCGGTTCAGTTGCCCGACCGGATACACGGATTCTCTTTCAGGCCGATCACGAAATCATGACAACGCGTTTTCTGACTCTTCCAGTTAAGAGTAAGAAGAAAGCAGACCTTATGCTTCCCTTTCAGCTGGAAGAAGATATTCCCTTTGCTTTAAGTGAAATCCATTACTCCTACCGTATGGAAGCTCAAAAAAGCCAACATGTCGCCATGGTTGAGCTTGCGAAAGAAGAAGCTTTCGAAGAATATTTTAATCTTCTAAAAGATAGAGACGTTCTCCCGAATATTCTTACTACCGAAGTCTCTTCATTTGAGAACTACTTCAATCAAAATCCTTTAGCAGGCCCTTTCTGTGTTCTGGACATTGGTCATAAGACCACCAAGGCTTACTTCTTCTATAACTCAAGGCTTCTCGTTACGCATGTGAGTTATGTCGGCGGTCAACATATTAACGAGATGATTTCACAGACCTATCAAATTGATCACGAAGAAGCTGTAATCTATAAACATCAGAATGCATTCTTATTAACCGAAAGTCAGTATGAGGGAGTCGAGCCGGCTCAGAAAGATTTTGCGACCTCTATGGAGAAAGTTCTCCAGACCTTGATCAGTGATTTTGCACGATGGAAAATTGGATTTAAGGTCAATTTTGGCCTGTCTATTAATCAGGTTTATATTTGTGGAGGAAGCTCCAATATTAAAAATATGCTGAATTATCTCACTGAGAAGTGGGATCTGAAGGTCACTCTACTTGAAACTTTTGACAAGGTGGAAACTGGCAAGCTTGATCTCAATGTTAAGAGTAAATCTCGTTTTGCTCTGGCAAATATGATGACTCTTGGTTTTAAGAAAAAAAATCGCTTTATCAATCTTCTTTCTGGAAAGTTTGCTCAGGCCTCGACTTCTGAGCTCCCCCTTCATTCTTTTGCCTTCTTGGGAGTAAGAATCGCAGCAGTCACTGCACTCTTGGCGATATCATTCTTGGTTGAGAGAATTTTCATTGAAAAAGATATTCAGTTTATGAATACCCGAATAACTTCTCTAACGAAGAATCCTGAACTCAGAATTACAGGAAGACTCAGACGTTCTGCTATCACCGATCCGGCCCCCCTGCTAAACCGTCTAGAAAGAAGAGAAAAAGGATTAAGCCAGGAAATTTCTACTCTTCAATCGGCAGTTAATATCCAGGCACTGGCCCCCTTAGTTACCGTGAGTCAGTTAGCGGCCGGATCTCAAGCAACCTTGACGCAATTTACCTCAAGTGATGATGGACAGATTAGTGTAATTTTTTCTGCCGATTCGGCAGCGACCCTAACTTCACTGAAAGAAGCCTTTGAGAGATCAAACTTAAGCGATGTAGTTGCTGAACTCGATCAAGAAAAGCGCCAATTAAAAATAACTGCAGGAATCTAAGATGGAAGAAATTACAGGCTCATCGCCACTTTTTAAGAAAGTAGACCAGGCCGTCTTTGAGAGCATCGATAAATTTAAGCAATCACCCAATTATGTTTCTCTTCAGGACTTCTACAATGGAATTGATGAAGAGCAACAGAAAGTCTTCAAAGCTTTTTTGATTTTTGCTTTATTTGCACTTCCCTCCCTTCTCCTGGCCTTCCTATTCTTCCAAAATGGTCAATTAAAGAAGGACCTGGAACTCAGAAATTCTATCGTGAACAATGCCAATAAAATCCTCAGCGAGAATAGAAGTCTTCAGGAAGCTGGTGCAAATATTCTTTCCATGAACCCAATCGACAGCTCATCCATGATGACTTCTCGTTTATCCACTCTCCTCTCAACTATGGGAGTAGATCTTTCAAAAATTCAGGTAAAAGATTTCACTAGTACGTTAATTTCTGAGGGTGTCATGAAATCTGAAGCGGATTTTGCCTTTTCTAAACTATCAACCGATGAATTAATGAATATTTTTACGGCCATGATTCAAAGAGAAAAATTCCGGATTCAACAAGTATCGATAACAAGAAATGATGATACGAATTTTCTGGAAGGCCAGTTTCACGCCGTCCACTTCAGCTCAATTCCTCAGCCGGGCGAGGAAGAATAGATGGCCATTGCAAGCGAAAGCAAGTCATTAGACGAAATCAGATATAAGAGTAAAATAAACTTTTTACTCTTTTTTCTCATTCTTCCTCTCCTCTTCTTTATTGGATTTGCCAGTTATTATCCTCTGGGAGAGAAAGTCAAAGGCCTCTTAAAGGCAAATCTTGCCGCCACCGGATGTAATGCAGACTTTAGTGATATTCAGATGAATTGGTTTTTACCTAAAATCATTATTTCTGAGGTTACGGTTCCAGCAAGCTGCCTTGGTAGAGCGGGGGATCCGCTTGAGTTTGAAAAAATAACCCTTAATTGGAATCTCATCAATTTCTCTCCCATTGGACTTCCCTTTTTACTTGAAACAGAAATTTCCGGACAAAATATTTCCATTCATTATGTTGTTGGAATCAATCAGCAATTAATCCGTATGAGAGACCAAGAGATTGTCATGTCCAGACTTCGGCCAGTTTTAGGAAATGCTTTTAAACTTGCTGGAAGAGTGACAATCGATCTAAATCTCATGATGTCCCAGAATCTTATTAAGAGTCTGGCCTTAAAGGCCCAGTCAAAAAACTTTCAAATCCCCTCTCAAAGTATTCAGGGCTTCACTCTTCCAAATCTCAGTCTGAACGATTTCTATTTGGAGGCCAATTCTGAAGGCCATCCGCGTATCAATGTAGACCGTTTAATGATAGGCGATCCAGAATCTCCTATCAGAGCAAACTTCAAAGGGAATCTTAGTCTGGAAGAAGGCAATATTGCTTTCTCGCCAATGGATCTCTCGGGTGAGATTGCTTTTTCAGACAGCTTTAAAGAAACACTCCCTCTTATCGACATGATGTTTCAATCATTCAACCAAAAAGATGGCTTCTATCAAGTCCGTTTAGGTGGTACATTAGGCGCGCCAAAACCATTGGCCCCTTGAGGTACTCATGCTGAATGAAAATTTGAAACACGCTCTTAATTCCTCTACCAATCACCAGGAACTCAAAGACGTCATGGACTATGCAGTCTTTCCCGCTGGTAAGCTTTTTCGTCCTCGCATCGTAGAGGCACTTTCCCTTGATCTAGGGGAAGGTATGAAGAAGCATCATATCCATCTCGCAAATGCACTGGAGCTTCACCATGCCTATACCCTGGTGCATGATGATCTTCCTTCCATGGACAATGATCTTATTCGTCGCGGAAAACCTTCAACTCATGCCGCTTTTGGAGAATGGAAAGCAGTTCTGGCCGGCGATGCCCTCCTCATTTCTTCCTTTGAAGAACTCCTCAAGATGAATCATTCTAGGGCGATTCAACTTCATCGCCTGCTAACATGGGCTACCGGTGCCAAAGGCCTTATCAGTGGGCAATTCCTCGACTTGAAAGCTCAGGGCAAGGCGAGCTTCCAAGAAACCCTGAGAATCCATGAACTCAAGACCGCCCGACTTATCCAAGTGGCAACATTGGGCAGCTATTTTCTGGCCGCTGAAAAAACGGAATGGAGAAGTCTCATTGAATACCTTCGACTCGGTCGTGAAATCGGAGTGAGCTTTCAACTTCTCGATGATCTAAATGAACTTACAGATAAAAAAATATCTGAGCATGAAAAAGATATTAATCCTTTCCTGACTAATCCAGAGGAAGCTTTCAAAGAAATCAAAGTCTCTCTTAAAAGACTCAAAAAAATCATATCAGAGAAAAAACTTAAAAATTTAGACGTTATGCTATCGGATTATTTCAAAAAGAACCAAGAAGCACTTTTAAAAGATTTAGAAACTCTTACTCAACATTTGGGATTGAAAGACAATAAAGAACTAAAAGATTGGATTACCACTTTCGCTTAAGCTTAATGTTTTTAATGAGATCGAGAGATTCCTTAAGAGCTACCCTTGCCCCACTCAAATCTTTACCAGTCTTCATTTCTGGTCGAGGCTTAACAGGAAGAGCTTCTTCTGACTGACCTTCACGTAGAGCGAACTTAGCTTCCTGAATAGAGAGCTTATCCTCGAATAAAAGTTTTTTTATTCGAAGAATCGCTTCAACATCTTTTCTGGCATAGAGCTTCTGGCCTGAATCAGAATCAATCGGATCTATTTCTTCAAATTCGGTTTCCCAAAAGCGTATAACATAAGGCTTCACCCCGGTAATCGGGGTGAGCTCTTGAAACTTGAAATTACTTTTATTAGGAATCATGGAGGTGAGCTACAGAATACTATTCGTCATTATCGTCATCATCTCTGTCATCGTAGACAGTATCATCCTCATTATTGAGGAAAGAGCTCAGAGCACGTGGCTTAGCTTCTTTGATGGGCAATGATGCATTTTCGTTTCCGCTCTCATCTAAACGATGAGAATACCTTTCAGTAATATCCTCTTTCAGAATTTGCGAAGGCTTGAAAGTTAGAACACGTCGTGCACTAATATTCATCGCCGTCCCCGTCTGAGGATTCCTACCTACTCTGGTCGCCTTATCGCGAATGGAAAAATTTCCGAATCCAGAAATTTTAACCTTTTCACCCTTGGCCAGTGTGTCCTTAATCACTTTAAAGACAAGATCTACCAATTCAGCGGCTTCTTTCTTTGAAAAGCCGGCTTCCTTATAGATACGTTCAACAATATCCGCTTTAGTCATGCTCATTGAAATCCCCCATGAAGTTTCAAAAGCTTATCGCCATAAATTACAAATTATTAATAGGTTAGCAGTAAAACGGATTAGTTCAAAGGAAAAAAAAAGCCCCAACTACCTAATTATCGATAGTTGGGGCTTATTTAAATAAGATTAATTACTTAGTAGCTTCGAAAATGGCCTTAAAAGCATTGAAATCATGGATTGCAAGCTCAGAGAGCATTTTACGGTTGATCGTGATGTCTTTCTTCTTAAGACCAGAAATAAACTGGGAGTAAGAAGTTCCAAGCATACGAGCACCAGCGTTGATACGGACAATCCACAATTTGCGGATATCACGCTTCAATAGACGACGGCCAATGAATGCATAATGAAGGGCACGACGAACTGTCTCAGAAGCATGCTTATACTTCGTACGACGGTCAAAGTGGTAACCTTTGGCAAGTTTAAGAACTTTGTTTCTTCTCTGGCGGGCTTTAAAACCGCGTTTTACACGTGACATACATCTCTCCTTCTTCGTTCATAGGGGGCTTTATCTAAGCTCTTAACCCTAATTCACTACTCTCGATGGTTAATAAAACTATACTAAATAAGGAATACACATAGCTGCATTATGGTAATCACCAGGATTAACATAACCAGGATTACCCTTGTCTTTCTTAGCTTTCTTCGACTTGTTTACAAGCAAGTGACGAAGGTGGGCCTTCTTATACTTGATCTTACCAGTAGCAGTAACTTTAAAGCGCTTGGCAGCCGCGCGCTTGGTCTTCATTTTGGCCATATATCGCTCCTAAAAACTAAAAAAAATGCACCCTGTAAAAGAGTGCATGAAGTTATCATGAGATAATCAAGAGATAAAGTAGTTTTAAACTTTTTTCTTTCCTGGAGATACCATAACGATCACTCGATTCCCCATCATCTTCGATGGAGATTCGATAATAGCACCCATTTCTAGGACCATTTTTACGATCTCATTGAATTTACCCAGACCAATTTCTTTATGGGCCATTTCACGACCACGAAATTGCATCAAGAGCTTAACTTTATCACCTTGCTCTAAAAATTTAGCAATATTTTTGAGCTTCACCTCTGTATCGTGCTTTTCGATATTTGGGCGAAACTTCACCTCTTTCACGTCGATCACAACTTGCTTCTTCTTAGCTTCAGCTGCTTTCTTCTGAATTTGATACTTAAACTTCCCGTAGTCCATCATCTTCACTACAGGTGGTTTAGCATTGGGGGAGATTTCGATCAGGTCCAAACCTTCAGAATCGGCCATAAGTTTAGCCTGGGCCAAAGTCACAACCCCATAGGCCTTATTATCATCACCGATTAATCTGATTTCATGCGCACGTATACGATCATTAACACGTGGCTCTTGAACTTTCTCGCTTATAACCCACCTCCATAATCCAATTTAGGGTAATTTAAAAATAAACAAAAATTACAACGCCCGGAATAACCTGACAAGGAATCATTCATTGAAGATAACCTCAAGTTCTAAGTTCAATTCCGGTCTCAGACGCCTTCGGATACCCAAAGTAAAGCCTGACTGGACCATCTTACCCTGTCTTTGCAACTCTTGCCATGCTCCAAAAGCTGCCTCCAGGGCACCCTGCCAGGAAGTTTCTGAAAGATTCTTAAGATGCACTGGGCGGGAGCTGATATCCATCAGCTTATAAGGTGGACTTAGTTGAACCAAGGGTCCGATAACAGATCTGGCCACCAGGCAAGATCCTTCCCCATGGAGAACACTTCCCGGGGAGCCATCAAAAATAAGATAAACCGCTTCCTCTGAAAGATCCATCCCGTAGCCCGGAATCATTTCATCGATACTGGTACTGAGCTCTAACCAATCCTCTCCGAGGCCTTGGGAGGGTAGGTAAATGAGTCTCTGATTAGCACTCATGGTACTCAAGGCAGACCTTTATTGAACTTTAGGTTAATGGCAACCTGGTCATTTAAGTCACGAATAAACTTCTCAATCGCCTCATCGAGCTTCGTATGATCATCCACCCTAAAGGTGCGATCATCATTTCTCACAAGAATCTTTTGACTCTGATGATAGATCAAAGTGTCTTTAATAATGGGAACAGCAAAAGATTCGGGATACTTCACTACTCTTCCATGCTCAAGCTCTAAGCTAAAGAGCTCTTTAGCGACTTGGATAAAACGCTCCTGAGTAAAGTTCTCCTGAGAGAGATATTTTACGGCAAGACTGGAAATATAATAGGCTTCGTAGAGATATGAGAGGGCAGTTGAAAAACGTCTGACCTTAGTCGCAATCAGATAAAGATCTTGAGAAGAGAGTCTCATACATTCTTCAATAGAAACAATCGGTCTACCTAAGGCGTAAGAAATAACTTCTAAGGCATCTGCGATCATTTCTTTTACACTCGGGAGGTAAAACTCGTACTTTAATTCCTTACGTTTAGTCATAAGAAAGCGAGTAAGTTGCATGCCATCTTTGATTGAGCCATTAAAGACATTGAACCAGGCAGAATTGATTATCCCGGGAACTAGAAAGTGGTGCAGAATCATGTTCTTATGATAGAGAACTTCTACCCTTCTCTCTGCCTTGATAACGTAAAAGACTTGATTCAGTTTTTCTCTCTTTAAGACTTCAATCTTCTTATTCCCAATAAACATATCAAGAGCACTTCTGAGTGAGTCCCGATAGACCTTGGGGCATAGTGAAGGGGTCATGGGTATTTTTAAAGCTTGGCAATAATCGATGACATCGATGGCCCGATCCTCGATTTGCCGCCAGGTAAGTGCTCCCGATGGCTCATCCAAAAGTATTAAAGCTAGCAGAGAAGAAGGTGTGATGGGCATGCCTCGCCCCACGGCCTTGAAGCAGCTGAAGGCAAGATTTTGAGTGGCTTCCTTCAGATCTCCATCGATTTTATCTACCACGATTCCTTCACCAAAGTGAATGTGAATAGTCCCTAATCGCTTATTGAAGAGTTTAAAAAGCTTGAAAAGCTGAGTTGCCTTTTCCGGCTCTTTTTTCGCCCCACCTAACTCGCGGGCATGGGCACCTTCTTCAGGAATATGCTCATGGGCCAGGGAGACAGGGATAAAGAGTAAGGGCTTGGAGTCATGAATCTGAGAATGGGCCTCAAGTAGCATCTGAAACAAACCATACTTGGGCTTGAGTAGTTTTCCCGTTCTGGTTCTTCCCCCTTCAAAGAAAAACTCCACCACTTGATTGGTTTCCAAAAGATAAAAGACATAAGCTTCAAAAACTAATTTATAGAGATGATCAGAAGTAAAAGAACGTCTGATAAAAAAGGCTCCGCCCTTGCCAAAGAACTGCCCCAAAGGGAAGACATTTAAATTGATCCCAGCGGCTACACGAAGTGGGATTTCAAAGTTCTTAAAGATGCAATAAGTAAGGGCCACATAGTCGGCATGAGATTGATGATTAGGCACCAGGACAATGTGATATTTTTTCTGCAAACTGTGAAAATCCATCTTAGGGGGAATTTCAAGATTGATTCCATCATAAAGACGCATAAAGGTTGCATCTAAAACCTTAGTAGCCGATTTCACAACGGTAGGAGAAAACTCTCCGTGGATTTCTTTGAAAAGTTTTTTTAATTTTTGAGCGTCTTCAGGCTTGGCCTTAAGGCGCTCAACTAGCTTTGGGTATTTTAAAATCGTATTAAAGGCATTATCTGTTGAGAGCATTACTACCTAGAGGTTAAGTCCATGAGGTTTAGACTCTATCATACCCGAAGCCGTCATTTCCATGAAGCGGGCATTTTTATGAATCTCACTAAGATTATTGGCATTAAGATAGGTCATCCCAGAACGAACACCCCCAGTCAATTCATGCACAATGTTCTCCACTGACCCTTTGCAAGAAACCCAACGGGCCTCGCCCTCTGCGGCCATTCCTGTAGGAAGCTCTCCGCGCCAAGACACCTGAGCGTCTTTTGAGGCCATACCGCGGTAGCGCTTTCTTCCCCCTTCGATCTCTCCCGGTGTCTCTAAACAACCTGAGAGCATGGATCCCAGCATAACCGTCTGAGCACCTGCGGCAAAAGCTTTAACAATATCTCCAGAGGTCTTAATACCACCATCGGCAATGACAGGAACATTATGTTTTTTAGCTTCAAGAACACACATGGCAACGGCCGTGAGTTGTGGAACTCCACAACCCGTGATGATTCGGGTGGTACACATGGAACCAGGACCGATACCAACTTTTACAGCATCTGCCCCATGCTCGATCAATCGACGAACCCCTTCAGGCATGGCGGTATTTCCGGCAATAACATCGATCTTAGGATATTTCTTTTTCACGTAATTCAAAACTTCCAACATCATAACCGAATCACCATGAGCAATATCGATAGTGAAGATATCAACACCAGCATCGGCCAGCATATCGGCTCGCTTCATGCCCTCTTCCTTCACACCGATACTTGCTGCCACCGGTAGACCTAGCGGGCGAATTCTTTGGCACATCAGTTTAACCTGACGAACCTGTTCCTCAGGACTCATAAAGCGGTGAAGAATTCCTAATCCGCCAAGCTCGGCCATCTTAACAGCCATTTCTACTTCGGTCACGGTATCCATATTGGCAGATATAATAGGAGTCTTAAGAGTAAAGTTTCTCGTTACCTTAGAATCAAGTTGAGGGGCCCGACGTGAGCTCATCTCGGAGTGCGCAGGCATAAGAAGAACATCGTCAAAAGTGAGTCCTCTAGATCGCTCTAAAATGTCCGCAGCTGAGAAGATTAATCCCATGATTATTTCCTTGATGAAGGGGTGGTAATTTTGAATTTACTATAACGAAATTGTCCAAAAGGTGTCACGAACCTTTTGGACAGGTTCGTGACTACTCGTGTTTAGAATGGAAATTGGCGATAGCACCGGCCATCAAGAAAGAATGGGCACGGATTTTTCTCAGGGCCACTACCATATCGGAATAAGTTAGGGCCGTAACAGGAAGATAAGTTCCTTTAGAAATGCGGTCTAAGTGTTTCTCTCTCATGGAATCGGCCCATAATTGAAGTTCATGGGACTTGGCCTCAATTCGGCTCATATTGAGTTCATCGCCATTCATGAGGCCACCGGCCACCAGATGGAAGAAATTCCAGATTTCATCCAGAAATTGAAAGAACTCTTCGCGGCTCTCGCCACTAAGGGTTTCTCCACCTTTAAAACGATCTCTATAATTGGCCAGTCGTTCAATGTAATCAGCGACACTCTCTAATTCGTCAGAAATTCTAATCATTGCCTGAAGCTGCTCAGACTGGTGATGAGACATGGGCTTTTTCATGACATAACAAAGGAAGACTGTGATCTCTTTATGAATATTATCTGTTATGCGCTCATAGTCGATGATCTTTGCCAGCATCTTGGGATCGTATTCATCGGCCGACCAGAATTCACGATTAAGCTTATACATGCGTGCCACGATCTCTTTCATCTTCTTAAGTTCCGACTCGGCCTGTGCCATAGAAGCTGCCGGAAGCATATTTCCGGGATCACCCAGAACCAGAAGATGTGGAACTTCTTTCTCGCTCTTATCAGGAGTCAGACGAGTCACAAAGTTTGCAAGCTGATTCACGAAAGGAAGAAAGATGAGAGTAGCACTAACGTTAAAGAGAGTATGAGCTAGAGCGATATGCTGAGAAACATACGGTCTGGAACCATCGGGAGCAACAAATCTTGGATCCAATGGAATAAGGGAATCGATTAATTCAAAGTATGGTTTTACAAAAAAGAGCATGACGATAACCCCAAAGAGGTTGAAGCAGGCATGGGCGCGAGCAGCTCTTTTGGCATTCACATTGGCACCAACCGAGGCAAGAAGTGCGGTGATGGTTGTACCAATATTCTCCCCCATCACTAGACAGATGGCAGTTGAATACGGAATGACACCTGTCGAGGCCAGTGCCATGGTTATCCCTAACATGGCCGAGGAAGATTGAACAATCATGGTGAGTAAGCATCCCATCATGATGGAGGCAATATATGAACCGTAATGATCGCCCGAGAAGTAAGCAATAGAGTCAAGAAAGGCCTGATTGGAACGAAGAGGTACAAAGGCCCCCGACATGGTTTGTAGACCAATGAAGATCAAACCCACACCCAAAAGAGCGCGACCTATATTCTGCCAACGATTTGATTTGGAAAAAAGAGCGGGAATAAAGCCCATGGCCACCATGAGGAGACCATACTTCTCAACCTTAACTGAGATGATCCATCCCGTTATGGTAGTACCGATATTCGCACCAAAGATAACACCTATGGCCTGAGTAAGATTCATGAGACCGGCATTTACAAAACCCACGGTCATAACGGTCGTAACCGATGAGGACTGGACGATACAAGTAACGAGGAGCCCCACACCAACTGCCATAAAGCGGTTAGAGGTAATGGAATTGATGATCTTCCTGATTACGTCTCCTGCCACGGCTTGAAGGCCATCCGACATGAATTTCATTCCGAAGAAGAAAATCCCAAGTCCACCTAACATTGTGTAGATAATACTAAAAGCTTCCATCAACTCTCCTTAGAGTTCCTCTAATCCATCCAAGCGGCAAAGCCTATAGGAATGATGATGTAGAGAATGGTATCCCTTATTAAATAGAACAGAAAAAAGTAAACAAACGCCTTCGGACCTTTTAAAAAAAGCTTCTCAAGGCCCAGGTACTGGGACTTCTTTGACATCGCCACCATGAATTTTGTCTTTCCATAGTGCTTAAAGAAGAAGGAGATTGCCCCGTCTACTTTGCGGTCAAAGGCGAAAAAAAGGTCTTTCAACCGTGCCGTCATAATTCTGTCCAAAAATTTTGATGAAAGTATCAAACATGAGATAATGTGATTGTGAAGATTGTGTCAAGAATCCTATGGCTTCCATAAATTTTAGTTGGCCGATTCCGCACTGCTTTTTTCTGATTTATGACATTTCTATGACAATTTTTTAAGAGAAACCCATTAATCTTGCAACATGCTTAATGGTTTAAAACTATGGAATTTTAGCACAGGTACTCTTCCCCCGGAAGAGCACTGTCCTAGCGCCTTTGTTTTAAGAACCTGTCAGCGCACCCTCGTCCTGGCCTTTGAACACAATCCTTTCAAGCACCCTACGATTCCTCAGCATCAGTTAAGCGAAGCTCAGGAAGCTTATCTCTATCTGCTTGAAACCATTTGTGGTCTTAAGAGTAAACTGATTGGTGAAAATGAGATTGTCGGGCAATTCAAAGAAGCTTACAAAATTTATGCCCAGTCGACTTTAAAAGACACTAAGCTGCTTTTGATTCTTGAGAAGCTCTTTAAAGATGCCAAAGATATTCGTACTCAGTACCTCATTGGGATCTCTCAAAAGACCTATGCTTCTTTAACTAGAAAGCATTTTATCCAGCGTGCCCGGGCCCAGCATATTATTGTCGTGGGTTCTGGTCAGTTGGCCGAAGACCTTATTAATCAATTTAAGAAGAAGGCCCAGGTTAGTATCTGTGCCAGAAATACCACCCGCGTAGAAGAATTGGCCCAGTTGCATCAGATAAATGTCATTCCTTGGGAAGAGCGCCACACTCTGGTGAATCACCCTTTTATTGCTAACTCAGTGGGACATAATTCTGTCATTTTCGATAATGAATTCTTCCAACTCTGGAGCGAGAATAATCCTCAGAAATTATTTGTGGATCTGGGCTCTCCTTCGGTCATTAAAACAGATATGAATTTAGAAGATGGTGTTGTTCGCTTGAATGATATTTTTGATGAAGGCGCCATTGTTGAAGAGCAAAAACAGCAACAAATTAATCTCGCTCGCGAAGCTATGCTTAGCATCACACTTAAGCGCAAATCCCTTCTCGAAGAAAAATTAAATCGTACATCTAAGCTTCTTACTCCTCAAATCAAAGCAGACGTGAGATACCTCTAGGTATGACTACCTACAAAATTGGCACCCGTGGGTCGCTCCTAGCAGTGACTCAATCTACCCTTGTTAAAAACCAACTTGAGAAAATTTCTGGAAAGAAGTTTGAGCTCGTCCTGATTAAAACTCAGGGAGATCAAATTACCGATCGTCCCCTATGGCAATTGGAAGGAAAGGACTTCTTCACTAAGGAGCTGGATGAAGCTCTCTTAAAAGGTGAAGTGGATCTCGTAATTCACTCCTATAAAGATTTAGGAAGTGAGAGACCCTCAGGTATTAAGCTAGCGGCCGTGACCGAGCGCCGCTTCGCTCATGATATTCTTCTCATTAGAAAAGATGTCATAGAAAATCTCAAGAACTGGCAAGGCGAATTTGTGGTGGGAACATCTTCTCCTCGAAGAATCGTAAACCTCACCCGCTCACTTGCTCCCTTTATCCCTTATGCAAATCAAACCAATCTTAAAATTCGTTGTGAAACTCTTCGCGGGAATGTGAATACGCGAATCGGTAAGTTAAAAAATAAGCAGTACCACGCCATTACACTTGCTCTAGCGGGAATTGAGCGTCTCGCTCATACCGAAAAGTCAGCGGCAGAATTACAAGAACTCCTAAATGGTCTTGATTATTTTGTCCTGCCTCAAAGTGTCTTTCCGGCAGCGGCTTCCCAGGGAGCACTAGGAATTGAGATGCGGGAAGGTCGAGACGATAATGGGGAGCTCTTCTCCTATATCAGTCAGCTCGCTCACCCCGTGACGGTGGAAGAAGTTTACCGCGAAAGAAAGGCCTTCAAGGAATATGGTGGAGGCTGCCATCTCGCTGTAGGCATTCATGTAAAGAAAGTTGGTGAAAATTTTCTGCATGTTCATTCAGGTGAAGTAGATGAGAAGCTCATTGAGAAAAAGTGGCTTGAGGGAATTGAAATGCCCAAGCTCACATCCAAAAAACTCTTTGTGGGTCTTCCTCAGGGCGAAGGCAATTTTGTCTTTGATCAGTATCAGTTAAAATCACCTATTAAAAAAAACATCGATCTAAATCATAAGCACGTTTTTGTGACCTCTCGCTACTGCACGGAAATGCTTAAAGCATCTACCGGGAAGACCAGAGGCATTTGGGCAGCAGGAACCAGAACCGCTAAAAAACTGGCGGAAGCTGGTTATTGGGTCAATGGAACTTCTGATAGCTTAGGCACCGATGATCTTAAGGCCCTAAAGGATTCCCGGGCCCTCGCTATGTTTAATAACATCAGTGAACCTTGGGTGGTGCTTAGCCATAAGGATGCCACTAGCGAGATCGGAGTTGTTACAGAAGCCTATGAAAGAAAAGAAGCAGATGTTTCAGAGGATTGGATTCAAAACTTAAAAGAAGTTGGTGCCTGCTATTGGACGAGCTTCCCTCAGTATGAAGCCTATCTCGCGAAATTCTCTTTTCTCACCAAGGCCCAGCACTTCTGTGGTCTTGGAAAAACATGGCAGGAATTTAATCGCGCTGGCATCCCGGTAACACCTGTGGCCAGTATGCAGGACTTTTATTCACTCATTAAGGAATAAGTATGAACTCAGAACAACTCTTTAAAAAATCTCTTCAATACGTTCCAGGTGGAGTTCACTCTCCGGTTCGAAGCTTTAAGGGTCTACACACTACTCCCCGATTCATCAATCGCGGCAAAGGTGCCATGATCTGGGATGAGGATGGTAAAGACTATGTAGACTTCTGCATGAGCTTNNAAGGCCCTGGATAATGGCTGGAGCTTTGGAGCTTGCGAGAAATATTCACTGGAACTAGCGGAATATATCGTCGAGAGAATTTCCTTTATCGAGCAGATTCGTTTTGTAAACTCTGGTACGGAAGCCGTAATGACGGCCGTGCGTCTCGCGCGAGGAATTACTAGTCGCTCTAAAATTATAAAGTTCAATGGCTGCTATCATGGCCACTTAGATGCCATGCTGATTAAAGCGGGCTCGGGGCTCGCGGGAGAAGCGGAAGCCTCTTCCAAGGGAGTAACTGAGCAGCAAGCAGGTGACACCCTAATCTGCGAGCTAGGTGATCTTAATGAAGTGAAGGAAGTCTTTGAGCGCTTCCCTAATGATATTGCAGCGATCTTTATCGAGCCGCTTCCGGCCAACAATGGACTACTCATTCAAGACCAGGCCTTCCTTCAAGGTCTGCGGGATCTTTGTACTAAGTACGGCGCCCTTCTGGTCTTTGATGAAGTTATCTCAGGCTTTAGAATTGGTTTTGGTGGCATGAGTGAGAAGACGGGTATTCATCCTGATATCGTGACCTATGGAAAGATCATTGGTGGTGGTATGCCGGTAGGAGCAGTGGCCGGTCCTCGCAAATTTATGGAGTATCTCGCTCCTATTGGTCCGGTCTATCAGGCGGGAACTCTCTCAGGAAATCCCGTAGCGATGGCGGCGGGTCTGGTGAATCTTAAGAAACTCACACCAGAGGCCTATACAAAGCTCGAGAACAATACCAAGGCGATCGTGGCGCTTTTTGAAGACTGGATGAAAAA
>DFXX01000117.1:0-53035 GCA_002381765.1 Bacteriovoracaceae bacterium UBA4097 | reverse complement strand
TAAATAAGGGAATCTATCTCGCTCCTAATGGTTATGAGGTGGGCTTTGTGAGTCTGGCCCATGATGAGAAAGTCCAAGAGGAAATCAAACGCCGACTATGGACATAAACAAGACACGCCGCTGGTTTTATGGTCTGACCCTCTTTTGGGTCGTGCTTCTCCTGGTACTCGGGAGCTGGTGGCTATTTCTGGTGTTTAAGCTTCACTCCATTTTAAGTGACTTAAATATTCCGGAGCTGGGTTCTGAAGGGCGCTTCATCAATATGCTCCGGTGGGAAGGAAGCTTCTTTTTTCTTCTCATGTTCCTCTTGGGGGGCTCGCTTTTTGTCATGTATTTTAGAGATATGAGAAAATCTCGGGCGATGCAGGCATTTTTCTCATCTCTTTCTCATGAATTAAAAACCCCCCTGGCAAGTATGCGTCTGCAAGCAGAGGTGATTAAAGATCTGATTGAGGATGAAACTCATTCCCATGATCAACTCTCGGACCTAACCGGACGGCTAATCGAAGATACCTATAAACTAGAGAGTGAATTAGAAAAGAGCCTGCAGCTCTCGCGGATTGAGCAGGACGCCCCGTTGACACTGATGCCACTCAGTCTTGAGCGCTATCTAAAGCGTCATCAACAAAAACTTCCTGCCCCCTTAAAGCTCACCTTAGATATTCCAGAAGAAGCGCAGGAAGTTCTGGCCGATGAGCTAGCTCTTAATATGATCTTCCGAAATCTCTTTGAGAACACCATGAGGCATCAGAAGAATGCCCAGAGGATTGAAATCAAAGCTGAACGAATAAATGATAACGTCATCGTTCACTACGATGATTTTGGTGAAAAGTTTACTGGTAATACCCAGAACCTAGGTGAACTCTTCTATAAATTCAATTCCACTAAAGGTAGTGGAATCGGGCTCTATCTCATTAAGAGTCTCATGCATAAAATGCAGGGAAGCTTTGAAATCCAGAATAAGGATCGCCTGCGTTTTCGCCTCTGCTTTAAAGCACCACAGGGAGGGAGCGATGAGTAATCTTCCCGTGCTGCTGGTTGAAGACGAAGAGAATTTAGGAGTCACTCTAAGAGATTATTTAAGAGCAAAGAAATTCTCTGTGGAGCTTGCGGCGAGCTGCCAAGAGGCCAGAGTCAAATTTGAAGAAATGCGCCCCGCTATCGTGATCCTGGACATCGGTCTTCCCGATGGCAATGGGATCGATCTCGCTCGCGAATTCAGAAAAACCAGAAAAGATTGNNGAGCTCACTTTGCGGCTGGACCGCATCCTAAAATCTCGCCAAATCACGCTACATAATCCCGATGAGTACCGCTTTGGAAAACTCATCTTCTGGCCCAAACGTTTTGAAATTCAGGACGCCGATGGCATCATCTCCTCACTCGGTCAGAAAGAATGCGCTATTTTGGAACTTCTGCTCGAGAAGAAAAACGATGTAGTCGCTCGGGATGAAATGATTGAAAATATCTGGGGAGAAAATAGCTTCCCCACTAATCGCACCATTGATAATTATATAGTAAAACTCAGGAAGTGGGCCGACTCTGATCAAAACTCAGAGCTTAAGATCACTTCTGTTAGAGGCATTGGTTATAAATTAGAACTTAAAGGACAATAACATGGATATCTTTGAAAACAGAAGTTCAACTCTTCCCGTTTGGTTTATGAGACAGGCCGGCCGCTATCACTCTCACTATCAGGGAATCAAAAAAGACTCTGACTTCATGACCATGTGTAAGTCGCCGGAGCTCGCTTGCGAAGTTACCCTTGGACCCATTCAAGACTTTAAGTTCAATGCTGCCATTCTGTTCTCAGACCTTTTATTCCCGCTTGAGCAATTAGGCATGGGTCTCTCATATAAATCAGGTCCACCAAAATTAGAGTGGCATCTTGAATCAACCGAAGACATTAAAAAACTCAAAGTCATTAAGCCCGCTCGTGAATTCTTCGCCTTTCAAGGTGAGGCGTGCAAACTACTAAGAGAGAGATTACCTAAAGACGTAACCCTCTTAGGCTTTGTGGGAGCACCCTTCACTCTTTACACTTACGCCGTGGAAGGCTCTCATGCTGGAAATTTAGTTTCTGCCAAGAAAGGTCTCTATGACGGGCGCTTTGAAGCTTTCACTAAAATCCTTCTGCCAGAACTTCTGCAAGAGATGCTGATTCAAGCCGAGAATGGAGCGCAAGCTGTGGCCCTCTTTGATACAGCTGCTGGCGAGCTTTCTCCTCAGGACTATAAGGAACTAGTGGTTCCTAAGATCACAACACTTTTAAAAGATTTCAAAGCGAAGTCACCAAACACTAAGGTCATTTACTACTCTAAGCATACTCAGTCTCATCATCTTAAGGCCCTTGATCTCACTCATATCGATGTGATCGGTGTAGATTGGAGATGTGACCTCGTGGAAATTCAGAAGCTACTTCCTCCTCACGTATTCGTGCAAGGAAACTTCGACCCCGCTTGGCTGCACCTCTCTTGGGATCTCTTAGAGAAGAAGGCCCACGCTTACTACAATGATTTAAGAGAGCGTGGACTAGATTTTAAACGTTGGGTAGCGGGTCTTGGTCATGGGGTCTTGATTGAGACGCCGGAAGAAAATGTTCGGAAGTTAGTGAAATTAATACAATCTGAGAAAATTCTTTAAGACAATGGTATAATCTTATTACGGAGGTCCTATGAATAAACTTCTACTTGCTATCGTTGTCTGCGTTTTCTCTCTTGGAGCTCTTGCCTGTGATGGTCACGGGGGTGGTAAAGAGAAAGAGAAGGGTAAAGATAAAAGAATTGAATTATCGCTTTAAAATCTAGAGGGCCTAATTGGCCCTCTTTTTTTAAGCACCGACGAAGAAATCCTTCGGAAGTCCTGCCTTATGAAGCTTGGCCACTCCTGATGGAACGAGACCCGTGAACTTGAATTCGCCATCTTTAAGAACACCCACATCCTGCATAAGGATGCGCTCCCCTTCCATGCCAGCGATCTCACTTATCTGACTTACGATGCGAGTGCCACTTTTATCACGACGGATTTGGATGATGTAATCCACCGCCGAGCTGATTTGATAACGAAGGGCCCGCATGGGAATATCAAAGCCCGAGAGAAGAAAGAGATTCTCTAAACGGTTAAGGCACTCCCCAGGGGAATTGGAGTGAACTGAAGTCATAGAACCCTCATGGCCCGTGTTCATGGCCTGGAGAAGATCAAAGACCTCGCCCCCTCTCACCTCACCCACAATGATACGGTCAGGCCGCATACGCAGAGTATTTTTTAGTAGATCCCGGATCATGAGTCCCGCTTGATTGCCTATACTTGGGCGAGCTTCCAGCCGAACCACATTGGGAAGATTAAACTGAAGCTCTCTAGTGTCCTCAATGGTGATGACTCTCTCTTTTGAGGGGATTTCCTGGAGTAAGAGATTGAGGAATGTCGTCTTACCTACTCCCGTGCCACCGGATACGATGATATTGACCCGGGCCTTGACCATAATTTTTAAAAAGCGCACCCACTCTTCAGAGAGTCCAAAGATATTGGGGGAGCTATCCAGATTTTTGATACTGGGAGAATACCTACGAATGGTTATGGCATGAGTTGATTTGGTGTAGTCTTTATGAATGAAGTTCACGCGAGATCCATCTGCGAGATTTCCATCCAGGATTGGAGTTTTAGGTGAGAACTCTTTGCGGTTATAGCTTGCAACTTCTTGACAGAAGTTTTCAATCTCCTCCGGGCTGAGTTTAATATCAATCCTGATAAGCTCGCCATCTTTTTCCACATAGACATTATCCGTACTGTTGATAATGACCTCAGAAATGCCTGCTTTCTTAGAGATCTCCTCAATCAGATCATGTATTCTGTTCTTACTCATGGATCACACCTTTTCATAGAGGAAAATGTCCGGCTCATTGATACTTGCCCCATAGGCCAGAAGATTCTCATGCATCATCTCCCGGTCTTCCTTACTGAGCAGTGAATAGATGTCTTCAAATGTTTTCCCACTCAAAAGAAGATTTATCAGAACCTTCTCTTCCAGTGCATTCACGAGATGCATGGTTATAAGAATCAGCCAGTCGATTTTTTCCGAGCGGCCTTGAGAGAGCTTTAAAGCGTTTAAAACACCATCGGGAATGCGGACTTCAAGAAACTGATTATCCTGTCGGGTTTGAATCTGGATATTGGCGAGCTTTAAGTAAAATCCTAAGAGAAAAAGCCGGGAGTAACCATGAACACTATGAGCAGAGAAACTAGTCTCGACTCGTTTGATATCTTCCACTAATTCCATATCGGTTTTACTAGGGTAATCCCCATAAATCGCTTTATAGACATAGAGGCTTGCCATGCGGTCGCGGAAGTTTGCCCAACCCAAAGCGGTCGAGAGCTTTTCGAGGCCTCTTCCATCATCAAACTCCTGGAAAGCCTTCTCTAAAATTCGATACTGGGCACCAAAGGGGCGAATGACTTCAAAGATAGAGAATGATGAAGATGAGAGATTAGTTTTTAGCAAGGTGATGAACTCACTAGGCAGTTTTACATAAGGCAGATGAAGCTTCTTCATATTCTCCGACTGTTTTAATCTAAAATCTCAATATCAAGTTCATCCTATTTAACCATGAGAGCTGAGTTTCACCAAGCACCTTACTTGCAGGATTTCCCGTTTTCCAGTTTAATAAGGTATGAATCTTCCCTTCTATCATAACTACAATTTAAGAAGCTCCTCCTATGATGAGCTTAATTCTCTGCTGGTGCCGGAGATTAATCTTAAGCATCCGGTAGTCATCAATATTAAGATTCTGGATTTAGAGCAGCAAAAGGAATTTATCGGACTCATTGAGAACTACTTTGTTTCAAATAATATCTCCTTTAAGTTCCCCTACCCTGTTTTTGTGATGACCGATCATGAGGCCACCATGACCAATCTTTCCTTGGTTAAAAAACCGGAAGATCTTCCTCGTTTTTTTATCCAAAGAGAAGGCAAGATGAATGTGAAGGAAACTCATCTCGCGAATAAGAATAAACTTCTCCAGCAGGAAATCAGGAATGCAGATTCCGAATTAAGTTCCGATAATTTGAAGACCTATGGCGTGAATCATCGCCGCATTTATGAATTGGAAGAAGAGCGACTCTTCTATCGCTCAATCTTAAATAAACTCTTAAAGGCCAATCTCAATGGATAAGAAACGCTTACTTAAAATACTCCCTCCAGAAGATACCAAGGGTTTTGAAGAGTTTATCGAAGGTCAATCCAGTGACACCAATTTTCTCCCGAGGCCTGCAGGAAATACCAAGAAAGAAACTTCCTTTGAACACTTCACCTTTCTTACTACCGATGGAGAAAGATTACTTCGCCTTAAGAACTTACTTATGGAAAAGCTCCCCTTTTCCAGTAAATATGATCAGGGAGCTTCGATCCTTAAGCAGCAAAAAGAAGAAGTGAAAAAATATAAGACAAGACTTTTTGAAATGTGTGAAGCAAATGATTCGGCCTACCGGAAATCCGTCAAAGAGATCTTTGACTCATTCTTTCAGCCGCCCAAGCCTTAATTGGAAGTTAAGTTCAGAAGAATCGGGCCACCAATGTGCTTAAATTCTTCTTCTTCCATTCCATCAATCTCATAGCCGTTAAGCTGCTCCAGCATGATCTGATAGAGATATCGGTCAAAGCGAGGAATCTGCTCGAGTCCAAATTTTTGTATAAAGTGAGTGGTTCTCTCTCTTAAGATAGGATCTTCTTCTCCCTTAATCAGGTACTCAGCACCATTTTTAACAAAGAACTGATGATAGAAATTTTTTAGCTCAGAGACGGTAACTCCCATCTTACCTGCGGCCGATTCATGATAATGCCCACCTACGAAATTGATAAAGCTAGAAATCATGATGGCCTCAAAATCGATATTTTCTACTTCGTAGTTTAAGTAGAACTGATCATTTAAGAGTCCCTCAGTCTTTAACTTTTGCAGTGTTTTAAAGAAGGTAAGAACAAAGGGCATGGCAGTGGTAAAGGTTTCTACCGCTTGATTCCAAAGGTTATAAGAATGCATATCTCTGATTTCCAGAGAGCCGGTACTACCATCAAACTTGTATTTAGTGACTTCTTCATGAGAATTATCCAAAAAGGCATTCCAGTACATGCCAAGGAAGTAGTTAAATTCATCCTCTTCAAAAGGAGTCTGTCCCAGGGCCTTCTTAATCCTTCTCTTGCTGAGTTCAATTAAACTATTGCCCACTCTAAAAATATCCACAAAATCGAATAACTCGAAGATTTTCTTGTCTGCTTCGACATGACTTATGATGAAATCAAAGCCAAGTTCCAGACGCTGTCTGGTTTGATTTCCTACTCGCGACATGGCCATAGAGCCATTCTTTAAGGCATCATCCAGAGTCATCTTAGCATTCACTAATCTAATAAAGCTGAAATGAAGATACTGCTGACGTTTCTCTCCCTTAACTTGATTGAGAGCTTCTTTTAGAGAATCAAGTCCTGACTGGTAGGCGGTAAGAGATGAGGCATGAAGAGTTTGATTGGCCGAGACCGAATCCAGCTCGGCAGTGAGACCTTTCTTGCTTTTTACAAAATCCAGGATCTGCTTTTCACTCTGCATAGGAGCTTGATACTCAAGAGCATCGTAGTAATCCACAAAACCATAATCTCTTAAGCGGTTCTTTTTGTCTTCAAAGCACTGCTCTTCCATAATGTGATAAGAATCGACCACCATCTTAAATAAGAAGGCGTAAGCATTCTCCACTCCCAGATCCGAGTAGAGTCTTCTGATAAGTTCTTTTAACTCAGAAACCTGATTGAAATTTTCTTTGTACTCGATGATGAGCTGATTATCTTCGGTGAGAAAATAATTATCATCATCCGGATACTGAGGATCTTCCGCATCGAAGGTTGCAATATCAAATTGGTTTTTCATCGAGAGCAGGAAATCTTCACTCTTTAAGAATTCAAGAATGACATTATCATCAGGGCACTTGGAATAAACATCTAACCAGTAATAAACGGCTTCTGGATCCACGGTATCTTTCTGCCACAGATCGATATCTCTTAAGGCCTGTCTCTGCTCGGAGGAGAGCTTAGGCAGAATAGCCGCGACTTGATCATTAGAAGTATTCTGCAAGGAAACATAAAGAGGCTGAATGGGAATCATGGAGAGATCCCTGCCGCCTTCAACTAATTTTTCTATGTCCTCAAATTTCTTGTAGGCCTGGGCCTCATATAATAATTGGCTTAATAGATCTTTTTTGACCTCTGATTCACCCATAAATTTTCTCCTGGAAAAAGCCTTTTTACCCTATGATGCATCCCTTGGCCACGAATACACTCTGCATCAAACTGGCAATCGCTGGCCTCTTTGGGTAAACTCTCTCCATGAATACACCTCACCCCATCCCTTTTAAGAAAATCCCAACTCTTTCTGTCCTAAAAGAGAGCTATCCCGGAATTAAGGGGCTTTTTTTTGATATGGACGGAACCCTCTTCAATACCGAGCCCTATCATACCGAGGCGATGGTGAAGCTGGGAAGAGATCATAATATTCGTTCTCCTTTTCCTCAGGATGTTGTTCATGAGTTACTGGTGGGACGGGCCGATCATTTGGTTTTTGACGTCATCAAAACTTGGGAAGGCTTCCCTCAGCATTGGTCGGTGGCCGATTTTGTAAATGCCAAGACCATGAATCTTTTAGGAATACTCGATGAAGTTGAGCCACAAAAGTATTTTCCTCCTGAGCTCCTCTCCCTCTTAGAAGAGGCCCGCTCTTCTGGCTTTTTTCTTGCCCTCGTGACTTCCAGTGAAAAAATAATCACTCATAAGCTTCTTGAGCTTGCTGGTATCTCTCATCTTTTTCACACAACACTTACACGAGATGATTGCCCTCATCACAAACCACACCCCTGGCCGTATCTCAAGGCCTTGAAGGAATCCACTCACGATGCTTCCGAAGTTATCATCTTTGAAGATTCAGCGGTAGGCATAGAAGCTGCTCGAGCTTCGGGGTCTCATGTGGTGAAGGTAGAATGGTATTAAGGTTTCAGAATATAGAGCTGCCACTGACCTTCAGTGGTCTCATTATTAACTAATTGCACTAATTCAGGAGTAGTTTTAAAGCTTGTATCGATTTCATTAGAGACATAAAACTTATCTCCCAGAATGGAGATAAGATTCCAAAGCCCATGATGCTCCTCAAAGTCGATCATGAATTTTAAAAAAAGTAAGGGAACCGGCCCTTCTTTTGTTCCCAACTTGTCATAGGTCATCATTTCGCTCAATGCTTCTCGGGTCATGAATGATTTTAACTTATCTGAAAGAGTATTCATCATATTCAAGGTGAAGACGTAATCATACTTTAGTTTAAGCATGTCGACCTCGACCTTCTTTAAATCCTGAGTGGATCTGATGTCGGCCGCTTGCAGAAAGGCACTCCTCTGAGGAACTGGTAGCTCCACCACTTTCTTCTTTATAGGAGCTGTTTCAACTGGAAGATTCTCTGGTGCTTTTGCCATGACTGGAGCTTCTTTTTTAATGGGAATAGCCACAGGAGTTTCATCCTTAGGAGCAGGTAGAGGCTTGACCTTTAGCGTTTGATCCTGGACGTAGAGATCAGAGAGCCCCTTCTCTTCAAACTCCTTCCCGGCCCCCAAAAAGAAGACTCTCCCCTGCAAAAATCTTTCCTGATAAGTTTGTCGCAAATGATTTTGAATAGAGGGAAATAACTTTCTCAGAGCAGGATAATTCACTTCCTTATGGGACATGACTTCTGAGAATCTTCTAAGGCACCCCATGGCCTCACCACTTTGATTAAAAGTATTGATGATATTGGAGCGACCAATGAGATAGTAAGCATCTCTTTGGTGAGAGAGCCCAAAGATTTCATCTCCCTCAGAGCAAATAAGAGTCATGAGTTTTTGATTTTCTTCGCAGATGTTTTTAAATGAACTAGCTATGCTCTTTTCTGAACAGCCTTCTTTACATTCAGAAGCAAAACGGTAGTGAGGATAACCTTTAAATTCTTTTTGAGAATACTCTTTCCACCAAGTTTTTTGAGTGTACTCGGAAGGGAGTGTCTCTTTATATTTAGGATTATACTTTAGGATTTTTGAGACAAAATCCTTCATCTCACGAGACCGAGGTCTGCATGATTTTACCCAGTCTGAAATTTCAAAAGAGCAGGCCTTTTTCAGGTCAAAGTGATCACTCATCTGATCGATTTGCCATTGAGCTTCTAAGAGGTAACTCAATGTCACCAATCGATAGGCATAACGGATTTCATCAAAGTGCTTGGAGAGGAGTTCATTCGAGCAAGAGAGACCACTGTGGAGCTCAGATTTTAAAAAGTAAGCGACATCTTTTTCTGGTTCAAAGAGATAGGGCCTGAAGTAATTTTGGAAAAAGATTTCATCTTCAAAAGAGAGTTTGCCTTTATAGATATCCTGAAAAACCAGGGGCTGATATCTCTCTGAATAGGAATCTAGACCTTTCTCCCCTAAATAACCCTCAGAATAGACACGGTCCACCAAGACTCGGGCATGGGTAACCCCCATCAATAATAAAAGGAAGAAAGCTATGTTCATTATCGTAACCCATCAAAATCACATTATAATTTAATAATACAAGGAGCTCTTATAAAGTGATAGTTTTATGCATATCGGAAAAAAATCCCTAGTTTTTCCTTATTGGGAAAAGGGGTGCTATACTCCTTTTAGTTAAACATACGTGTTTCTTAAGAATTCTTGAGAAATGCCGAAAGGTAATACAAACTCATTCACCAGGAGACTCTGTTGGATAATGCTTATCGCCACTCCCGCCTTTAGCCTCGCACTTTCATTATGACGAGGTATTAGGCAGGAAAAGAAAGCCTAACCCGAGGTTCATTATGAAAACAAAAGAAACAACACTTTCTAAATTACAAAATCTTGAAAAACTGTCCACCCCACAGGCAAAGCAAAAGAGCTTGCGCCCCATGAGATCTATGGTTGCTCTCAGAAGCTTTAAGCCGCGTACGTCGGTAGCTGAATTGGTGGCAAGACCTCAGGAAAAGACCGAAGCCAGAACTTAAAAGTTCTTTTCGATATCGGCCTTTAATTTTTCCTGGACTTCGTCCATGCGTTTAATCTGGCGCTCGTGAATGAGTCCAAGATATTTCTTCTTAAGCTCATAGATGGTATCCATGGCGAGAATATAGTGTTTCTTTAAGTCTCGGATACAGAGCTGCTTTTTTTCTTTGGTCAAAGTATTGCCTTCGGAATCAACCGCTTCTCCAGTGCAGAACAACTTCTCTTGTTCTACTCTATTTTCTATTTTTCTCACTCCTTCATTGAATGAGTCTTCATAGGCGGGATCGACCTTTACCTCAAGACCTTTAAGCTCTCCAACCAAAGTAGGAATTTGACTTTTTAAGGTACTTTCGCCCCCCAGACCCAAAAAATCTGCTCGAGCGATATTCAAAGAGAGAAGGCAAATTAACGAAATAAATCTAACCATGAAGGCACCTCAGGAAACTTGCGAGATATAAAGCTTTTGGTTTCTATAATAAACCGACTGAGGGGAAAGCCAACAACATTCGAATAACTCCCCTGAACCTTGGAAATAAAGGTCAGCGAGGGCCCCTGAATACCATAGGCTCCTGCTTTATCCAGTGAATCACCGGTACTCAAATAGTTGTTCATTAAGTTCTCATCGATATCCTCAAAGCTCACTAGCGATTCATCTACAAAAGAGAAACTGTCGGTTGCTCCCTTGGTGAAAAGCTTCACCACTACCGCAGTAAAAACAGAATGAGTTCGACCAGCAAGCTCTGAAAGATAGGCCCGGGCCTCATGAACGTCCTTGGGTTTACCCAGAATCTTCCCTTCTAGGCAGACGATGGTATCGGCCGAGATCACTAGAAAGCTCTCTTGAGGTCTTTTGATGACGAGTTCATCTAAGACGGCTTCCCCTTTAATCCTCGCAATTTCTCGAGCGAATTTTACGGGATCGGTCTCGGAGGAAATCTCTGGAACATGAGAAGTAATAATCTCAAACGGAAGATTTAAGTGACCAAGCAGCTCTTTTCTTCGAGGAGATCCACTGGCAAGGATGAGTTTAATTTTTGAGTTTGGCATGTTTTAAAATCCATACATAGTACTGAAGATCATTCATTTCTCTAACAACTATTGCTTGATTACTATAGCGTTTTTTAAGACTCATTAGGTAGTCCTTAAGTGGGGCCACATAAAAGCTCTCGGTGAGCTCTCTCATCACAGGTCGCTCATTCTTCTCATACTTCAAAAGAAGATTCTCCAGGGATCTAAGATTGGTGGTTTCTATCCGGCGAGTGTATTCACTTAGAAAATCCTGTCGCCGTGAGAGCTCCTTATCCCATAGGGTATAGCCGTGATGGATGGACAGAGACTTGGCATCTCCCAGATCAGCAATCATAGGTAAGGTGAAGTCACGAATCCAAATTTCACGAGCAAGTTCAATCGTTTTGATTCTTTTTGTGAGTAATTCAATCAACTGTAGCTCTCTGGGAGTGGCCTCTAATCTCTCAAAAGCTCTCCCATTAGATTCAACCGAGTACCAATCGGTTTCTTGCAATGGATAGGCTTCGGTATTGGTATACCCCCTAAGATGAAGAGCAAATTCCTCCCCGAGAGTGGATTCTCCTCGTTTTTTAAAATAACTTTTTCCACCCTGAATATAAACCATATCAAAGCTGTTAAGAGAAGAGACCAGGCTGGCATTGGGGCTAACCATCATTACCTTAGTCGGAATCTTTAGAAGATTATTATGAACACCTTTCAAGCGATTAAGTTCAGCCATTTGCAAGGCACCTGCCTTTTCTTCGACATCTAAAAATTCACTTAGGTGAGCATTATGGCCAGATTGAAAAACCATCCTTTCAAAATATTCTTGATTGGCCTCTCTAATCATCAAGGGAAGACTCATGGTATCGGTTTCTGGGGCGAGCTCTTCAGCATAGGTTGCCTGATTTCTAGGATGCCAGAAGATATGTCCTTCATTGAGTCTGACTAGAAAGAAAATTTCTTTCTGACTGAGGTTTATTTCCTGAATGGAGAGAGATGTTTCAGGGGAAACCTTCACCATGGTTCCATCCATAAGATAGATCCAGGCCAGGGAGTCTTTACCAGTTCTGAATTCATCCCCTTCCACTAAACGAGAGAGATGCTGGCCCGGCACCCCCATGGTTCCTCGATAGATTGTGCACTCGCCACTACAACTTAAGACCTTACCTACCAGCTCTAGTTGATTTTCATCTCTTTGCCGAAGTCGCCATTCGGGGTTTTTATCTTTGATCTCACTTTCCACCAGCCAACGATGAATATCGAGCCACTCTATCGGGTCCAGACTAGACCATTGAATCATAGAGTGCTTCTGCCCCTTTAAGGGCTCCTTATCCAGGACCACATCTTTTTTCAAAACTCGCCATTCAGCATTCTGATGAAGCTTAGGAGTGGTAAATTTTTGAGGTCCCTCGAAGGCCGGCAGGACCTCCTCTTCCAAGCTCAGAAAATTATCCACATCGGTATCTGCCTGAGCTATCCAGCAAGATAATATTAGACTCATGGCGAAAGTAGACCAAAACAGTTTTTTCATATCAATTTCCTATACTTTCTCATCGTCAGAACTCCCTTAAAATTTACGGCATTAAGCTTTTCTGCTAGAGTGAAGGCTCATTTTACCTAACCCGTTAGGAGCGACCCCCCATGGAAGTACGTGAAGGCACCCCTCAGAGTGAAAATTTCTCTTTCCCCAAGGCCGAAGAAGCGGTTCTAAAATTCTGGCAAGAGCAGGAAATCTTCAAAAAATCCCTTGAGAAAACTAAGAAGGGGAAAAATTATATCTTCTATGATGGTCCTCCCTTTGCGACGGGTCTTCCCCATCATGGGCATATTGTGGCCTCAACCTTAAAGGATGTGGTCCCTCGCTATTTCACCATGAAGGGCCGTTATGTGAGCCGTCGGTTTGGGTGGGATTGCCATGGACTGCCGATTGAGCAGGAAATTGATAAGAAGTACGGGATGTCGGCTTCAGACTTTGTGGCCGAGAAAGGGGTGAAGGAATACAACGATCAGTGCCGCGGTATCGTGGATCGATATGTAAATGAGTGGGAGAAAACCATTGGTCGCCTAGGCAGATGGGTGGATTTCCAAAACGACTATAAAACTATGGATCTGCCTTTCATGGAATCCGTATGGTGGGTGTTTAAATCCATTTGGGATAAGGGCCTTATCTATCAAGGCAATAAGATCGTTCCCTACTCGCCTGCTCTTCAGACAGCACTTTCAAACTTTGAAGCGGGCCAGAACTATCAGGACATCCAAGATCCAGCCGTTACCGTTCTCTTTAGAACTAAAAAAGATGCCAATACATACTTTGCGGCCTGGACGACTACTCCGTGGACCCTTCCAAGTAATCTTTCTCTGTGTGTGCATCCGGAAATTGAGTATGTGAAAGTGAAGGATCTTGAAAAGAATATCTTCATCATCATGGCGCGCTCTCGCCTGGAAGCCTATAAGAAAAATTTTAAGTATGAAGAAGTCTCGACCCTGACTGGAGCGGAACTCAAGGGCGAGAAGTATGAGCCACTCTTCCCTTACTTTAATCAACTAGAGAAAGACGGATACTTTGTTATTTTAAATGATGAGTATGTTACAACTGGTGATGGTACAGGTATTGTTCATCAGGCCCCGGGCTTTGGTGAAGACGATAATCGTGTGATGAAGGAAGCGGGTCTGACCGAAGTGGTGGTTCCACTTAACCTCTCTGCTCAGTTTACTTCAGATGTAAAAGACTTTGCAGGTCTTTTCATTAAAGATGCCGACAAAGAAATCATTAAAAATCTAAAAGAGCGCGGTCAACTCTTCCATCAATCTACTTTGGTACATAGTTATCCTATGTGCTATCGCACAGACTCGCCCCTTATCTATCGGGCCATGCCCCAGTGGTATCTAGCGGTAGAGAAAATCAAAGATAAGATGATGAAGGCCAACCAGGAAATCAACTGGGTGCCAGATAATATTAAGGACGGCCGCTTTGGTAAGTGGCTGGAGAATGCTCGTGACTGGGCAATCTCAAGAACCCGCGTTTGGGGAACTCCCCTTCCTATCTGGATCAATGATAAAACTGGTAACGCTATCTGTATGGGATCAATCGCTGAACTCGAAAAATATACCGGAAAGAAGGTAAATGATCTTCACCGCGAGTATGTGGATGATCTCGACTTCACAGTTGCTGGAGAGGAAGGCACTTACAAGCGTATTCCGGAAGTCTTAGACTGTTGGTTTGAATCGGGCTCAATGCCTTATGCTCAACTTCATTATCCCTTTGAAAATCAGGAAATCTTCAAAGAAGGCTTTCCAGCAGAATTCATCGCAGAAGGCCTCGATCAGACTCGCGGTTGGTTCTATACCCTGACAGTCCTTTCGGCTGCTCTCTTTGATAAGCCAGCGTTTAAAAATGTGATTGTTAACGGTCTTGTCCTAGCTAAAGACGGTAAGAAGATGAGTAAGCGTCTTCGTAACTACACTCCTCCTGACGAACTTATGGATAAGTTCGGGGCCGATGCCTTAAGACTTTTCCTCATTAACTCGGGTCTAGTGCGTGCTGAGGAACTTCGCTTTACCGATGATGGCGTAAAGGAAATGGTTCGCCGAGCTCTTCTTCCTTGGTTTAACTCATTTAAGTTCTTCTCAACCTATGCTGCTGTTGATGGCTGGAAAATGAAAAAAGATGGGGCCATTGCAACAGATAATATTCTCGATCAGTGGGTGCTCTCAAAACTGCAGACACTGGTTAAGAATGTGAATCATGAGATGCAAAACTATCGTCTCTACAATGTGGTGCCTGAGCTCTTTAACTTTATTGAAGATCTCACAAACTGGTATATCCGTCTTAATCGTCGCCGTTTCTGGGAAGAAGGCATGGAGGCCGATAAGATTGCTGCTTACTCTACTCTTTACACGACTCTAGAGAGCCTCTGCCGCCTCATGGCCCCATTTGCTCCATTCCTGTCAGAGCATATCTACCAGGAGCTTAAGGTCTTTGGTCATGACACCGAAGAATCGGTTCACCTCTGCTCATTCCCTGAAGAGAATGAAAAGCTCATTAACTCAGCTCTAGAGACTGCGGTAGGAAGAATGCAGCAAGTTGTTCTTTTGGGGCGGCAGAAGCGTGTTACTCAAGGAGTGAAGGTTAAGACACCACTTAAGACCTTAAAGATCATTCACCAAGATGGGGATCTCTTAAAAGAGATGAGTAAGTTAGAAGAGTTCATCAAGACTGAGCTTAATATAAAGAACATCGAATACAGTACTAATGAAGCTGACTTCGTACTTCTAACTGCGAAACCCAACTCTCCAGTCCTTGGTAAGAAGCTAGGCAAAGACTTTGGCTCCTTCCGCCCGATCATTGAAGGTCTCAGCTCAGCGGAAGTTCAGAAGATTGAAAGCGGAAGCAATGTAACTCTGAAGGGCATCGAGTTTACTCCTGAAGAAATTCTCGTCTTTAGAAATGCTAAGCCTGGAACAGAAGCCGTGACCAACAGGTTTATCACCATCGATCTGGACTGCACCCTTGATCAGGATCTCATTGATGAAGGTCTGGCACGAGAGATGGTTAATCGCATACAAAAATCTCGTAAAGACTCAAACTTCAATGTGGCAGATAGAATTGAGGTTACGGTCCACACCACTGATGAGCTTGCTCGTATCTTTAATAAGTATCAGGATTACATTGCTTCAGAAACTTTAATGACCAAGAGTTCTGTTTCGGCGGCGCCACTTGCTGGGGCCCTGTCTCATGATATCGATGAAGATAAGTTTGATTTTATTCTTAAAAAAGTCTAAGCACAAAGGGCCACATCTGATCTGTGGCCCTTTGTTTATTCTCTTTTCTTTCTCGCCACCCCAATATAAGACATCAAGGTGCTATTTGTTGATTTAAATCTCATCTTAGGAGAAACCACTCCGGTAAACAGAGTGCGAAATGACACTGAGGAGAGCACTGGTCTAATACCTTCAATGCAAAAAACCTCCATTCCCGCTTCCTGGCAATAGGCCTTAAGCTCTTCGGGTTTAATAAAGAGCTCAATCACATGCATATTTCGAGGAGTATTCTTGATAAACCTCTCAACGAGTTTAATAACAACTAGTTCTGAAATAATATTGCGGTTGAAGGTATGAAAGAAGAAAAGACCACCGGGCTTTAAAACGCGAGAGCATTCACTTACAACGGCTTGAGGATTGTCTACGTGCTCAAGAAAATCCATATTTGTCACAATATCAAAACTATGATCCGGATAAGGAAGCTCATAAGCATTGGCCACATCATAGTTAACTTTATGAGTGACATCATGCTCTCTTGCGATTCGAATACTTTCGGGGGAAATATCCACACCCGTCACACTAAAGCCACGTCTCGCAAAATCATTGGTAAGGAAGCCTCCTCCACATCCAACATCTAAGACCTTATGTCCAGGAGAGCCAATCTCCCGAATTTTAGATAAAACCCAAGGAATCTTCGCCCTATTCTCGGCCCTGAGAAGAGCGACAGGATCATCCTGAGCGGTATACCAGCGCTCACCATAATTGTCATAGATATCATTATCGATTTGTTTTTGGTTTTGCATAAAAACTCCATCTTACAATTTGATAAAGCATAAAAAGAGATACAAAAAAAGGAAGAAGACCCAGAAATATTTCTGCATATTCTCTCTGCCACATGATTCCTGCACTCACGAATATCAATGGGTGAAGCATAAAGAGAACCGAGTGCAACCACTGCTCCAATGGTGAGCACTCTTTTTGATGAACCCATTCATCTTTAGTGATAAAGAGACAGGAAATAATGCATAAGAAAATATAGATCCCTAGATTAAAGGTGGAATATGGTGCCAGGGCGAGAAAAGTGAATGCGATAACAACTGTGAAGGTATCTAAGGGGTGGCCCACTCTCTCCCAAAGCGAGAGATTTCTTTTACTATGAATGCTTTCATCCACTGCCATCAGTATTGCTTGCAGAATAAAGGGCAAGAATAAAATTTTCATTCGTCCACCACCTCAAATATGGAACCAAACATAGTTAAGCCTGGCCCGAAAGCAAGGCTTAGGACTTTCGTCCCGTGAAGAGCATCAGATTTTAATATCTCATTCCAAATATGAGGTAAGGTCGCCGAAGACATATTCCCTCTCTCTTTTAAAATTAACCGTGAGTATTGAAGCTGATCATCTCTAAGATCCAGGGTTCTCTGTGATGATTCAATAATCTTAGGTCCACCGGGATGAATGGCAAAAATTCCCTTTCGCTTCAGCTCTTGCCAATCTACTTCTGCCTTCTCGCAAAGCTGTTGGATAAACTCCGGAAGATGAGATTTTATTTTAAGGGGTACATAACGAGATAAGGTCATCTTCATTCCATAGGGGCCAGGGATCCAGGTCATATCATTCGAAGAATCAGGAATGAGTTTTTCATGCACCATCTTCACAAGGAAGGATCGATCAGAAGATTCATGGGATGCTCTGTAAGCAATGTGTCCATCTGCAAATAAGGTCTGAACCACCATCTGCTCCGGAAGATGAAGTGAGGAATCCATATGAAGACTACAAGTTTCATTGTGAATGATGTCCACACTTTCTTCTTCCTCCGAGGCAATCATTGCTTTAGCGGCCCTTACTGCGGGTAGCGAGGCATAGCACCCCATATGATAGAAATGAGTCAGGGATGGGGCCTCTGTCTTAGCTTGAAAAAATATCTGAGGAGAACTGGGAGAGGTGTAACCAGTACACGAAACATGAATGAGATGATCGGGCCCGGGTCTTTTCTTCTCGGTGTATAGTGATTCAAGTACACCTAACGAGCACTCCTGAGCAATGAGATTTCTCTCCTGAATATCTACCCCCATGGGAGAATCGGAAGTGAGTTTATACACTCGATGCTCCTTCCAATTCTCATCCACATCATGGCATTCAAAATATCTCTGCTTAATTTGACTCTCCCCTACGCAGTAGCGGCTTAACTCTACCTGATTCAGGTCCTCGCCCGTCAGCAAGTATTCAGTTCGGGAATGGGCCTTCACCGTCCAGGCATTGAGCTGCTCCTGAGGGAGGTGATGCTTTGGTTTGACTTCGCTGAAAGAATGAAGGTAGGTATTTTTTTTCATGAGAAGGTTCTAACATGGCAAAATCTAAGGGGTAACTTAAGCAACCATGAAGCAAGCATTAACACAGAGTCCATCAGGCCATTACCTCTGTAAACTTTAGGAAAACAATAATGGTCAATCATTTAAATTTTGCTGCAGGAGTGTCGATGTAAGAGCACCAGGGAGTGGATATGGAATGGCGAGAGTTCTTCCGGCTTACGGTATTGAAAGATGGACCAAACGGGATCAGGCCCTACTTCTCCTCACTCCTCCAGGTACGAGATAGCTTTTCCATCGAAGAGCTTCATTTATCAAATTTTGCTCATCTTGGTTTAAGCGAAACCGAAATGCGCCTTTTGAGTTTGGGACTTAGAAAGATTATCCTTTCACACCATTACTTTCACTCTATGGAGTTTGAGAGAATTTTTCAAAACTTCCTCGATCGACTCACCCAAGAGAAAGAAAATGATCTGTACTTTTTGACCCTGGGCGGAGGAGCTCAACTCTTACTGGCTGCTTTAAAGTCCAATCATCCTAATCTCGCAAAAAAGCAGATTCTCTGCACGAGTTCTGAGCCTCTTTTCATTGGTCCCAGGTCAATTGTTCCAGAAGAATGCAGTAACTTTAAATTCATCTATCATCCTACTGGCAAGGATTACTTCAGTAAGTTACCCGGGCTGAGTCAAATAAAACTTTTTTCGTCCCGGGTGGCATAAAAGCAAATTTTAGGCATAATAAGGGAAATGAAACTTCTCATCTTGGCCTTTTTCTTTCTCTCACAAACGGCTCTCGCTCAGCGAAGTCTTACTCCTCAAATCTTCCAATCAAAAGTTCGTCCGACCTTAAACGCTATCGTAAATGACTTCTATCAAATGGTGGCCCATTTCCCCGACTTTCCAAAAGAGTTAGTTGGGGTGATTTCTCAGATGGAAAAAGTAACTCAGGAAAAAGAGAACCTCCTATTGGCCTGTCCTCGTCACCTTGATAAAAACTGTCTCATAATCATCGATTCCCTTAGGGAAAAACTTTCAGTTCTTCAGGGTAAAACCCTGGAGCTTACTTCCAATATAAAGGCTTCCGCCTCCCCTTATATAAATACCTTGGGGGGACTCAGAGTGATCAGTAATTTTCAAATTGATCTGCAAGCACTTAAGGGCAATCTCGACAACTCTTCATTCCTCATTCGGGCCCAGATAAAAGAGAAGAAAGAAACCTATCTCATCATTAAAAAATTGGATGAACTCAAGACAGTTCTTTCACTCTCGGTCTCAGAATTTATTCCCTTTCTTTATAAGGATACTTTCAGGGATTTTCTCTTCAACTTCATCCATCCCATTGAGCAACATGTGGCCAAGGAAAGTAATTATAAATTTCTCAATCACAATATAAGTGCTCTGAACTTCGCTCTTAATCATCTCAATATGAAACTCACAAAGAGAAATAAGAAGACTCCAGAAGGCATGGCCCCTTATCTATCGCTAATGCATAATCGTTGGAATAATTTACTAAGATACTATTTTTAGAAAGGTAGAGAAAAGTGTCAGGTACCTTTTGGTAAGGTACCTGACGACTGTTTTAGTACTTGCTAGAACGCGTACGTCCGTCATTTTTACGGCGACGCTTATCAGCGTTTTCAAGCTTTTCTTTCATCTTAACGGAAGGCTTTTTGTACTCAGAACGAGCGCGGTACTCCTTAACGATCCCGTAAGCATCACAAAGGCGCTTAAATTTTTTGATAGCTTTTTCCGCTGGGAAACGCTCATCAATAAAGATTTGGATAGTCGACATGCTCAATACACCCCCTTCCTGCAGACGATAGTTAAGCCGAAACAGCTTATTAATTTGGTCACCAAAATAACTTTTTTAGCCAAAGGAGTCAACATCGGACGCTGGGCAACATGCATTTAATTTGTTAAAAGGGACTATGCAAATGGATGTCTTCGGCCCCTCGGCCGACAATAAACATACACCCCCCCTGGCAGCTAAATTAAGACCGAAGAGTCTCTTGGATTTCTTCGGACAAGATAAGATCCGGCCTCAGTTGGAAAAACTAGTGGCCCATCCTCGCCACGTCATCTTTTGGGGCCCTCCGGGAACGGGAAAGACTACACTCGCCCATATCCTCTCAGGCCAGATTGCCCGGGAACTTATCGTTTTTAATGCGGTAACTAGTGGGATTCCTGAACTAAAAAGATTAATTCANNATTCACCGCTTCAATAAGTCTCAGCAGGACGCCCTTCTTCCTTATCTGGAAAACGGGGACTTCCTGTTTATCGGGGCCACCACTGAATATCCACATACCGCTCTTAATAAGGCCCTTATTTCGCGAGTTTCTCTGGTAGAACTCAAACAGCTTCAGGTGGAAGATTTGCGGGGTATTCTTTTAAGAGGGTTAACAGATCTGGGTAAACCAGAGCTTGAAGTCTTTATCGATGAGCTTGCTCGTCTCTCTAATGGTGACGCTCGCTTTGCTCTCAATCAGCTCTCCCGCCTTGCGGCCTTTAGTTTGGAAGAACTCATCGATCAGGAAAAAGTTCTAAAAGAACTCTTTGAGCATGCTCGCCAGTACGATAAAAATGCTAATCGCCATTATGATGTCATCTCGGCCTTTATTAAATCTATTCGTGGCTCTGACCCCGATGCGGCCCTGCTCTATCTGGCCATTATGCTCGACGGTGGTGAGGACCCGGAATTCATCGCGCGAAGGCTAATGATCCTGGCCAGTGAAGATGTGGGGCTGGCCAACTCGCAAGCTCTGCAAGTCACTGCCAACTCTCACTATGTGGTAAAGCATATTGGTATGCCTGAGGCACGTATTACCCTCTCCCATGCCACGGTCTTTATGGCCCTTTCTCCAAAATCAAATTCGGCTTATATGGGAATCAATGAGGCCATGAGTTTTGTCAAAGAGAACCCTACTTTGGAAGTGCCAGGACATCTTTCCAATGTTTCTCCCGAGAAGAAAAATTATAAATATCCTCACAGCTTTCCCCATAACTGGACTGAGCAAAAATATCTTCCCCATGGAATTGAAAAGAAATTCTATCGCTATCAGAAGAATGGTTCGGAAAAAATCATGAATGAGAATTGGAAGATCATTACCGGCAAGTAAACTTTGGGGAATTCTGCCTCTGACATAGTTAATCAAAGGCAAATAACCAGAACATCCGGCCGGTCTGAAACTTGCATTCTTCTGTAAGTCTAAGGAGGAGCCATGGAAAATGAACAAGTTCATCCCCCAGAACCCGGGAAAAAGAAAAGTCGCACACAGACCATTAGTATCATTGTAGGTGTAGCACTATTCATTCTTGGATTGTCTGGAATTTTATTTCCTGCTTTTGCAGGTCTGCATTTTTCTGCCGTCAGCAGCTCCATCATTGCAGTGGCAGGTGGTGTCTTAATCTATAATGGAGGATTTAAGGATCACAGTCTAAATGCCTTCTATTGCTGCCTGAGCTTTGGTCTCTATTTTGGAATTCTCGCTCTTCTTGGCCTTATCTTGGGTGAACCAGGTATGCCCAACATTGGTTATTTGAGAATGGATAAATCCCTTTTTACCATCATACCTAATGTCTTAGAGCTAGGAAGACTGGATCAGATACTTTATGGAATTCTCTCTGTTGTTCTTTTAGGAGGAGCCGTTGATTGGTGGAGACAAAACACCATCAGAAATCATTATGTAAGCCGACATCCTCGTCGTGCCCATGAACGCCCTAAGCAGAACCAGCGTCGCTACGCTCATACTCATCGATAAATTATGGGGTGGTGAATCCAGTAGGTTATCTCCGCCCCATATCTGTGTTTAAGTGGCTGTTAGCCATCAAAGGCAATTCAATCACAAACCTGGTATTAAAATAGGTTTCATCATACGAGAGCGTCCCACCGTGCTTATCAATAATATTACTAGAAATACTAAGTCCCAGTCCTGTGCCCTTACTTGGAAGCTTGGTGGTAAAGAAGGGCTTCATGATGTGAGTGACTATATGGCGAGGAATGCCCAGACCTGAATCCGTCACACAGATTTGCAGTTTCTCTCCCACTTGCTTAACTTCTATCTCAATCCATCTCTCAGCTAAATTATGAATAGCACTAATGGAGTTATTTAAGAGATTCAAGATAACTTGAGATATTTGAATGGGATTTCCTATAAGCTCAAAATCGGTTTTTCCTTTTACAATAAGCTGAATGCCCAAATTAGATATTTTTTCAGTTGAAATACTTACTACGGAATTAAGCACAAAGTTCAATTCAAAGATTTCCTGATTATCCTGATCTTTTCTCGATAAGTTTTTAAGTCCCTGAACCATCCTTCCAATTCTGTGAACGATATCATCCATACGGCTCAAGTGATCATTAACCTCTTTCTTCTCATATTTCTCCTTGAGAATAGTCAGTTGAAGAGAGAGCGATTGAAGGGGATTATTTATCTCGTGAGCAATTCCTCCGGCCATTTCACCCAGGGCCGCCATCTTAGAAGTGTGAATCAGTTCATTATGTTGATGAGTAATTTCTATCTGTAGTTTTTTTAACTGCCATCTTGCAACGTTGAGAATAACTATAAAGTATGAGACCACAAAAAGGATCGCCATAACTCGATCAACAATGGAGAATGACAACTGCTCCATAAAAATACCAGTACCCAGAATCTGCTGTGTGACTAAAACTGAACAGGCAAAACAAGTCAAAAGGATCCCCTTCCACTTCTCTTCGTAGGTATAGGTAATGAAGGGAATTGATATACTTGTAAAATAGAAGAACTCTGCTCCGGAATTGATATTACTTGAATCGGCCGTTAAGAATATTTCAAGTAGCCCAATAAAATGAATCATGGGGCGGGCAAGATCATAATGCCTTTTCTTAAAAAGCCAAATTCCGAAAACCGTAAGTAGAAAACATGAAGTATGAAGTATGAAGAGTTTGTTATGGCCATTGACTACACTATGCAAGACATAGAATGAAATAACGAAGAGACTCCAATAGCCATCAAGTGTCGCAATCTGAATAGCAAGTTTCTTACTCTCACTGAGACCGTTATGGACACCAATCGAGATGGCCTGTGAAAGTAGAGACTTTAAATTTGGCATAAAATTGGTCAGAAAAAAGGCCCCTTAACGGGGCCTTCCTTAATTAGATGAGGTCTTGAGGATTCATGTTCTCTAGGTGGTACTTAACAGAAGCCAGGAACTTACTTCCAAGCTCACCATCTATAATACGGTGATCGTAAGTGTGAGTTCCATACATCATATGACGAATAGCGATTGCATCGTCTTCCATTACCATCACTCTCTTTTTAATGACACCTGTACAGAAGATACCAACCTGAGGCTGAAGTATCACTGGAGTAGCAATAAGTGTTCCGAATGAACCATTATTGGTGAAGGTATAAGTTCCACCAGTAAGATCATCCATCGTGAGTTTCTTATTGCGGGCCTTATTGGCCAGGATATCAAGCTGACGAGCTATACCAGTAAGGTTTAAATCCTGAGCGTGCTTAATTACCGGCACAACCAGACCATTTCCAGGAACGGCAACGGCACATCCTAAATGAATGTCTTTCTTCACTACAATGTTGTCCCCTTCGACTGAAGAGTTAACTAGAGGATGATCCTTAAGGGCCTGAACAATGGCGTAAAGAACGAAGTGTGAATAAGTGATGTTAATCCCTTCACGCTTCTTAAACTCATTTTTAATTTTTTCACGGGCCTTCACAAGTCTCGTCATATCGATTTCATCGATTGAATTTACATGCGGAGAAGTTTGCTTAGAAGCAACCATATTTCTCGCGATGGCCTTTCTCATATTATCCATCGCAATGATCTCAACTCTCTCACCACTAGAGCGAGTCTGAGAAACACCTTGTGGAGCAGGAGATGCGGCAGGAGCTGAAGGAGCAGAAGCTGCGGCTTTTTGAGGAGCTCCACCCTGACCGCGAGAAGCGATGTACTGCTCAAGATCAGACTTATTGACTCTTCCGCCGGCGCCAGAGCCTTTTACATTTTTGAGTTCGCCGAGGGAAATGCCAGCATCTTTTGCCATGGCCTTAACCAGTGGAGTATAGAAGCGGAACCCATCTTCATTTCTCTCATCTTCATTGTGACTCATGGCCGCTGCTGCGCCATTATTCTCAGCCGTCATGCCGCCTTCAGGTGAGGGAGCCGTTTTTTGTTCAGCTGGCACAGAGGCTGGGGCCGCAGGCTTACTGCCGGAAGACTCAACTTTTGCATTCATATCGTCATCGATGATAGCAATTGCTTTGCCCACATCAACGGTAGTTCCTTCAGGGTAAAGAAGCTCAATGATCTTACCTTGAATCGGACTTGGAATTTCTGATTCAACCTTATCGGTTGAGATTTCAAGAAGGATTGCATCTAGCTCAATCACATCTCCTGGACCCTTATGCCACTTGGTAATGGTACCAGTCGTGATCGACTCTCCCATTTGTGGCATTACTACTTCTATCTTCGCCATAACTATCTCCTTAAAAAATCACTATAGGTTTAAAGCTCTACCTTTGGCCGCCATGACTGCTTCTCCCAGGAATTCTCCGAGAGTCGGATGCGGGTGGATAGTAGCGAAAATTTCTTCATCGATTCCCTCCATTTGACGGAAGAGAACGTATTCATGAATAAGTTCAGTAGCATGAGTACCCACGATGTGCGCACCCAAAAGTTCACCATGCTTTCCTGTAAGAACTTTGATGAAACCATCTTTTTCATTCGAGGCAATGGCCTTACCATTGGCCATGAATGGGGCCTTACCAACTTTAAACTCGATGCCCTTCTCTTTAAGAGCGCGCTCAGTGTAACCAACTGAAGCTACTTGTGGCTGGCAATAAGTACAGCCTGCGATATTCATTTTATCGATAGCATGGGGGTGCTTACCGGCCAGATGTTCAGCAGCGACCACACCTTCATGGGAAGCTGCGTGAGCAAGAAGCGGAGGTCCAGAAACGTCCCCAATGGCATATACACCCTTAGCGGTTGTTTCATACATTTCATTCACTTTAATGAACCCGCGATCAGTAGCAACACCGGCCTTATCAAGACCAAAGCCTTCAATATTTCCCGTCATGCCAACTGCGATTAGACCCATTTCAAAGGTATGCTCTGTTTTTTTACCATTTTCAGTCACAGTGAAAGTGACATCCTTACCATTGTTTTTTGCAGTAATGCCCTCAATGCCAAGGCTGAGTTTTATACCATATTTTTTATAGGCTTTTTCCACTTCTTTTGAAGCATCGGTATCTTCAATGGGAAGAAGATTCTTTTGCATTTCAAAGATATGAACATCGACGCCAAAGGCATTCCAGAAGTAAGCAAATTCCACTCCTATCGCCCCAGCTCCTACGATACCGATCGACTTTGGAAGCTTCTCAATCTTCAGGGCTTCCCAAGCACCGATCAGGCGCTTGCCATCATGCTCAAGTCCTGGGAATGAACGATACTTAGCTCCAGTTGCAATGATTACATTGCCGGCGTTAAGCTCTTCTTTTTTTCCATCATTTAGAGTGACTTCGATCACCTTGGCCGATTTAAAAATACCCTTTCCACTGAAGACTTCAATCTTATTTTTCTTCATCAAGAAGGCGATGCCCTTAGACATATTACTCGCGATCTCATTGGCGCGCTTAACAGCCACGGTTGAATCAAGTCCCTTAAGATCCACGTTGATCCCCAATCCCTTGAGATCGGCGACTTCGTGAACAGAATGAGCAGATTTTAAAAGGGCCTTAGTAGGAATGCATCCACGGTTAAGACATACCCCACCAAGTTTGTCGGCTTCAACGATGGCAACCTTCTTACCAAGTTGAGAAGCACGAATAGCAGCTACATAACCGCCGGGACCAGCACCGAGAACGACCACATCAAATGTTTTGGCCATGAAGAGAATCCTTTTGTTTTCCAAGAGTTCTTTAAATGTCCTGAAATATTGGGGTAAGTGCAGCGCACATGTCAATGAATTGCGGCCCTTTTGACTGGACGAATTGGGCCAAAAAACGCTATAAGACACCCTATGTCAAGAAGTCTATCCAGCCTGGCCATAACTCCTGAGGAACTTACCTCCCTATTAAGGATCTTTCCTTCAGGGCTGGTGGCGGTGGATTTAGAGACCACGGGGCTGTCACCCTTGGTGGATAAGATCATCGAGATTGCTGCCGTAAAAATTACAGCCGAGGGCGTCGTAAGTACTTACCATCAGCTCATCAATCCATTGATCGAGATTCCGGAATTTACCATTCAATTTCATGGCCTACGAAATGAAGATCTTAAGACCTCGCCTACCATAAAAAAACCTCTGAAAGAGTTTTGGGAATTTGTGGGAAGGCATCCCATGATTGCTCATAATTCTACTTTTGATTTGGGCTATCTCATCAAGGCCTCTCATGACTTCCAGATTGCCTTTCCTCCTCTGGATGTTTTCGACAGCTGCCGCTACGCCCGGGCAATTTACAAAAACCGAGAAGAGAAGCCCCAAAATTTTAAACTCTCAACTCTTAGCGAATATTTTGGTTTTCCTCTCAATCACCATGTAGCGATCGAGGATACTCTGGCCTGCTTAAAAATCATGGCCCGCTCTGCTCTGGTAGAAGCCGATCATAAAGTTGCTTTAGAAAAGAGCTTTGTCTTTAGGCTCTCTAACTTTGATCGCAACGAATGCTTTAACTACTCTACGAGACTCAATGCTTTAAAGGATATGGTTCAGCAAAAGCATTTAGTCACCCTGGATTATCGGGGAGGATCTGCGGTGGGAAGAGTTCGTCCTGTGCGACCGATTGGTCTCATGCCTCTTCCTCAGGGACCAGTGTTGTTTGCAGAATGCCTCTTAACCGGCATGAATAAATCTTTTCTTTTGAAGAAAATAAAGGCCTACTCAAAACTTGAAGCAAGTTATTGGCGGCCAGGAGTCATTCAGTGATAAAAAATTTCGTTACTCGTGAAAATCTCGGCCAAAGAATAGTTCAACTTATAATCTTTGTGGCCCATATCGTTCTCTTGAAGTGGATTCTTTACACTCTCTCAGAGGGGGGGGTTCTGCCCTTTAAGACTCTGCTCTATCACTTCTTAGGAATTTCCGTATATGGTGCCCTACTAATTAGAACCTGTGCGTTTATCTACAAACGTCAGTATGAAAAGGAACTCCAAAGAGATGCTGCCAGAGACTCCCTGGACCACTGAGTTCAGTCGATCATTCAGAAGTCTCGGTGACCTCTATGGTTATCTGGGCTGGGAGCTTAAGCAAGAACTCAATGAGGTGGCCCGCACCTACCCTCTTTTTATTCCCAGGAGGCTTGCTCAGAAGATAAAAGATCAAGGACCAGAGGGTGCTCTCGCTCGAGAATTTATGCCAGACGGCCTTGAGCTTGATGAAGTTTTAAATCAAAATGGTATGAAGGATCCCATTGGGGATAAGGCCTATAATATGGCCCCCCAGCTTATTCACCGCTATCCTTCCCGTGCGCTCTTTACCGCTACCAATATTTGTCCGGTTCACTGCCGCTACTGCTTTAGAAAAAATGAGCTGAACGCCCAAGATGAACTCTTTCAAAAGGAATTCTCAGAGACCTTAAGCTACATAGAAAAGCATCCTGAGATCACAGAAATTATCTTCACCGGTGGGGATCCCTTCACACTCTCCAACGAGAAATTAAAGAAGTACCTTGATTCCTTTGCCTCGCTTTCTCAAATAAAAGACATTAGATTCCATACTCGTTATCCGGTGATCTTTCCGGAGAGAATCGATGCCGGACTTTTGGAACTTCTTACGGTTTTCTCCAAAAAATTTCGAACCATTAGTATCGCGATACACACCAATCATCTCTCAGAGTTTGATTCAGATTCAGAAGCGGCCATAAAGTCCCTTTCGCAAACCCCGGTTCAGCTACTTTCTCAAACCGTGCTACTCAAGGGAGTGAATGATACTTCCCAGGATCTTTTGAATCTCATTAATCATTTTATTGAACTTAAGATTCGTCCCTACTATCTTCATCATCCAGATCCTGTGAAAGGTGGTATGCATTTTTACTTACCGCTTCAAACAGGCCGAAAAATATACGCCAGTCTTAGAAAAGAGCTTCCTGGCTGGGCCCTTCCCCATTACGTCATCGACGTCCCAGGGGGGCACGGAAAAATCCCGGCCTTTAATCCTGAAACCACTGACTATTCAGGCCAGCTTCTCACTATGAATGGGGAAATTACCAGCTATCCCGAGAATATTTAAAGAACTCAGTTGACAAATTTGCGAGTGTTTTTTAATATGAGCAGCACTTTTGAATTCATGCGGGTATAGCTCAGTTGGTAGAGCGTCTGCTTGCCATGCAGAAGGTCGCCAGTTCGAATCTGGTTGCCCGCTCCAAAATTTTTTACCAAATTAAAAAGCCTCCTTTCGGAGGCTTTTTTTTTCATTCACACTTACTCGAACCGCAATCATTGCAGACAAAACATCCTTCCTGGAGTCGAATATTGCTCCCCTTGCAAGCAGAGCAGATGGTGAACTTTATTTCAGTCACATAATGTTTAAGGGTTCTTCCAATGGCCTTAGCAAAAGAAGTAATATTTCCTTCCGCTTTAAAGAGTTGATTCACGATAAATTCAATATCGGCCCCATGTCTTAGAGCAGTAGAGATCATTCTGGTTAAGGCCTCCTGCTCATCCGATTCGAAAAAGCGGCTGATATCATCCAGCATCCATCCATCAGGAGTGAGAAGATTGTAGTGGCCAGAGCGCTGCTTAATTAATCTCCCCTGCTCGAGATAGGCAGGCAGATGAAGTGACTGCTGCTTCAGTGCGAAGACCTCAAAGGGATCCTTCCCATAAAGACCAACCAACACAACCCATTTTTGATTCTGAGATATAATCTGATGAATATCACAGATGAGCTCCTTAGGTCTCACGATGGCCTTGGTACGAGGAATAGCTTCAATATCTTCTTCACTTTTTTTAGTTGAAAGCACAAAGGCCATAGTGCCTTCGCGGTAACTGGTGCATCCTTTAATGGTCCCAGTTTTATAAACATCGGTATAGAGACGCTTGAAGTCCTCAAAGGGATAATCCTTTGGTATATTAACTGTCTTAGACATGGCGGAGTCGATGTATTTGGCCAGAACTTCCATGGTCTTCACATGATCATCGATACCCAATTGATAAGAAGTAGCCGCCCACTCGGCATTGGGATCCCAGCTTCCCTGATTCATATGGAAGGCTACCGCATAATCTCTTACAGGAGACTCACGAAGAAGCCCCCTGGATTGGTCAATCTTATATACACTTCCCTGATAGATAGTAGACAGCATAGGCTCATCACCTTCCGTGATCCACTTCCAGGAAAGACTTCCCTCGTGAGAGAAAGAGCGCTCAGACCAATTAATATTCTTAGGCAGCGAGAGCCCTTCTGGCGCAAAGGGCTGAACAACTGTGCGAATATAATCGGTCATAAAAAGAGGCTCAAGTCCCCCGGAGACATTATTAGCAAGAACCGAACTATTACCAGTGGGCTGGATAGAGAGAAGATGGCTATTTCTCATTCCATACTTGGCGATAAGTTCTTTCACATCGGGAGAGAGATTTTTTACAAACTCACCATTAAGATATTTTTCTCGGTCAAAAAGTTTGAAGGGACCTTTCTCTTTAGCTATCAATGAAGAAGCTTTATAGGCTTCATTCATAATAAATGAGCTAAGTTTATCTGTAAGCTTGAGGGCCTCTGGTGAGCCATACCTCACCTTCATCATCATGAGCGCAGACCCATATCCCAAAATCCCCAACCCCACTCTTCTTTTATCTGTAAGATTCTGCGCCTGCTCTTTAAGAGGTACCTTGGTGCGATCATTTACATTATCAAGAAATCGTACTGCCACCGGGATAAATGATTTAAACTTTTCATAATCCCAATCTTGCTTTTCTGGAGCTACAAACTGCGTGAGATTGAGTGATCCTAATAAGCAACTTCCCCCAACTGGCAGGACTTGCTCTCCGCAAGGATTGGTGGCATTGATATGTTCAGCATAATAGAGATTGTTTAAGCGATTAATGGTGTCCTGAAAAAGCACTCCCGGCTCATTCCGGGTATATGTGGAATAGGTAATGAGATCCCATAATTCAGTTGCATCTTGAAAGGTTTTATAGACTCTGATCGGAAAACCTCTCTCTTTCCAGAGAGCAATATTTCCATCCCAAAATTTATCATATTCATCTTTCGCTTTTTCTATATCCGGAAAAACAAGATTCCATGGAAGATGATTTTCAACAGCGCTCATAAAATCATCGGTCACAAGAACTGACATATTAAATTTTGTAAGTCTGCCGGAGGTCTGTTTGGCAGTAATAAATTCTTCGATATCGGGATGGAAAACCGACATGGTGACCATCTGAGCACCCTTGCGGATTTTCTGCTTTCCTTTGGAAGAACTTTTCTTAAAGCCACTTCCAGAGGTAATGACAGCACTCTGAGTATCCCACATATCTAATAATTTCACTGCACCTGGGGAATCTCCCCCGATTCCATCCACATAAGCACCTCTGGGTCTCATAACATCTGCACAGAAGCCGTAACCCCCTTCGGATTTTAAAATCAGTGCCTGTCTTTTCAATTCATCCATAATGGATTCCATTGAATCCTGATTTTCTCCTCTGAAGCCACTTACAAAGCAGTTAATATAAGTAGTGCCCTTAAGCCCCGTTCCCGCGTTTGAAGTAATTCTTCCACCTGGAAGAAACTTAAAATCCTCCAGAAGATCAAGAAATCTCTCGGTCCAATACGTCTGAACTTCCTCACTTTCAACTGAGGCAATATCTTTTGCGATGGCCAAATGCCTATCATTTACATCATTCTCACCAGCGTACTTGTAAGTCATTTCAAAAACTTCTTTTGAAAATTCATCGGTAAACTGGGTCTCTCTTAAGGGCAAATCCATAGCCCTATGGGTTTGAATCATTTTTCCTCCTCGGTGTGTGTACCATCAGGCTCTCAGAAGTGATCTTCTTTAAAAATGATATGAGTCAATAAATAGGACTCTAATTTTATAATTGAATTCAAGAAGGCGGCGCGTCTTAGTCGAGTCACACAGAAACTGATCCAATCATGGGTTTCACAATTCCTCAACTCCAAGCTATGATAAGACTTAAAAGCTTTTCAGAAAGGACTTTATCGACATGGATATCATTAAGGTTATTGCATATTTAATCGGCGGAGGTTTTGTTTTAAGTTGGGGGGCAAATCTTTTTGTGCAGTCAGCTTCACACTTGGCACGTCGATTCGGCATCTCGCCAGTTATCATCGGTCTTACAGTTGTCGCTTTCGGTACTTCGGCTCCAGAGCTAGCAGTGAGTATTATGGCCGTGCTTCAAGGTAACTCAGACATTGCGATGGGTAATGTCGTGGGATCAAATATCTTCAACGTTGCCTTCATTCTAGGACTCTGTTCTCTTATCAAACCCTTATTCGTTTCTTCTCAGCTAATCAGGATAGATATTCCCATCATGGTGATATCCTCTCTTTGTTTATTTCTCTTCTCTCAGGACTATTCTATCTCCAGAACAGAGGGAGCATTTTTAACAGCGGGAATTGTTTTATATATTCTTCTTCAGGTGAGATTAGCAGTTAAGGGTAAAGACTCAGATACAGAATACGAAACAGAATTTTCAGGGGAAGGAAATTTAGGTAAAGATCTACTCATTCTTATCTTTGGTCTTGGAGCACTGGTGCTTGGAGCCAACTACTTCGTTGATGGTGCCGTTCTGGGAGCAAGGCTTCTCGGTTGGAGTGAAGCCGTCATTGGACTCACTATTATTGCTGCAGGAACCTCTTTACCTGAAGTCGCTACTTCTGTAGCTGCGACACTAAAAGGGGAAAGAGATATCGCTATTGGGAACGTGGTGGGATCAAATATTTTCAATATTTTGAGCGTGATTGGTATCACCAGTATCGTTTCTGCCAATGGATTACCAGTGAGTGAACATCTAGCAAAGTTTGATACTGCGCTCATGTTCTCAATTGCATTATTCTGCATGCCATTTTGTATTTGGAAGAAGCAATTAGGCCGCATCGTGGGTGGGCTGCTTTTTGCAACATGGATTGTTTATACTTCGTATTTAATTCTTAATGCTTAAAACCAAAGACAAAAAAAGCGGCCATATAGGCCGCTTTTTTTTTGCTAAATTTTAATTGCTAGCTGCTAAGGAATTACCTTCAACAATATGATGCTTACCCGGTTTAAGATTCTTCAGAACTTGCACCCTACCATTGGGCCAGCGTATCTTGAGTTCCTTCATGCTTTCTTCTTTACCTAGACTAAACCACAGCTTCTGTTCTGACTGAATGGTTCCGTTATTAGCAATCATCTGGCGTACTTGAACTGGCATACCTTTAACGGTCGCAGTCAATTCGGCACCAATCGCATCTCGGTTAGAAATTCTTCCTTCCAGTGTGATCTGGATGGACTTGGAAGCAGACTTCTTACCAAGATAGATTTGAACTGGAGGATAAGAAACGAGCTTCGTACCTGGATCCGCGTTTCTTAAGATAATATCAATCACACCATCATTATTCACATCGGCAGTACCCACCACATAGCCATCGGCAATACTGTCGGCGCCTTCCAGATAACCCACTTCCATGAACTTTCCGTTTCCTAGATTTCTAAAGAGTTTATTCGATTGAAATCCGGCCATAGATGGGGCATCGCCATTTTCATTACGATAATTAGCGAGAATATCCATCATAAAGGATCTGGTTGTGACCGGTCCTTCGTAGATCCCCTCCTCGACTTGATGCCTTAGGGCCCTATTAAAAGTGCCTGCTAGATCAAAGGACTTTTCAGTTCCTGACCAAAGACCATTACTTACGTAGATGTCTAGTAGTCCATCATTATTGTAATCCAGAAATTCAACCCCTCCTAGGCCATCACCCACATCGGTAAGTCCTGAGAGAGCTGTTTGATCATTGAACTTTTTGCCATTCATGTTTTGGAAGAGACGAAGTCCCGAGCGAACTTGCAGATCTTCATCTTTAGTTACTGCTTCGCCCCAGTTCAGAGCACAAGAGCGGGCCATGCGATTTCTTTGATTGAAGGCGACGTTAGTGAGGGCCATATCAACCTTGCCATCATTATTAACATCTCCTACTGCCAGCCCCATTCCAATGCCATAATTCTGAAAGCCCATAGCCTTGTTATCAATCTCAAATTCTGCATTACCTAGATTCTTGTAAGCAACTGAGAGGTTTCCTCTATCGTCGACCACCACGATATCCACTTTTCCGTCTTGATTATAGTCAACCGCTACTGAAGAATGAGGGTAAATCATATTATCTTCAGAGAAGACTTCATATTTTTTGTTCTTATTCATCGCCTTTGAAAAGAAGTTCATCTTGCCATCATTTAGATAAACCCCTTGAGCTTTCTTCCCCATCTTAGCCTGAGCGTCTTGAGAGAAGGTGGTGAAGTCTTTAACTCCTGGATATCCAATATAGATGTCAAGAAAGCCGTCATTATTAAAATCAGCGATGGTGGCCGGCATGGCATGTTCAGTAGGCAAGGCATCGGTGAGTTCACTCGCCTTTTTAAACTTTCCATTACCAAGATTTTTATAGATCACCACTGAGTTTAACTTTGGAGTTTTATTATGATCGATTTTATTTCTTGTCTCTTTGCTCTCAGTTTTGAGGAACTCAGAGAAATGTTCACTACTCATATCAACAAAACGCACGATGAGAAGATCTTTAAGACCATTATTATTAAGATCGGCCCACACCGCACTCTTAACTAAGGTATGCTCTTCCAGGCCAGAGTCTTTAACTTCTGAGAAAGTACCGTCTCCCTTACCTTTGAAGAGCTGCAGCTTGCCGTAGCTTCCTAACAAGAAATCAGTATTAGAGTCAGCATTAAAGTCGGAAAGGGCAAGAGTATAGCCACCGCGACGAATGGCCTCAAGTCGCTCGTAAGATTTCATAGAACCCAAACCTGCATCCGCAAGCTTGAGCTCACTGAAGTGAGGATTAGAATTTGAAAATGTTAGAAGCTCATTGAAGTTAAGGGAATTCAGAAGCCATTTACCACTCATCTTGCTGGCCCGTATCTTAATGAGTGCACGATCTTCGCGAAGTTTTCCATCAGCTCCAATACCCTTAATATTAAGATTGAGATCGGCCACTAACTCAAAAGGCCGCATATCGGATAAACGCTGAGACTTTGATATCCTGTACTGACTAGTTTCTAAGTGCACATTCTTAAGAGTCTTAAACTGCTTATAATATTTCTTTAGATCATCAATAAAACGCTTCTGATCTAAAGAGTGATCTGCCGTGATAAGAGTTTTGTAGGAGATGTCTCCTCCCAGACTCTTGGCGGCGCTCGCTCTGTTCTTAAAGAAAGAGCTACCTTTATAATCGGAGCTGAGAATCTCATTGAGTTCAGTAAATTGTCCTGTTAGAAGGCTCGCTTCAAGCTTCTTAAAGAGAGCGGTTTCGGCTTCTTCAAAAGAGATGTCATCGGCGTAACACAGAAGCCTTTGCCGGTTAGGACCTTGGTAATTGGCCAGATCTGGGCTGGCTGCTTTTTGTAATGTCTTAAACTTGTCATTGACACTAGAGACCTTCTTATCCGGTGAATGGTTGGAGCTACAAGCCGCACATAGAACAATTAAAGCCAGTAGTGATTTCATATCTCTCCTCAAGTCGATGAATATAATATCCCTCTATAATAATATGGCATCCCCCCCACAACAAGCTGGAAATAAGGCAAGGATTACACGAGGTTTGGCGTCGGAGACTACCTCCAACCTTAAGACTGCTGCCTCCGATAACAGGCATTGATTAACTTTTTTACATCCCTACAGTGGGATGTACAGTCTGAGAGCAATAAAGCTGATTTAAAGCAGGTTAGGCCGGCATAGAGTTTGCTTATATGGGAAGAAAACCAGGAAGTAACTTATGCTAGCGTATGTTTTTTTGCTTTTCTCAGCATTTACATGGGCCGGTGCTGAAGCAATCTATCAAGTGAACTCAAATGAAGGTGATTCTTTTGAAGTGAGAGCGGTCTCATACACTAATGACTTAGGTGGTAAAGAGATTAGACTTGAATCTGCCCTTCTTCCGAGGATCAATAGTAAAATTAACTCCGTCTTAGGCTATGGACGTGATCTTGATGATGATGGAAAGATTGAGACTTGGTTTCTCATTGAACAGACCAGAGGAATATATAAGCTAACCGCAAAATGTGAAGAAGCTAGTTGCGAGAAGACCATCCAGGAAAAAGTTTTTAGTAACTATACCAAATCATCAAAGATGCTTTTCTATTCGGCCTATGCAAGTTTAATGGGCTATCTTTTCCTTTCTCTCGATAACAGATATCAAAAAGAAAGTGATTTTTATAAAGAGTGGATTGATCTTGAAGAATATCAAACTCGACTTAGACGTGCTGTTGAGGCAAAAACCCTCAGCAAGGAACAAATCAGAACTTCTTATGAAATGCTTATCTATGGTTTTGAACAAAACAGTCTCATGCTTAAAAAAGCCGAAGGGGCAGATGCTTGGAAACTTTTAGGAGTTGATGTCACGCTTTGGGTAAGTGGAAGTGTCGTCTTTAGACTTCTTCAAAAACCACTCAAAGTATTGGGTGCGAAGATCAGTGCTAGCACTATGGGTCAGCAATTGACGACTTACATTAGTAAATTTTCCCTGGCCCAGAGAAAGCTTTCTGAAAAGTATATTCAGGGGATTAATAAGAAGCTGGGTGGAAAAGTGACTTCAGTGCAAATGCAAAAATGGAATCGTGCTCTCTTTAAGAAAACCTATGCCGGTGGTATCACGGCCATGAAGGTGAGAACGCGCTTAAGTGATAAGCTCGCTCCTTTTAAATCAAAATTAATCGGTTCGGTAAAAGCAGGACTCTCTGAGTGGAAATATATCATGCTAAGCACTGGCATTCAGTTAACTGCCGAAACTTATGCTAATTATGATGAAGTCAAAGATAAAGATCCTTTAAAGATGGCGCAAAATGTTTTGACCAATCCTGATATTCAGCAAAATATTGCTTACATGGCTTCAGAGACATTCTTCATGACAGCTGCTGTTTCGAGTCTTAAAACAGTAAAGAGCAGATATGCTGCTTGTGGAATGATTGCCATTGGCAACTCTACCGCACTCAATTTTGTGCTAAAAGATGAAGTTAATATGGAAAGAGTTCTAACAGATACATCTTGGGAAATGATCATTGGTTCATCTCAAGTACAAATCGATGTGGCGGCCCTTACCTACTTTGAACAATTATCAAAGAGGAAAGGTAACCCTAAACTCAAGCTACTGGGCTATGCTGTCGTCTTAGTTGATCAAGGTCTGGGATACTTTGGTTATTCAAAGCTAACAGAACATATCAGTGAGAGAGAAGAGAAAAGACTTGCTGAAGAAGCTCAAGAAGTGAAACTTGTTCCGGTTTTTGCTAGCTAGTCCTAGTAGTGAGGAGGAACTTCATTGGAAAGTATCCTGTCACCTTGATTAGCAGACCCCAAGCTCGCTAACTTGAGATCTGTAACATCTTTAGTAAGACGCTCGATTGTCAGTTGTTGATTAGTCACGATTTGGTTGAGCTGATCCATGAGGTCTTCCATATGAGTGAGCTTCATTTCAAGGTCGATAATTCTTTTTTCATCCATAAAATGGTTGTAAACCTTTTATCGAAGTATTACAAGCTGAAGGTAAGTCGATTATAAATGTCTTTTACATCCCCTAGATCATCCAGACATCTCTCGGCATTTCTCTTCATCTCTCGATCAGAAACTGTACCACTCATGGTCACAATAGAATTATGAACCCTCACTTCAATGTCAGAGGCATCAACCTCATGACTCTTAGAAAGAGCCTCTGAGACCTTTCTTTTAAGGACCTCATCGGATGGTGAGGACTGCAAAGTCTCACTAAAATCTTCTCTTCTCTCAAATTGCTCCTCACCTTTTCCTATGGCCGTGCCAGGATAAGGGGAATCGTAGCCTTCACTTCTGCTTTGCTCCCAAGGACCATTCTCTTCATTATAATTATTTTTTGTACTCATTCTTTCCTCCTGAAATGATTGATGCCATTTTGTCAAAATTGAGGAGAGGCTTAAACTTAATATAAGCTTGTGATTCTCTTATGACGCCAATCACATACCAGTTGCGTCTTGCGAATTATACTTCAAGATGGGAATGTCCGAACCAGAATGCTAGTACCAACTTCAATCAATAACAATATGGAAGGTTTATGAGAAATGCATCTCCGAGAGATTATTCTTTTATCGCACCAATTTATGACCATGTTTTCAATAAACCCCTTTCAGAAGGGCATAGAAAGATCGGAGAACTCATTCATAGTAAAAAAGATAAAAGAGGTTTAAAAATTCTCGAGGTGGGTGTGGGATCTGGTCTCACCTTCAATTATCTTCCCTCTCATGTAAGCTATACGGGCATTGACATAAACCAGAAGATGCTGAACATTGCCGAACAGAAGGCCAAAAAACTCAAGAGAAAAAGTATTTCATTGAAAGTTATGGATGCAGGCCAAATGGATATTAAGGACAATACCTTCGACCTGGTGCTTGCCCCTTCAGTCCTCTCCGCCATGGACGCGCCTTTAAAGGGTCTTAAAGAAATGATTAGAGTAACCAAGAAAGGTGGCCATATTGCTATTATTACCAATCTCAGAACTCGAGATTCATTCAAGTCAAATATGGTGAGATGGATTGATCCCTTGACCCGTAAATACCTTGGTTTTAGAACGGATATGGACGCGGCCATGTTTGAACGTCTAAGGGGGCTAAAACTTATCGAGAATAAGCAGGTCAATAATTTACTCGGATTCCCTCTCAGCTCTTATTTATTATTTGAGAAGAAGTAACTATAATGGGGTATGACCAAATTTAAGCTTGTAATTTTCGATTTTGATGGAACTCTAGTCGATTCATACCCCTGGTTTCAAAACTCATTCAATCTTGCTGCTAGAAAGTTTCGGTTTAAAGAAGTAGAGGCCCATGAACTTGAAACTTTGAGATCTCTTGACTCCAAAGGCATCATTAAGTACTTAAGTATCGCCTGGTGGAAGATACCTTTTATTGCAGCTTATATGCGTCGAAAATTTAACCGTGAGGCACAGCAGATTCTTCCCTTCAAAGATTACGAGAAGTTACTTCGCTCTCTTCATGAAGCGGGATATTCCTTAGCACTGGTTACCTCAAACTCATTGATCAATGTTCAAGCTATCCTGAACAAGGAAGTTCTCAAATACTTTCATTCTCTTCACTGTGGAGTGTCTATATTCGGAAAGCGACAAATCTATAAAAAATTGCTCACGAAGTTTAAATTACATCCATCAGAGTGTTTAAGTATTGGAGATGAATGTCGCGACATCGAGGCAGCCTCTTTTATAGGCATGTCATCGGGAGCGGTCCTATGGGGATATGCCTCTGCCGAAGCTTTGAGATCAAAAAAACCAACTTTTATATTTGAAACATTCACAGATATCTCAGAAGTCTTAATGTAAAGTGGCCTTGCTAAAAAGCAAGGCCTCTTTAAATTAAAATATATTTACATTCAGGTCCTTAAAGTCAGACATAAACTGATTTTTGAGCACATTTGCCGACTCATTAAGAGCTTCCTGGAGATCATGATTGAATTCAGATAATTTTTCTTCCAAGTTTCCAAATTCATCATCCTCACCTGATAAAGAAGCTCCCGTCAGAGCTCCAAGTCCGGCCCCTAATGCCATAAACGCCATGGGCTGCATACCGCTGGCCGATTCTCTGATTGCATCCGTATCTACACGTGACCTGACCCTCTCGATTCCCTCATGAGCTCGAGAACGAATTTCTTCCTTTGCTGAATCCAAGCTTGAGCGGGCCTTATTGAGTCCTTCCTGAGCTTTAGATTTTAGATTTTCCCCATCGATGCTGGATGAGGAGTCATTCAGACCAGAATCCAATCTCCCCTGAGCCTCGGCACGGAGTCTATCAGTAGCTGAGGTAAAAGAATCTGAAGTCTGTTGAGCTTGGTTAGTTACACTCTCTTTGGTCGTCTCTAGCTTGTGAAGTGCATTCTCTTTAGTGGCCTCATACGATGATCTAGCAGAATCTATTCCCTCTTTTGCCTTAGAAACGAAATTNNGATGGATCTTTATGAGGCATTTTAGAACTTATTGTCTCTTTGAGACCTTGAGCTCTCACCCGAGCATCGGACATAAGTCCATTTGCCTGGACTTGTGCCTGATCAAGAGCATCCGAGGTTCTCCGTCTGGCCAAAGTCTCATAGCTTTGATGGCTTTCATCTTCCATAAGTAAAATCGTTCCTAAGGTGAGAAACGTGGTACCAATGGGATTACTTTTCAAGTAATCGAAGGTTGCCCGTGGGTTCCCTCGATAACGAGAAAATACCGCATCATCGATGAAGCGACCTGGCGTTAGGCGGTTTTTTAATTGATCGATATCTCTATCAATAGCATTAAGTTGGTTTTCAACTTCACGCTTGAGTTGTTTTGATGATTTAGTGTTTGAATTCATGGACTCTCTCCTTGAGTGTAGACTTGATTTCACTTAGGGTTTCGACCGAGCGTCTTGGCTTCAAACTGTCAGCTTCAAGTTTTTGTTTAGCACCACCCACCATGATTCCTCCGATGATGAGAAAGGCAGCAGTAACGATAACTCCTGAAAGCCATAAAGGCATTACAAGGTTAAGGGCAATGATTGCAGTAGCGGCAACACAGATGAGGCCCACAAATAATACGGCCCCTCCCGCTACCATCGCAGCAGCAGCAGCTTTAAGTTGAGTAATTTTTTCATTCATCTCAGTTCGAATAAGTTCACTTTGTTTTTCCCAGAGAAGACCCATATCATCATATAGTCTTTCTAATTGATATCGCCATGTATCGCCTTCTCTACTTTGATAAGTATGAGAGGCTGAATGAGTGCGGCCATCACCATCTGCCAAAGGTTCAAAATGTCTTGGATTCTTATTAAGATCTTTTTCTACTCTAGGTTCCATATATCATCTCCTTGATAGCGTTATTAATAATCAATGCAATGAAGAGTTCACATCAGATTCTGATGATGATGATTCTTCTGAACCTTTAAACTTGATTTTCCCTACCTGGCGCCCGAATCTTCCAAAAAATAAGCCGGCTATATATGAGGATGAGAACATAAAGGCAGGTTTACGCCGGGATTGCTCCTCTAAAAAATTCATTATTTCGTTTCTGTCTTTGGACTGTAATTTTTCTTGTGCCTGAGAGAATAGGTCAGCCGCTTCTTGAAACCATCGTGAAACTTGTCTCTGAGCTTCCGGTGAGTTTTCTTCATTTAAAGCATCGGCCCCACCTCTCAGACCTTTGGAGAGGGAGGTAAAGTAGGGAGCAAACTCTCCTTGATATTTATGGAGGACATCGATAAATGGACCTAATCCCTTTTTTCCATAATCCTTCAGCTTGTCGACGGGAACTTTATCTCTGATTTTATCGGTTGAAGAAGCTCTTGCCTCATCCAAGGGAATATTTGCCTCTGAATTAAAACTGTTGTCTTCATAGTTGTTGGTATTATTAATCATTTTGCTTCCTCCTGATGCTGTTGCATTAAAATGGAGCAAGCTTCATACCAAATTATGACACTTGAGCGTGGTTATTTTATAACGGGCAGTGAGACTATAAAGGTAGACCCTTCTTCTAGCCTACTTTTTACCTGAATCGATCCATCATGCATTTTAAGAATATGCTTTACTATATAGAGACCCAGACCCAGACCACTGATTTGATTGGAAGAGATCGCCCGCTCAAAACGCAGAAATATTCTCTCAAGATTATCCTCAGCTATTCCTATCCCCTGGTCATTAATAGTAAATATGGCCTCAGTACTCGAAGTTTCGAGAAGAATACTAATAGGATTATTGTCTCCATACTTGATTGCATTCGAAATGAGATTGGTCAAGACTTGTTCTATTCGAAAGCGATCAGCTTCGACTAAGACATTCTCTTCAATTTGCAAGATTAACTGATTTCTCATTTCATCTGGAAAGAACCGATCGACAACTTCATTTGTCACATCAGAGAGATTGAATTTCTCCTTAAAGAGAGAGAGTTTACCTAAATTAATTCTGGAAATATCCAACATATCTTCAACCAGTCGGGTGAGATTATCGATCTGAGTGTTAGTTGATTTTAGATACTTTTCTACCCGATCAAAGGATAAATGTTCTGGACCACGTAAAAGAAGCTTTAAATTCATTTGGGCCTGAAGCTTCATGGAGGTCATCGGACTCTTTAATTCATGTGATGCAATAGAAAGAAACTCATCTCTCGCCTCCAATGCAGTATTCAATTCGCGGGCAAGATTCTCGGCTTCAATCTTAGATTTTCGCATTTTGTTTGAAAACCAGTAAAAAATGAAACTTAAACACGACCCGAGGAAGAGAATCACAAGTGGAAGATATTCATTAATATTGCTCGTAAAATTTTTACCGGCAGAAACATAGAGATTCCAGGGACGTCCGAACATAGGAATCTCGGTTAAACTATAATATCTGGGCTCCCTGTCCTCGTCTAACCTTTGATTGCTATCAAAAAGCAAATTCTCTTGAGAAGGCTTTCCGTCAAAGACTTCTATATTGACCTTTAGATCACTTAATCTTTGATTATTAAATAGCGAGAAGAATAAATCATTGGCCCGGAAAGGAGCATAGACAAAGCCTCTAAGAACATAATCCTCCCCCTTAATAGGGAGATACATGAGAAATCCGGCTTGAGCATTCTTAGGAGTTTCCTGTACCAGGGTAACAACATCACTGATAGCAGTCTTTCCTGTCTCCATGGCCATCTTCATGGCGGCCCTGCGAATGGTCTCGCTGTACATATCATAACCCAGTGCCCGTTTATTGCGCCAATCCAGGGGTTCTAAATAGATGATCGGGAAATAAGCTTCTCTCTTAGGCTCTAAAGGCCAGATATTGAAGTCTTCAAAACCTTCATTCCTGAGCTTTCTTTCATAGTGAGGAAACTCGGATGGATCAACCTTCAAGGCCAAACCGATTCCTTGAACTCCTGGATGTTTTTCATCCAGATCCATATGCTCAACAAACTCTCTAAATTCTTTTCTGGTGGTATTCTCTTGAGTAAGGACTAGGGATCTCGCACTTATCAGAACATTCTCATATCGCTCCATCCTTCTTTGAATTGAAGTCTGAATCTCGTTGACATCACTATTAAATCTAACTCGGTTTTCCCGCTCGATAGAATCTCGAATAAAGGTAGCAACCAGAATAGTTGCAATCAGACAGATACAAAGAAAAAATACAGGAGAGGAGTTAATTAGCTTTTGCATCGTTTCTTTCAAATTTTCTCCTCACTATAAAAGACTATTGAAAAGACAGGGTGTTAACCACTGTCACGACACCCGGAACCTCCTGGCTTATCCGCTCGATTTCTTCCCTTGCCGTTTCTTCTGAAACTGATCCTTTCAGGATAACAAATCCATTTTCAACAATTATCTCTATATCACTTTCACATAGTTTATCTTCAGATTGAAGTTTATCAAAAATCTTTTTTCTAATTTTGGCATCCTCAAGATTCATAGGATGGGGATCTGAAAAGCGAGCAAAGTCAGGTCCATATTCGGGACCAAAGTCAAAGTTATAGTTACTTCTTCCCACATCCCTATTTTGAAACCCGCCACGACTTAAGTCGCGCTCTTCTCTGGTTGTCACGGTGATTCCTCTTTCCAGGGCGGTCCATCACCCAATTCAATCTCGGCCTCGCGCCCAAGTCTTTCAAGTCTTTTCCATTCTAGATTCAAATAGTGGGCCTGGGCCCTTTCCGCCCTTAGCTCCAGACCATCTGATTCCTTATTGCAATTATCTCCCGGGGTGTAAGTCCCAGAGTCGCATATCGAAACCTTAATTTTCTCAGGAGTTCCCATGAGCTCAATCCATTCTTTTAGCTCCAAGGGCCGATTAGGCTCAAGAGCAGGATCAAGAACATACTTAACCGAATCAACCTCTACAACAGGAGCGACATGATACCACCACGTAACCACTCCTCTTGGAGAATTATCTGTCTCTACTCTCAGATTACCGAAAGCGAAAACTTTCTTAGGAATGGGAATGAACTCTCGGAAAGCATTGCGATTGACCAACGCCGCCCGAGCATAGCAACCATCATCGGGAAACATCCATGAAAGACGTCGGGGAAACTCTTCCCCTTTTTTCCAATTCAAAAATCGCATATCTCTAAATTTTTCAAATCTCTTTTGTAAAAGTTCCTTATTGGCCCAAATGGTTGCTTTCGGTAGCTCATTTTCAGGCATAAATTTTTGAGAAATCTTTAGAGGGGTCTCGATAGAGGATCTATTCTGAATCGCTTCCCCATCTATGTAATGTGAGAAATCCGTTTCTGGCTCTCGATAAGCACTAAAATGATCAGATTCCGACCAGGCATTGAAAGTGGCACTTATTACAGTAATTATCAAACAAGTCTTTAAATTCACTACTCCCCCCGAGAGAAAATATTTTCTACAAAGGTACTGAAGAAATAACATCAGCCAAGAAGCAGTTAATCCATATTGTATTTGATGGGTATTCTTTAGGCATAATGTTTGCAAAGCCGAAGAGCAATACATCACTTAATGAGGAATGATTTATGCGCGTCAATTTTCTGTTAACCTTACTGGTGATCCTCTTGTCACTAACAGCTTGCGGTAAAGTAGCAAACTCCCCTAACTCAGTTAATATTGCAGTTCAGAAGCATGAATCTAGTCCGGAAGGAGTCTATCGGATGGTCCTAACAAGTGCTGGGCCAGAAGTGGAGAAGGCTTCCGGAGCAGGCATTATCAAAATCGATGAAGAGAAGATTGCAGTTAACTTAAAGATGATCAATCTACCCAAACGAACAAAACTTTATCAATTTATAAATACTGCAGGTGAGTGTCCCAAAAAAGAACATGATACGAATCAAGATGGAATCATCGATTTACAAGAAAGCCAGAAAGTGGCGGGAGAAATCCTCATCCCGTTAGATAGTGAGCTCACGAATCAAGCAGAAGCCTCAGGAGAAATGCCTGTCTCGGACAGTCAGGGATTCTATGCTTATAGCGAAGAAGCCCAGTGGGATGTGTTTGTGAAAGATCTTAGAAGCGCCATAAATGAAACTCCTACCTCCTTGAATTATCTCAAACTATCCACCAGAAGTGTTCTGATCCTTAAAGATATCACCACCGGGGAAGACTTGCGGCCTCAGGGCGGTATGCTTATGGCCTGTGGCAAGATCGTAAAAATTCAAGAAGAAGAGTAACTTCTGCCTGAATCGGTAAAACGTGTCCCCTTTATTGTACAACTTAGGTTAGTTATAATTTAAGTCTATACAATCTCGAGGATCCGAATGAATTTGCCTCCTGGCCCCAGGGCCATGTCAGAACTTATCAAAATGCTTGTCCAAAGAAGACAGCATCCTATCAAGCTCTACGAAAGCATTTTTAAGAAATACGGCGATATCGTTTACTTCAAATTTGGTCCCTATGGATTTGTCATGCTTAATGATGCAGAAGCAACTGAACAAATCTTACTCACAGATGCAAAAAACTACACAAAATCTACCGGCTATGAGCGTTTTAAACTAATCGTAGGAAATGGCCTTTTGGTGAGCGAAGGTGATACTTGGAAAAAGCAGCGCCGACTCTTAACAGGAGTCTTCTCTTCCAAGAATATTGAAAAGTTCTATCCGATCATGGTTCAAGAATCATTAAAGATGATGCAGAGGTGGAAAGTTAATCAGGAAGTTGATCTGGCAGAAGAAATGAACCTGGTAACTCTTCAGATAATAAGCTTCAGCCTGTTTGGAAAAGATCAGTTTTCAGATTCTAAAATAGTTCGATCATCACTTCAGGAAATGCTCTCCTACCTTCAGACAACTCGCCATCTCTGGATTCAGCTTCTCTTGTCTTCCTTTCCTATCGGTAATAAGAGAGCAAAAGCTTTAGCAATTGAAAAATCACTTCCTTTAAAAAGTACCAAAAAGTTTTTTGGGGCCATTCAAAATATCGATAAACTAGTTAATGGTATGATTGAAGAAAGAATACAAAAGGGACAGAAAGAAAACCTTTTAGATAGTCTCATCTCGGTAACAGATTCAACAGATCAATCTCAAATGAACAAAGAGCAGTTAAGGGATGAGGTCGTTAATCTTTTGATTGCGGGTCATGAAACGACTGCTAATGCCCTGACCTGGACCTGGCAGCAAATTTTAAGATATCCCGATGTGATGAAAAAAGTCATGGAGGAAGTGAACTCGGTGATATCTGGAGAAACACCTAGCTACGAGGAGCTTACAAAGCTCGTCTACCTTAAAGCAACTTTTGAAGAATCCATGAGATTATTTCCACCGTTTTGGCGAATTTCCCGCAGGAACATGGTTCCAACAAAGATTAAAAATTTCGACATCCCTCAAGGGACAAATGTTATCGCCTCCATTTATACATTACATAGAAATCCAGCCTACTGGGAGGATCCACTTAGTTTTAGGCCAGAGAGATTTATAAATTCCGAGTCGATAAAAAAGAATGCTTATATTCCCTTTGGAGCGGGTCCAAGAAGCTGTATCGGTGCCCACTTTGCAACTCTTGAAGCTCTAACTATTCTTGCCATCTGCCTAAAGAATACTCAGATGACCCTTCTCTCTCCGGAAGATCCTGCCTATTTTATGAGTCTTACTTTGCAGCCGAAGGAAGGTTGCAAAGTTCGCATAGAAGGATGGACAAAGAAATGAATGCGATCGAACTATTCTCAAAGCGGACACAAGAGCATCCTGAAAAGATGGCCATCGCAGACATTAAGCATGGAATTTTAACATTTAAGCAGATTTCAGACTTAAGCATTCAAGTCCAGGCCCTTATGCAAGAAAAGCACATTCAAAAAGGCGATTCAGTCCTGGTAGCTGTAACTCCTTCTCCCCTTCTATTCGGAATTATTTGTGGCCTTTTAGGACTAGGGATAAGAGTCGTCTTTATAGAACCATGGCTCTCTTTAGATCGGATAAATCATGTAATTAAAGAGACCTCTCCTAAGGCTTTCATTTCGGGCCTTATGGGAAAGATTTGGGGAATACGCTCCAGTGCAATTCGAAAAATCCCCCATTGGATTTCAGCAGCAGATATTAAAAAAACTAAAGGCACAGGATTTAAGGTTGAAGAACTTCAGGGTGATCATCACGCTTTTGTAGTCTTTTCTTCAGGTACTACTGGTGCTCCTAAAGGTGTCATACGAACTCATCAGTATATGCAGAATATCTATGATACTTTCACAGAACTTGAACCACAGAAATGGAATGGCCCTGATTTTATTTTATTTCCTAATGTTGCCCTTTTCCACTTAGCCACGGGCCGGGGCTCTGTCATCATTCCACAGAAATGGAATAAAAAAAACTTAAGAAAGGTCTTTGAATTATACGATATCTTCAAGCCTGAAACCCTAAGTACTGGCCCGGCTTTCCTAAAAACACTCCTAGATCATGATATGATTCATCGACTGAAGTATTTAGACCGTCTTGTCATAGGAGGAGCACTTACTGACTGCTGGATTCTCGAAAAGTACTTCGAAGCTTTCCCCAATACAAAGTTTCTTCATATCTATGGAGGAAGCGAAGCTGAACCCGTGGCCCTTATGGATGCTAAAGATGCTGTTAAAAAAAGTAGAGAAAGAGGATATTTTCAGACCCTCTGCTTAGGCAAAACTATTCCAAAAATAAACTCAAAGCTGAAAGAAGAGATTCTTTGGGTTAGTGGACCAAATGTGGCTGGAGAATATGTTGGGAGTAAGGAAGAAAATTTGGGAATTAAAGAGATGGATGCTACAGGAATTCTCTGGCACTGCATGGGAGATAGGGTAAGAATGGAAGACGGCTATCTTTGGTATATGGGTCGCCAGACTCAGTCAAAAGATGACTTCATTCTCGAACAGACTCTTTACTCTGAAATGCAAAGCTCAAAGTCATTCCTACATAGAAATGAGAAAGAGGAGCTTACCCTATTTGGTGAAGAAGTCTTAAAAGAAAAAAATAGAATTCTAAAAGATCATCCTGAAATTAAGATGATAAAAGATATTAAGATTAAAAGAGATAAAAGACATCGCTCAAGAATTGATCGTCAGGAAAGTCTCAATAATTCATAAAGGTGAATATGGCAGTAAAGAAATGGTTTATCTATCTTCAGGAGAGATCTCCTCTTGTTGCACTGGGATTCATCTCAAGTGGAATTATCTTATCTTCTATGGCTTATGTGAAGGAATTTAATCCATCGCTATTCTTGATCGGCTTAATTCTCAATACCCTCCTCTTTATTCAGATGAGACTTGGTGATGAGATTAAGGATTTGCACAAGGATAAAATTATGCATCCGATGAGGCCACTTCCCAGAGGTCTTCTTACCGTAGCCGAAGTCATGAATGCTAAAATATGTATATTAGGCTTTCTTTCTATTATGAGCTTAGTAATCGCTCTCATCTATTCTTGGGAGGGAGGTCTTGCTCTGGGAATATCGACGATATTTGCCTGGCTTATGTTTAAAGAATTTTACATCGGCAAGGCCTTAAACCAAGAACCCATGATATATGCACTAACTCACCAGTTTATCGTCTTCCCTATCCATGCCTGGACGGCACTTGCCATAGATAGCGAGCTCATTAACAACAGTTACTTTCAAGGATGGCTTATAGCTAACTTTGGAGCTTCCTTCACATTTGAGATTTGCAGAAAGCTTGATCCATCTGCTCACAAGCTGGCCCAAACATATGCTCAACATTATGGCAGAAAGTTAACGTCTATACTGACCACTATCTTTATTGCAATATCGGCTTATGGTGTTCAGAAAGCAAATTTTGAAATTGCATCTTGGCCTTTGCTCTTACTTCTCTTAATTTCTCTTATTGTCTGGGTTATAAAACCTAAAGCTTTTAAAATCACAGCACTTCTTTCAACCTTGTCTTCAATCGTCATACTATGGGCACCTGCCGTAAAGTGGCTGATAAGCATTTGGAGCTAACCATGACCTCTCTTTTTCTCACTGCGAATCATGCTTTAGAAATACTAGAAGAAGCAGGCGGGGGCAAGGCAACTAACCTCGCACGCCTACATCATTGTGGAGTTCCTTCCCCCTCCTGGTTTTGCGTCTCCGCCCAGGCCTTTAAATTATTTCTGGAGCAGTTCAGGCACATTGACCTTTATGCTCTTCCCCACCAAGAAGTCGAATCTCTCTTCACAACCGGTAAACTCCCGGAAGAGGTTTCTTCAGGACTACCAGCTGAATTAAAAAAAATCAGTTCGGAAAAAGCGAGCTTCGCTGTTCGTTCAAGTGGTATTGGTGAGGACTCGGCTGAAAATTCCTTCGCTGGTCAGTTCACTAGCTATCTTAGTCAAAGAGATATTGATCAGATTATAAAAAGCATTAAGCTTTGTTGGGCCTCAGCATTCACTGAGAGGGCCAGAAGTTATAGAAGAGAGAGAGGAATATCAAACACTAGTTTTTCAATGGGAGTCATTATTCAGAGAATGGTGTTTGCCGATATCGCTGGTGTTGGTTTCAGTCGAAATCCCATAAACCTCCTAAAACGTGAAGAGATGATGATAAGTTCTGTCTATGGACTAGGTGAAGGTCTTGTTAGTGGAGAACTAGATGCCGATCATTACTATGTCACTCGCCCGACCAATCAGAAGGCAGAATTTAAGATTGAGCCTCATCTTGTTAAAAAAGAGTATCGCTACAACAAGAATTCAAATGGCGGAATTATCAAAGAAGAAGTTCCACATGATAAAAAGGAACAATCATCATTGTCCAATAAGCAAATCAGAATCATAGCCGACATCATGGTAAAGTTGGAAGATTACCTTAGCCTCCCCCAGGATATAGAATGGGTCTTTGAGGGTGAAGCATTCTATTGTGTTCAAACCAGACCCATAACTAGTCTTCCTCCCGAAGCCTTTTTTAGAAAAGGAGTAAAAGGTGAGAGGTTTGTCCTTTGGGATAATTCCAATATTACAGAATCCTATAATGGTGTTACTAGTCCATTGACATTCAGCCATATTAGCCGCTCCTACCGTCAGGTTTATATCCAGTTCTGTGAAGTCATGGGAGTTCCTCCTGAGTTAGTCAAAGAACATGAGCAGACTTTCCGTAATATGCTTGGACTTATTCGGGGAAGAGTCTATTACAACTTAGGAAACTGGTATCAGATGATTTTTTTATTCCCTTTTTCGGCTAGCTCCAATAGTTTTATGGAAACAATGATGGGAGTGAAACAAGGATTAAGACCAGAACTAGCCGCACTCTTTGACTTTACGAAAAATCCTCCTAAATACTCAACTCCTAGAAAGCTTTATATCCTTTGGATGAATCTATGGAGAATCTTCCGAGTTAGGAAAATCATTGAGGACTTCAAATTGAACTTTGCACACGTCTATGGAAGGGCAAAGCAGGAAAACTATCAATCTAAGAACATAGAAGAACTCCTGGATGCATACGACTATTTAAACAAGAAGCTTTTATTCCAATGGAAGGCCCCTATTATCAGCGATACCAGATGTATGGTCTTTTTTGGACTTTTAAAATCACTTACTGATAAATGGATAAAAAATAATAGTAACACTTCTTTATATAATGATCTTTTAAGTGGCCAAGGGGATCTCCCAAGCACTGAGCCAACACGTCTCCTCATGAAGCTTGCTAGAAAAGTTGAGCAAGGGGATGCAGAAACTAAAGAGTGGTTTTTAACGGCCGGAGCAAAGGAAGTCCTCCGCGGAATGAGAAGTGGCAGGGCACCAGAAGTTTTCAAGGACTTTCAGGGATTTATCGATTTATATGGATTTAGATGCATCAATGAACTGAAGCTTGAATCAACAGACTTGCATGAAGATCCTACTTTTGCTGTGGAAGCAGTCATTAGCTTTCTGAAGATGAAGAACACATCCGTAGATGAGATTATTGCCAAAGAGAAGCAAACCTCACTCAAGGCGGAAAAAGTGATTTATCAGAATCTGAGTGGCATTAAACTCAGGTTCTACTTATTTATCCTTAAGCACGCTCGAATGGCAGTAAAAGATAGAGAAGACCTTAGACTTCTTAGAACTAATATTTTTGGCGTTTGTCGCAGAATCTTTAAATCTCTTGGACAGAGATTCTATGAGCTTGAACTCATAGAATCTCCAATGGATATCTTTTATCTCTCGATTGATGAGATCATTGCCTATCAGGAAGGAAGATCTTTTGAGGTAGATTTCAAGGCACTCGCACTAACCAGAAAAGAACAATTTAATGAATACCGTAAATCACCTCAACCACCTGATCGCTTTTATACTGAAGGAGCTGCCGGAGTTAACTTTCTCTTTCCCCAAATACTCTCCGAGCAAGATCTATTGAAAGGGGAAGAACCAAAGTCAGATGATCCCAATGTTCTCATAGGAACTCCCTGCAGCCCTGGCACGGTTGAAGGCATTGTAAGAGTAGTACGAGAAGCTGAGGACGCTGAAGGTCTGCAAGGTGAAATCATGGTATCAGAAAGAACAGATCCAGGATGGGTCCCCCTCTTTCCGTCCACCTCTGGATTACTCATTGAAAGAGGAAGCCTACTCTCCCATTCGGCAATTGTTGCCCGGGAGTTAGGAATACCGACCATAGTCGGAGTCCATGGAGGCCTTATGAAAAGACTTAAAACAGGTATGAGAGTCAGAATGGATGCTACCAAGGGTGAAATTAGGATTTTGGAGTAATCATGGCGAGCATCTTTATTGAGCGAATGGAGACATGTGAAGATGAAAGATTTCTAGCTGATTTTATTTCATTGCCCAAAAAAGTAAGAGAAGAAAGATACTCCCAAGGTTCAGCTTCTGAAGCTCAAGTGAGAAAACTTATAATGTGGGGCCATCAGAATCAAGCAGCTTTCTGGTTAATAAAGTCAGAAGCAAATGAACCCATTATGCGTCTTGGTGCGAGACTCAGTCCACTGTTAGCTGGAAAAGGGACTATTGGTTTCTTTGAACTAGATCTTAAGCATTCTCAAGCAAAAGAAGCTTTTACAATGGGAATTGGCGAAGCCATCAAATGGCTATTAGCTTTGGGTGCACAATCAGTCGTAGCACCAGTGGATCTCTCCACATGGTTTGATTACAGATTTTCCGTCATGAGTAAAAACTTCTTCCCACGATTTTCATGGGAACCCACAAATCCTCCAGAATATCTCACTTTATTTAAAGAAGCTGGCTTTAATGATCTTGCCAAGTATCACTCCATCTTCTTTCCTCATTTTAGAATAGGCCAGTTCTGCATGGGAACAGGGTATATGAAGAGTTGCTATCATCGACTTATGAAGCAAGGTTTTAAGCTCAGACCTTTTGATCAGGCAAATTTTCTCAATAAAGAAATACCAACTCTCCATGAATTGAGTCATGAGGCGTTCAATGACTCTCTTCTTTTTGAACCGATCGACGTTAAAACATTTTCGGAACTTTATGCAGCTGGAAAAAGTTACGACTCCTCCCCTTCTGCAATGCTCATTGATCCAGAAGATAATATTGCTGGCTTTATTTATGCCTTCTACGATGGTGATTATCTGGTCATTAAATCTCTTGCTATCAGAAAGAAATATCAGGGATTAAAACTCTCTTCTGGTCTTATCTACAATGCAGTCAAGCAATCTTTTCAGTTAAAGAAGAAAGGAACGATCTCTGCCCTGGTCAGGGCCGGCATAGCAAGCGAGAAAATCGAGAAGAATAGCAATAAATCAGGTTGGTTCACTTCATCCCACGAGTATCTTCTACTAGAAAAAGGAATTAGCCATGAGTAAGTACTTTGAAGGCCTGAACTACAGCCTGGCCAATGAAGATACCTGGATTGAATTCAGGCTAGCACCTCAGAATGCCAAATCGATTTTTACAGTTTGTGGATCTGGAAGCCGTGCTACTCCACTCCTAGCAAGGAATCCAGAAGAAATTCATGTAGTCGATCTCTCTGAAACCCAATTAAAACTATTCCGATTAAGAGTAAGAGCCGCGAAAGTTTTATCATATGAAAACTACCTCTATTTTTTAGGTTACACTCAATTCACTAAAAATTACCTTAATCGGACTATTCTCATTAGAGAACTGGGCTTAAGTGAAGAAGATTTAATCTTTTGGAAAGACCTCGAAACACTCTGGAATGATCACGGTTTTGTCTATCTTGGTAAATGGGAGAGGCATTTCATGAAGTTAGGCCGGTTATTTAAATCTATATCTATGAGCAATATGGACCCTATCTTTGAGGCCAAAAACTTGGAGGAGCAGCAGCTGGCCTTGAACAAATACTGGAAGCCTGAGTTTTTCAGGAGGTATACCCAAGTCGTTATGAATGAATGGGTGGCAAATAAGCTTTTGTATAAAGGCTCATTTGCTGGCTCTAAGTCAAATAATACTATGAAGGTATCTGCTGCTGAATTTATCTACAGAGAATTTAGTGATCTCCTCCAAACAACTCATATCAGGAAAAACTACTTCCTACAAATGATCTTCCTGAATCATATTAAGTATCCTGAAGCCTTCCCTGCCGAATGCGACCCGGAGATAATCGAGAAAATAAAGCAATCTCATACCCATATTCAGACTCACCAGAAGAACCTACTAGAGCTTTTAAAAGAAAGTCCGCATGACTTCTATTCCCTTTCTGATACTTTCTCCTATATGAGTGATGATGAGGTAGCCAACTTTCTGAGCGGACTTCCCAAGGAGATTGCTCCATCCAGTCAAATGGTCATTAGAACATTTATGCGAAAGCCGGGCTTTGCTATAAGTAGTCCTTGGACAAGCGATATTGCTCTTAATAAGGAGATGGCAAGAAAGGACTGCACCCGCATGTATGAATTCACCCTTCTTACAAAAACATCTTTATAAAATAATTGC